>JAALLE010000078.1 GCA_011087605.1 Hyphomicrobiales bacterium
GTCTGATGGGCCGTCTATAAAAGCATCAGGTTGGGGTAGCTGGGTAGTTACAGATAAACAGCCAATAAAATTGCGCGCATTTCAATCCTCTCAAGGTTTCATCTCACACTCTACAAAAGTGTCAGGTTCGGTCAAATAATACCCATAGGGCTCGGGGTAAATTCTCGTTGAGAATCAACTGAGTGGAAGAAGCCATATAAGGTTGGGCACCGCTGTATCCGGCCTCGATCAAGTTGAACCGTAACAATCAACTGCTCGTAAAGTTGGAGACGCTGAACACTTAGCACAGTGAAGTCAAAAGTGACCTGCGAATTGGCTTCGCGGGGACGATCTGATAGCTTATGTCCCAAAGGGAGATTGGGCCGATGGAACGACGCCTCAGCGCTATACTGGCTGCTGACATGGTTGGATATTCCCGGCTGATGGAAGCCGACGAAGTTGGGGTGTTGAAGCGCCTCAAGGCATATCGCGAAGAGCTTATCGATCCGCATCTGACCCAATACCACGGTCGCATTGTCAAGTTGATGGGAGACGGCCTGTTGGTCGAGTTTCCTTCGGTGATTGAAGCAGTACAGTGTGCGGTCGATATTCAAACTGCCGTGACCGAGCGCGAGATCGACCTGCCCGAAGATCAGCAGATTGCGTTTCGCATAGGGATTAATCTGGGTGACATAGTCGTTGACGAGGATGACATATTCGGTGACGGCGTAAATATTGCCGCCCGGCTCGAAAGCCTTTCTGATCCGGGAGGAATATGTATTTCGGGACCGTCGTATGATCAAATGCGGTCGCTGCTTGATGTGTCATACGAATCTCTGGGTGAGATCAAAGTCAAGAATCTGAAACGGAAAATCCGCGTTTATCGCGTGCTGTTCGGTGACAATCAGCCTGGTTCGAACAATCTGAAAATCTCGCGATCGGCAAAATTGCAGCAATCGCCATTCCGCCTTGCCATTATCGGTCTCCTGCTAATCGCGGCAGTCTCCACAGGCGCCGTGATGTTCGTCAGGCCTCAAATTTGGGATCAACGGACCAGGGGGGGAAACCAACAGATCAAACGCTCCTCACAAAGCCAGTCAATTGCGGTATTCCCGTTGAGATTTCGAGGTGAGAGTGAAGAAGATTCCTACTTGGCTGAAGGTATCAGCGAAGATGTATTGACGAACATTTCCCAGTCTGCAGACCTGTTGGTCATTGCGCCGAGCGGTTCGACACCGCAGCAATCCAACATTGGCCAATTGCGCCAAACGGCCCAGGAATTTGAGGCGACTTACATGATTACCGGCAGTTTCCGTCGGGATCGCGATTTGACGCGTATCAACGTTCAACTGGTGAATGTCGAGAATGGCGAGAGCCTGTGGGCAAAGGTCTATGAACCCAACCGGGAAGAATTGGTGAGGCTGAGCGAGGTGATCACCGACGAGGCACTCAGTTCAATTCCGAACTTCGCTTCGTTAAAACCAGCAAAGTCAACCGAGCGGAAACCGCATTTTCCCGATCCTAAAGCTTATGATCATTTGCTGCATGGTAATGTGCTGTTTTCGACATTCTCAATTGCCGATCTCCGCGCCGCCAGGGATTGGTACACAAAGGCCATTGAGATTGACCCTAACTATGCGCGACCCAGGGCAAACTTTGCGTTCACCCTTGCCCTTGAAGTTGGGTTCGGGTGGTCTGAAGATCCGGGGCGCGATACCCAAATTGCTGAAAGCTATCTGGAAGAGGCGATACGCCTCGACCCGAATGTCCAACAGGCTTATCTGGCAAGGGGACTTCTGCTGCGCGCTCGGCGCCAATACGCGGAATCGATCAAGTCCTTTGCCAAAGCGATTGAAATCTCCCCCAACAACGCTGACGCGTATTCGATGCAAAGTCTCACTTTTGTATTTGCTGGTAAACATCAAGCAGGGCTGGAGGCCATCGAGAATGCCATGCGGCGGAGCACTGATCTCCCATTCTTTTATCTTCACACTAAGGCCATGACCTTATTTCACCTGGAGCGCTATCAGGAATCCGTTGAATATTTCAACGCGGCTCTTACAAAAAATCCTGATTTTTTACCGGCACGGCTCGGACTGGCGTCTGTACTTGCCAAATTGGGCAGGCGGGAAGACGCTGAATGGGAGTTCCAGGAAGTTCTGGTCAGGCTGCCGGATTTCAGCCTGCTGCGCGAACAGGCCCGGGCTCCTTACGCCGATACAAACGATTTGCTGCGCTATATGGATGGTCTCAAAATTGCTGCCGGAGAATGACTTGCCGGTTTTGTCCCACGCGCAGTTGGGGCTTACTCGTCAATCACCTTAAGTGGCAGCTTGGTAGTGTATTTGATTTGCTCGATGGCAAATGTTGAACTGACTTCTTTTAATTTGGCCGCTGCAATCAGCTTTTTGTAGAATTTGTCGTAGCCATCGACATCCGGCACGACGACGCGAAGCAGATAATCAACCTGTCCACTCATCCTGTAAAACTCCACCACTTCGGGAATGCCCTCCACGACTTCATGGAACCGATCCAGCCATTCCTGGCTGTGTTCCGGGGTGGTGATTGCCACAAACGCCGTCACACCCGCGCCGACCTTGCGTGGATTGAGAAGAGCTACGCGGTCCTCGATGACACCATCTTCCTCCAGGCGCGCTATGCGATCGGCGCACACGTTTTCTTCCAGGCTGAGCTGTTCGGCAATATCCGTTGCGGAAAGGGCAGCATTGGTTTGCAGAAGGTCGAGGATCCGGGCGTCTGTTTTGTCCATTCTTCTTGCTTTCTGTTCCTGATGAGGCTTCGTTGAACAATATTGGTTCGAGTCGAGTTTAGGCATGTTGCATGGCAAGGGAAACACCTAAGATTGCAAAGCAATGCAGAAAAGGGCACCAGTGCGGATTGAATCGGAGAGACAACGGACGTGCTTGAAATTGTCAGTCTGACACCCGAATTTGCGATTGGTCCGCAATTGTCGGTTGGTGACTTCAAACAGATCCGAGGCGACGGATACGCCTCGATACTGAACGCGCGGCCCGACGACGAACTGGGAACCTATTTGCTCGCTCCTGACGCGGAGAAACATGCACGCAGTCTCGGTTTGGAATATGTGCACAGTCCAACACAAAACCACGACATTTTTGAACCGGATGCCATCAATCGCTTCGAACAGGCTCTGGTCGATCTTCCCAAACCGATCTTCGCCCATTGCAAGAGCGGAACGCGAGCGGCCATTTTATGGGCGCTTGTTGCGTCGCGTCATCGTCCCGTCGAGACTGTAATTGCAGTTTTGCGCGCGGCGGGTCAGGATCTAGACTTTCTAGAACAGGAATTACGTGATTCAGCAGTCGAAGCCCGACGTTCACCAATTCACCTGAGAGAAGATGCATTGCTGGCTCTGGGCCACTCCAGCCTTCTGGGTGGAACTCTTCGTTAGCCGAATGGAATCAATGTCTTGGGAAAATACGTTTTATGGATGTGGTTCCAAAGCAATTGGGGTTGCCACGAATTGTTTATGGGTCATTGGATTGGAATAATCACAAGCACATCACAAGGTCTTTAAGGAGAAGCGTGACCGGGATGAGACGGAACCTGATAAGCAAGGAGAAGGAGAACGAGTTTGACTTAAATTGACCTGGCAGATCAGGACCGTCCGGACGGCAAACTGTCAGATCAAATCTGAACTTCAACAACTTATTAGTTGGCCTGGGTGTCAAATGGGTGTTCCACCACGATTGAAATTCCTTTCCATTTCGGATCGCCGACAGGCAGGACCAAAAATTTTAGGGGCATCAATGAAGTTGTATGCTCAACCTGGAGTCGCAGGGACGGACATACCCCATTCATTTTAGGCTGCAGTGGATGTGGTCGAAGATGCACAGAGGCAGAAACCGGCCGATAGTTGAACAATCGGAAGAAGAGTTTTCATCTATTTGCTCGACGAAAAGAGTGAGCCGAGCTCCACTTGAGGTATATGTATAGTTAGAAAAACTAGCTGCCATTCATTCCTCTGTTCACGACCACTTCATCCAAGAAAGACATCTATACGGCAAAAAAAAATTTCAAGATCAAACGCTCTGCCACCTTGAATGAACTGCGGCAGACCTGTGTCAATTGAAGGTCAAATATCCCTCGGTAATCAGAGACTTTTTTGTTTCGTCTGACAGCACCGCCACCCACCCCTGACACTAATCTCTTATTGGCAAACCCGTTGGTAAGCCACTGAACTGGCGCGGTTATATGGGGTATATCGTGCATTCCAGCCTGCATATTATGAGTCTATTGGGACCTTTGACACACATTCAGGTGGGGCATCTCCACCGGACTGTGAGAAGGGTCAGTTTGGCAATTATCAGGGAAAAATGCGCGATTCAGGTGTCAGTGATATGTCGGCAAGTATTGTCTTGCTGCGTTTCTGGACAACCGCATTTTCCAGCCGCAATGGAAGAATGGAATTGTTCACCATTGTCCTGTCCGTTCGGTCTTGGAAAGGGCGTGAATGGCCATATTGACGGCGATAGCAAGTCCGATGAGAACAAAGCCGAGGCCGAGAGCAAGGGCAAAGTCACCCTTGCCGGTTTCCAGTGCTATTGCGGTGGTCAATACACGTGTGACGTGGTCGATATTGCCACCGACAATCATAATCGCTCCGACTTCACCAATTGCGCGTCCAAACCCGGCCAGCGACGCGGTCAACAGGGATCGTCTTGAATCCCAGATCAGGGTCATCATCCGCTGGCGCTTGCCAGTGTTGAGAGAGATCAAAAGATCATGATATTCCGACCACAAGTCTCTCAGCGCCTGGTGCGCAATCGACGCAATCAGCGGGGTGATGATGATCACCTGCGCAATAATCATAGCTGTCGGTGTAAACAGTAATCCAAAGACACCAAGTGGTCCCGAGCGCGAAAACAACAAGTAGACGATCAGGCCGACAACCACTGGTGGCAACCCCATCAACGAGTTGAGCAAGGCGATTGTGGCTCGACGGAACCTGAACCGATTGACGGCCAACATGGCCCCCAATGGCAGACCGATGAGCGACGCAATGAAGACGGCTGACAGGGTGACCTGCAAGGATCGCAAGACGATCTCGTAAAGATCGGCATCGAAGCTCAAGATCAGTTTGAAGGCATTTATCAGCCCCAACCAAATATCGTTCATTTGCCAGGATACATTTTGGTTAGCGTTCTCGTTTTAGCGTTTTGGCGTAGCTGACCAAGGCGTCGATATCTGAATATTGAAGCTCAAACGGTGCAAAGACAACTGGTTTGTTGGGATCGACTTCCTCACCCTTAAACCGGATGAAGGACGGGTGTGGCAGGCGCGTATGAAAACTCAAAAACCGCTCTTCCCAGTCGTCCAGTTCATTGACCAGAAGTGGAAATGATGGAGTCGACGAGATTCCGGCAAACAGGTTTTTTGTATCGACAACGTGGCAACGTGAACAATGTTGCTGTGAAAGATCATGTCCCAGTTGTTGAAGCGGATTTAATGATTTTGCCCATATTGGTTGAACAGGCACCCAAAGGGTAACCAAACAGGAAATCCAAACTGACCACACGCAACCTTTCATCCAGGCAGTGTGACAAGAAGTTTTCAGATCACAAGCATTACCGTTCATATTTGATGTGTGTGATTATCCAAAGATATTCCCCGCAAAGATCATGGGCGCGCAATTGAGTTTTATCTGGGAGACCGTTTACTCGATCAAAAACTGCTGCATTGGGGTTTTGTCACCGGAATTACCACCGGAAACCAAATGCCCTGGCTATTGGCGCGGGTCGTGGCCGCTTTCGATCTGACCCTTAATCAGATCAAGTTCGGCAGCGTGTGCTCGGCATAGGCTGTGCCATCGACCGTCATCCATGGTGGCTGAACGCAACGCCGTCAAAGTCAGAGTCGCGGTGTTGGACGCATGTCCGGTCACTGCTCCGGGAATGACCCGGGCAAATATGCGCGGCGAAAGAGCGCCAGCTGTTGGTCCAATATGATAGTCGATCAACAGACGGTCAAGGTCGGCTTCGATCCGCAGAAATATTCCTGCGCCCGTGCCAAGGGCCCTGCCTTCGACTAACCCATCTTGATGAATGGTCGTGTGCCAGGTGCCGAACGACCAACGGTCCATCTTTTTGGGGTCGCGGATATAGTCGTAGATGATCTGTGCCGGTGCATCAATTCGGATAGAGGCGGTATCTGCTGTCATGGTGCGTCAGGCTCTTCACCCGATCCACGGATCGCTTCCGCTTCAATTTCCACTTTCGCGCCAGGAACAGCGAGAGGTGCACAGACGGTTGTATTTGCCGGATAGGTGAAACCGACCTTTTCCTTGAGTACGGATGAAACATCCATGACATCCTGAGGGTCAGGAATAAATATACGCAATCTAACAATGTCCTGCAGCCCGGAATTCGCCTGCCGCAGGGCCTTTTCGATCGTACTGATTGCGAGCTCCGTTTGAGCAGCAGCACTGTCCGGCATATCACCCGTGCTGAAATCAACCCCTACGGTGCCCGACACGAATATGCGATCATCGACGACGACCGCGCGCGCGTATCCGGCCATCTCCTCGTAAACCGAGCCGCTGAACACATGCTGTCGACCTTTGGCCATTAGTCAATCCTAAAGATGGACCGGGCGGCCTGAGCCGCCCGGAAACCTGAGTGAGTTATTTGTCGAGACGTTTGATTAAATCGGCCACCTGTTCCGTGGTATAATAGCCGGTTTCTTTATTTTCCGTACCGTTCAGTTTCCACGTCATTTTCGGAGCCTGGACGTCGCCGTTGGCATCGAACTGGAGCGCGCCAGTTGCGCCGACGTAACGGATCTGTTTGCCTTCTGCGAGCAGGGCTTTGGCCCGCTTGATGCCTTCAGCACCCGGGTAAACCTCAATACCACCATCAGCCGTCACGTTGCGGATCTGATCGCGGATGGCATCACCGGTCAATTCATCAGCCGCTTCCATGGCCAACAGGACCACGGTGACAGCGTCAAATACCGAGTGCAGTCCAGGACCGTTTGGCGGGCCGTCAAACTTGGCTTGGAACAACTCATTGAATGTGGTCACAGACGGCAACCGCGGTTGTGCACTGTCATAGCCGACCAGGTTCTGGAGATATTGATGGCCGACTGCCTTGAAATAATCGTCAGACCGCAGCGAGTTGTTCACGATCAGATTGTCGGTGCCGCCAAGCGACAGCCATTCGCGCGTAATCGTTGCACCATCCACCGGAAACGCCACGAGGAACACAGAATCGGGATTACCCTCCAATGCTTTGGTCACCTCGGCACGATAGCTTTGCTGGCTTTCATTGTAGGCGATCATTGAGGTGATGTTACCACCCAGCTTCTTGATGTCCTCGACATAGCGTTTGGCCAGGCCGACACCAAAGTCGGTGTTCACGTAGATCACAGCGGTGTTCTTAAAGCCCTTTTCGGTGGTGAGTAGAGCACCCATAGCGGCCTGACTGCGATTGGTTGCATAGGTGCGGAACCAGTAGCCTTTCGTCTTGCCTTCCTGGGCCAGTGCGGTGAAGCTCTCAGAAGACGAGCAACAGGAAACCTGAACAACTTTTGAAGGGACAGCAACAGATGTGAGGACCGGTAGGCTGACGCCAGACGACACAGCACCGATCAGCGCCTTCACCCCTTCAAGGTCAACTAAACTTTTGGCGGCATCAACGCCGACGGCCGATTGTCCCTGGGTGTCCCGGAGCGTGTACTCGACTGGACAGTTTTTTACGCCACCCGCTTCGTTGAAGACTTCAACGGCGAATGCTCCCGTGTTGGAAATGCGCTCACCGACCTGGCCCATCGGACCACTCACAGGCAGGATGGCGCCCAGTTTGATCGGGCATTCTTGTGCCATGACGTTGCCCATCGATGCGAGAAAGGCAACCAGCCCCCCCAACGCAACATATTTTCCTAATCTTCTCATAATCATTTCCTTACATTTGCACTCCCTGATCCTGTCGCCTTGGGCCAGGTGGTCTTTAATTAGGGTCCGGGGTTTTCCCGGGGCGACGTCAATCCAATAACTCTACATTCACTACCATCACAATTTGGCGTGACGCGACACATGAAGTTTCTCTCCGATCAGTCCTCTCGGTCGGAACAGTAGCGACAAAACCAGTATAAGCCCAATGAGCACGGCTTGCATCGCCCCACTTTGCGCCTGAAACTCCGGTGGCACAATCTGTGAAATGATATAGCCGCTGCCGGTCCAGACAGCCCATACAACAATCGCCCCGAGAATCGCTCCTCGATTGTTGGCGCTGCCACCAACAATCAACATGGTCCAAATCTGAAACGTGATGATTGGCAAGAAATCGAATGGGCTGACAAAACCGATGAAGGCGACGTACAGGGCACCGCCCAGGCCCATCAACATGCATCCCAATACGAAGGAAGTCAGCCGGATCAAAGCAGGGTTTTTGCCTAAGGATTCGGCAGCGATTTCATCTTCCCTGATCGCCTTCAGGACACGCCCCCACGGTGCGTTAACGATGCGTTGCAGGCCCCAATAGACAAGTGCTGTCAGGGCCACCACCATGGCGAGGAATATGGCATTTTGAGCCAGTGGCGCGCTCGCCAATTCGTGGGTTGGATTGGGGATTCCAATCAGACCCAGCGTGCCGCCGGTTAAATATTCCCAGTTCAGACAAACCAGTTGGATGGTCACCGCAATGCCGAACGTTGCAACAGCCAGATATTCGCCGCGCAAGCGGAGAGTGACCAGACCGATGATGATTCCGCCCAAACCGGCAGCGCCCATGGCCCCGATGAGGCCAACCAGGAACGGCAGCTCAAACCCACCGAACACCGCCTCCCTCGACGGGCCGGTCAGTATGGCCATGGCATAGCCACCGATAGCCAGGAAGCCAGCTACGCCCGCGTTGAAGAGGCCGGTATACCCCCACTGCAGGTTCAAGCCCAGTACTGCAATCCCGAATACCAGGGCCAAAATCATAAAGAAGATCAGATAGGAAAGGACGCCAATCATTGCCGCTCTCCAAACAGGCCCTGCGGGCGAAAGTACAGGATCGCAAGGATTAGCAGAAACGGAACCGCCGGCTTGTAGGTTGTTGGAATAATCATGACCGACAGATTTTCCGACAGGCCCACCACCAGCCCCCCGATGACCGCCCCGTATAGGCTCCCGGCACCACCAAGGATTGCCGCGGCAAACAGGGGCAGAATCAGGCTGAAGCCGAGCTCTGGGCGGAGTTGAACAGTCATGCCATACATCAGACCGGCGACGGCGGCACCGGATGCGCCAATAATCCAGACCCACCGCACGATACTGGCAACGTTGACGCCGCTAACCCGCGCCAGATCGGGGTTCTCGGAGACCGCCCGCATTGAAATGCCGGTTCGGCTGCGGGTCAAAAACAAGTGCAGGCTCACCACGACAACAATGGTTACTCCCAACAAGAATACCTGATCGGGCATGACGCGCACACCGCCAGGCAACAACACGGCAAACTGCAGGGCGTTGGAGTAATAGATCGGGTCGCCACCAAACAGCAGCAACACCAAGTGCCGAAGAAGCAGTGCCACTCCGAAACTGGCAAACACCATCGTCATGTGATTGGCCGTCCGGCGCAGCCGATCAAAAACAAGCTCATGCAACACCAGTGCCAGTGCCGAAGTCGCGATCGCTGTAAAGACCAGGGCTGCCAGAAATTTCCAGCCAAATGAAAACGGGCCGACTGGATTGCCCAGGCCTGGGCCGAATGCCGCCGTGAAGCTGGCAAAGATCAAGGCGAAATAGGCACCCCATGTCAGCAATTCGGAATGGGAAAAATTGGCAAATCGCAAGATCTTCATGCTGAAGCTCAATCCAATCGCACCCAGGGCGATGATCGCCCCACTGAGAATGCCGTCGGCAATATGTTGCAGAATCATGGATCGTTCCTCTGGTTAACCGGCAGAAGGTCGTCCGGTCGTGCACCAAGAAAAATGGCGCCGATTTCTTTGTTGTCGAGCAGTGATGATGAGGGGCCGTCAATGCGGTTTTCTCCCTCTGCCAACACATAGCCACGATCTGACATCCGAAGCGCCGCCTTGGCATTCTGTTCAACCATCAACACACCGCTGCCATCGGTCGCAATCTCGCGAATGGTGGCAAACATCTCGGCGGCGGCCTTTGGTGACAAGCCGGCTGTTGGTTCATCAAGCAGCAGCAGTTTGGGTTCCGTTAGAAGCGCCCGACCGATGGCCAGAATCTGGCGCTGCCCACCGGACAGCACGCCGGCCTTGTCTCCGCGTCGGTCAGCCAAAATCGGGTAAAGTCCGAAAACCCGCTCAATTTGCCGGTTGGCGGCAGGCTTGGCCAATGCCGCGCCACCGACAACCAGATTTTCCTCTATGGTCAACGTTGTGAACACGTTGGCCGTTTGCGGGACGAAGCCGACACCGGCACCTGCCATCTGGTGAGCAGCAACATTCGTCGCAATTGTGCCGTCGACCCAGACGTCCCCACTGGTGACATGCACAAGGCCAGCAATGGCTTTTGCCAGGGTGGATTTTCCGGCACCATTGGGGCCGATAATCGTAACGACTTCGCCCTTCGTAACCTCCATCGACACCCCGTGGAGAATGGGGAGATCCGGCTGATAACCGGCGACGATGTCCTTGGCGACGAGCAGGGGAGTCATATGGTTTCTCCCAGATAGGCATCCAGGACAGACGCATCGCTTCGAACTCCGGCGGCGTTGCCCTGATAGAGCAGGCGGCCTTGCGCCATCACAAATATCGGATCGCAGACCGACATTACCACGTCCATGTTGTGCTCAATAATCAGGAAGGTGTAGCCTTGGGCGTTCAACTCCAGGATCCTGTCCACCAGGTCACGCATCAGCGTTGGATTGACACCGGCGGCGGGTTCATCAAGCAGAATAATCTTCGGGTCTGCCATCAAAATCCGAGCCAACTCCAGGAGTTTGTGCTGACCGCCTGACAGATTCTGCGCTTCGCTGCCGGCGACTTGCGTCAAGTTGCAAAACGCGAGGACCTGTTCTGCCTTGGCACGCAGTTCTTCTTCCTGCGCTTTGACGGCACCAGGGCGAATCCAGTTATTCCAGAATTTTTCACCCGCCTGTGGCCGGGGGACAATCATCAAGTTTTCCAAAACTGTCATCGCTGGAAAAGGTCGTGGGATCTGGAAGGTTCGGGCCAGGCCCGATCCGAAGACCTGGTGCGGTGCCTTGCCGGTCAAACGCACACCGTCGAGTATCACCTCGCCACTGTCAGTGGAATAAAGTCCAGATATGATATTGAACAGCGTGGTTTTACCCGCGCCATTTGGCCCGATAAGACCGGCAATCGATCCGCGCGGCACATCGAACGAGATGCCATCGACAGCCTTGAAGCCACCAAAGCCCTTGTGGACGTCCCTGATACTCAGCAATGGTTCCGTCACGGCGAAACCTCCGCGTTAAGGTCATATTTTATGATCCTACCGTGCACGCCATTGGCATCGGGCTCAAGCGTATAGAATTCTTTGGAAGGACCGGGCGCAGCGGCATGGAGTTCGGCAAACTGTACATACTCAATCAAGGCCGCAGCTGCAGCGTCCAGATCAGGTGTGCGACTATCCCGTTCCCGACCTGCCATTGGCCAAAGCCCGGTTATCATGCGGCGCATGGGGGTGCCGTGAAGATTGGTTTGCTCTGGTGTCACCGCGTTATCCATTCGCAAATGTCCTCACAGTAGCCAGGGCCCCCTCCAACGCGTCGCCGTCCGCATCTGCCAGCGCGGCCTCTCGCAGGCGTCTGACCCACGCTGCGGCGTCGGAACGTCCAGCAACCAAACTTGCGCCTTGGGAAACCTTGTCAAATTTTGACAATCCCCGGGAATGGGTATCCGAATAGCCTTTGATCAACCGTCGGTTACGAACCAGTTCCACCGCGAAATCGTAATCACGCGCCAATTCGCCCTCCGCATGCGCCAACCAGGACTCCCAGTGCTGACGTTCCACCTGGTGCCGTAACATGCCGCGGCGCCAACGCCGAAGACCGGCCAGGAAATAGAGTTGGAGGAAGGAGAACAGCCGGTCTGTCCTGATCCGCCTGCCGCGGTTGAACAGGCGATCAATTCCACGCATTGCGCGAGGCCGAGCAATCATCCAGCCACCCATCCGCGCCGGCAATAGCCCAACGAGTTCCTCCGCACGAGGATGCATGAATTCTGTGAGCTGCAACCGCGCACCGGTGGGAGTTTTCATTTCTTGGTTGATCCGTTCAAAACGCGCGTGGCGGGTTTTCAGATCTGCTACGCGGACGACATCATCATAGACTATGGCTTGCGCAAGATACTTGGCGCACGCAACCGAAAATGCGTAGTCTTTGGACGCGCTATCCTTGTCGATGAGACTGGAAAGACGCGTCAGATATTCATCGCCATACGTCAGGTCCTGAAAGTCAACAGCCGCGCGCAGGCCGGCCAGGGCAATTTCCCTGACCACTTCTGGAAATCCATCAACACGTTGCTTTTGCTTCGAAAAAGCCTGCTCGAGTTTCTTGGGTCCGGGTATTGGAACCAGTGCGGATGGTTGTTCTTCAAGGATCACCTCGGCTTCGCCACGCGTGACGCGAAATGCCTCGTCAAATGCTCGCAGACTGGCGTCGATCCCCCGCCCTGAACCCCGGATTGCGGCCTCGAATGCCTCCCTGGGGAACGGCAGACCGCCTGAACCGGCAAGGGCCCCCAACAGACTGGCAGATATGACCGAACTGTTTTGCTGGGCAATTGCCTCCATGTCGAAAGCAATAAACCGCTGCGCAGCAATTTCTGCGGCAGCCTGTACCTCGATAGAGTTAGCCATGCCGTCGCCCGGCACTGTTTTCTCACTCACCGCGAGGGCCCGGTGGGTTGAAGTGATTAGTGTGGTTTTGTCAGGCGTAACAAAGCCACGCAGAATGCCCCGCCCGGCCTCCATCATTTCGGCTGCAACCAATATGTCGACATCGCCGCCAGACGGCATCAGCGCGAACACCGGTTCCCGCGCTGTAGCCGGAGCCATTTCAATGTAATAGATTGTCGCGCCTGTGCGTTGTGCGACACCGGCCACAGATGTGGCCTGGACATGATAACCGGCCGCACGCGCGCAGGATTCGATCCAATTGGTCAACACACCGCCGCCCTGGCCACCCACGGCCATGATCGCCAGTTTGATGACATCGTCTACCGTGGTTGTTGATGGATCGGGCTGCACGGTCATCATCGTCCAAACTCCAATCGCCGTCCGGATCGTCTGGATTGAAGCCAACGGATAAGGCCGTCATTCAGGCCACCTAAAAACCGCTCGATCGGACCGGGGTTGTGGACCACATCTGCTCGATAGAACGAGGGGCACAAAATGGCCGCGTCTGCCACTTCTCCGCAGTTGCCGCAACCGACGCAACTTTGATCAATGCTGGCGACCGGATCATCCCGCAATGGATCATCAAGTGTCTTCAAGGACAGAGAAGGGCAACCCGACAAGCGGATGCAGGCGTGGTCGCCAGTACAAATATCCTCGTCCACACCGAAACGGGGAATATCGATGCGCCGCCCATCGACGATTGCCTGCTGACGCAGTGGTCGCTCCCGACGTTGTTTGTTGAGCATGCATTCAGAGGAGGCGACGATGACCTTTGGGCCTTGATGCTCGGTGGTCAGCGCATCGTTCAACACGTCCATCATGGCTGGCACATCATAGGTTCGGTCAAGTTCGCGAACCCACTCCACTCCGACGCCCTTAACGGCCGCGGCGATCGGGTGACCTGTCGATTTGGACTTATTGTCTGCTCTGGACGACAACACGTCCTGTCCCCCCGTTGCGGCCGAATAATAGTTGTCAACGACAACAATTACGCCGTCCGACTTGTTGTAGACCGCGTTGCCGATGGATGAAGACAACCCGTTGTGCCAGAAGCCTCCGTCACCGATAATCGCGATCGAACGCTTGTCACCACCACCATCAAATGCCGCGTTTGAGGCAGGCCCCAGGCCATACCCCATTGTGGAACCACCAATTTCAAATGGCGGCAGACTGGCAAACAAATGGCACCCAATATCACCGGCAATCTGATGCTTTCCGGTCGCTTGTTCCGTCAGCTTCAAGGCAGCGAAGATTGGCCGTTCGGGGCAGCCGGTACAGAAGCCTGGCGGCCGGATCGGAACGGTGTTGGACAAGTCCGGAATGTCCGACTCTTGCTGCTGGTTCGGCGCTCGACGCTGTGCCGGCAGATGATCTGGCGCTGCTTTTTTCAGGAAACCTTCGATCCCATCGAACAGGACCTGACCAGTGTATTCGCCGGCCATGGGCAGGACATCCTTGCCGAACAGCCTTGTTTGACCGTTCGATTGATAGAGCAGATGACCGCAGGTTTGTTCGATGAAGTTGGGCTGGCCCTCTTCGACAATCAATACTGCGGACTTGTTCAAACAGAATTCGATGAACTCTTCTTCGACGATCGGGTAGGTAACATTGAGCACATAGAGAGGAATGTCGCAGTCGCCATAAATGGTTGCCAAACCGAGACGCTGAAGGGCACGGATAACGCCGTTATACATGCCGCCCTGACAAATGATGCCGATCGGTGCATGATCCGGGCCAGATATCTCGTTCAGCCCATTCTCCCTTATGTAATCTTGGGCCGCAGGCCAGCGGTTTTCAATCTTGTCCCGCTCCTGCGCATATGACATCGGTGGCAGCACGACCCGGGACCAATCGCTTCGCGGAGCCGCCAATGCATCTCGCACAGTGAAGGTCGGGCGCTTGTTGTCGCGGGTTTTAAACTGGCCGGTGACATGACAGGATCGGATGCGCACCATCAGCATCACCGGCGTGCCGGTCGCTTCTGACAGTTCAAATCCGTGCTCGACGGCCGAGACGATCGAAGGCAGGTTGGGCCGCGGATCCAACAACCAGAATTGAGACTTCATTGCAAAGGCGTGGCTGCGTTCCTGCATGATTGACGAGCCTTCGCCATAGTCCTCACCGACAATCACCAGAGCGCCACCGGTCACCCCAGAAGAAGCCAGATTGGCCAGTGCATCTGAGGCAACATTCACCCCGACGGCACCTTTGAACGTGACCGCGCCCCTGATCGGGTAATGGACCGAAGCGGCCAACATGGCAGCTGCCGCCGCTTCCGACGCATTGGCTTCATAGCGGACATCAAGCTCGCCAAGAAGTTCCTGGGCATCGGACAGCACGTCCATAAGATGGCTGATCGGGGCACCCTGGTATCCCCCAACATAGCCGACGCCGCATTCCAGCAGTGCCTTTGTAATGGCAAGGATACCTTCGCCGGTAAAGGTGTCACCTTCGCCGAGCCTGAGGTCCTCCACTTCCTTCGCAAATGATCGCTCAGCCATTGGTCAATCCTCAAAAATCATGGATGCGAATGTTGCCGAGGATTTTTTGCAGAGTGCTGACAAATGCATGTCGTTCGCTGTCTGGGATGTTTTCAAACATCGCCTCGTAAGCACGCGCCATGGCGGGCCAATGGGCTTCGAATGCTTCGCGTCCGGCTGGCGTGATGTAGACGCGGGTCGCCCGGTTGTCGGTCGAATCTGGTGCGCGACGTAACAAGGCCTTTGTCTCCAATTGATCGAGTGCTCTGCTGAGCGTGGACAGCTCCACAACCGCATAAACCGCCAACTCCCTGATCAATAGCCCGTCAACCACGGACAGCACGGCAAGCGCGCGCATCTTCGGTGTCGTTAACCCCATGGTGTCCGTTTGTTGTCGCAGATCTGCATTGTAGCGCCCCATGATACGATTCATCAGATAGGGGGCGAAGTTGTCGAGGCCGATTTCACCCAGGCGAGGTGTTCTTGAGTTGCCCGGTGTGTCCGTCATGCCGGCACCAAAGCCATCGCCCGGATCGGGCTGCCAGTGCCGTTGCAGAGTTTTAACGGAGCGGCAATGAATATTGCTCCAGTTACCGGCAGGCGTTCAAGATTTTCAAGGCTCGCCAAGCCGAAGCGGTTGGCTGCATGCAGCAGATGGTGAGCGGGATAAGGCGGCTCCATCTGATCTGCGTCGCTGGCATCGGTCGACAGGCAGTCACTGCCAAATCCAACAATGTCTTTTTCGATGAGATAGCGGATGCAATCGGCTGTTGGGCCGGGGTGACGATCGTCCCCGGACGCGACAGACCGTGCGTCCAAGCCGCTGCGCATCAAGAACCAACATCCTGATGGAATTGGGCCATTTGAGGCTTCCCAAGCTTCGACATCAGACACGTCCAGCAGGCAACCCGGCTGTTCGGCGCATTTTTGACTGACGTCGATTACACATGCCGGGGCGATCAGTTTTTGAGGATCGACAGTTTCGGTGCTGCCGTCGGGATGCTGTCGACCGCTTTCGGCGGTGTGAGGCGCATCAAAATGGGTGCCGGCGTGCTCGCCCACCTTCAGCCAGTTCCAGGCAAAAAATGGACCGTCTTCATCATATTCACTGATCTTGTGAATTTCGACCGCTGGTTGCTGGCCACCAGATTGCGCGCCAAAGTGTTGTAACGTTGTGGACGGCCCCAGAATACTGGAACAGTCCACGACACAGATCTGTCCCGTCAGCAAGCCCGCGCCCAGAGAGGCAATGGTCTGTTGTTGATTGGATGTCATTGCCAGGTGGCCTCAATTGATCTGCGACACAGGCGGATAGTTGTAACGAAATTACTTGCATTTGCAATAAGTACTATCTAGCTTTGGATAACCATGCCGAGAAAACACCAACTCAGACAGCAAAATTTATGTGCATTTGCAACTTGATTTTGACCGCTACTGAAAGGGCGCCGAGCTGATGCGTGCAGAAATCCGGCTGCCTACGCAAGAGCTTCGGGACGACTTGCCGTTCTTTACCAAGACGCTGCAAATGCGGCTGGACACAATCTATCCCGCTGATGATCCCGAAGTTGCCGTCCTGTCAGGTCACGGCTTGCGTGTGCGCATCGAAAAGGGGGCTCCCGAACCACCGGGTACAATCAGGATACTGACTGATGACCCCGACGGTTTCGCTGCCGGCGAACGGGAACTGGTCGCCCCAAATGGCACCCGTATCGAGATTGACGAATTGAACCCGCCTATGGTGATGCCGGATACAGAGCACGCCTTTGTAGTCCGTCGTCTGGCCGATCAGGCCCCATGGGTGATCGGCCGGGCGGGCATGTCCTACCGCGATCTGATCCCGACTCGATTGGGTGGTGCCATGATTGCATCGCATATTCGCGTGCCCGATGGTCCAGTACCCGACATGGTACATTTCCATCGAGTCGGATTCCAACTGATTTTCTGCGTCGGCGGATGGGTAGATGTGGTTTATGAAGATCAGGGAGGACCGCTTCGGTTGCACCCTGGTGATTGCTTCATTCAACCGCCGCAAATCCGCCATCGTGTGTTAGAGGTGGGCGAGGGCATCGAAGTGATCGAGATCGGCGTGCCTGCCGAACACATCACCGAGATTGATCATCAAATGACCTTGCCAACCCCGACGGTTGACCCGGAGCGAGAGTGGGACGGTCAGCGTTTTGTACACAATATTGGCGCCACCGGAAAACACATGCCGTTCCGGCTGCCGGGCTTTGAAGCGCGTGATACGACGATCAATGAAAATACCAAGAGCGTAGCATCGGTCATGGTCGCCCGCCCGACCGGCGATCGGGTCCCGTGGACGCGTCACGACTGCGATATATTGTTCAACTTCGTCATGGCCGGGAGCATGATTCTGGAAGGCGAAGGCAAACAACCGTTTCAGCTTTCACGGGGCGATGCATTTGTCATACCGCCCGGCATGTCGACATGCTATAGTGCAATTTCCGATGATCTCCAGTTGCTGGAGGTCAGTCTACCCGGTGCGTTTTCGACAACCGTCGTTGAGGCGCCCAACAATAAAATCGAGTCATAATCAACGGCTTAATCTGGGAGAATACTATGAAAATGTTAAAAACACTGGTCACCGCAACAGCGTTTGTTGGGCTGACATTGTCGGCGAATGCGGCGGATACCAAAATAGGTGTCCTGATGGATATTACCGGTCCAATCGCCAACTTCATCCCGCCATTGCAGAACGCCGCGAACCTGGCGATCAAGCATGCCAATGAGCAGGGTGGCTTGCTTGGTGGGCAGGCGGTCGCGGTGTATGGCGATACCACGGGTTCAGCCCAGGGCGCGGTTGACGCCGTCGGTAAACTTGTGAACGTCGAAAACGTGCCGATTATCATGGGCTCGTTGATGTCCGGCACGACCATTGCAGCTGCAGAAGCAGTATCGATTCCAGCCGGCGTTGTTCAGCTTTCGCCAACGGCAACGTCGCCGGCAATTACCGACATGAAGGACAATGACCTGATGTTTAGAGTGGTCCCATCCGATAACTATCAGGGCGAAGTACTAGCCCAAATGGTGCTTGACGAGGGATTGAAGAAGGTTGCGGTGACTTACGTCAACAACGACTATGGCGTAGGCATTGGTGGGACGTTCATTGAAGCCTACAAGGCGGCGGGCGGTGAAATCACTTCGGCCGTCAAGCATGAAGAGAAAAAGGACAGCTATCGCTCAGAACTGGCAACACTGTCACAAGCCGGTGGTGATGCGCTGGTCGTGGTGGCTTATGCCGGCGATTCTGGTGGCAAAATTGTCAAGCAGTCGATCGAAGGCGGATTGTTCACCAAATTCGTGGGCACAGATGGTCTTCGCGACGAGGCATTGATTGCTGATCTGGGCGCCGAAGCACTCGCATCCACTTTCTTCTCGTCGCCAACATCTCCCAAGGACAATCCCGCACAGGCAAAGCTGCACGAACTGTTCAACGCTGAATTGTTCCCCGTCAGCATTCATGAGACAGAGAAGTGATTTTGCCTAAGAGATGAT
>JAALLE010000079.1 GCA_011087605.1 Hyphomicrobiales bacterium
GGGAATTATAGCATGATCCGCAAACGAACGGACTTTTCACACAGCCTCTCCGCTTAACGGTGTCGCGTACAAATGAATCAAAGCGCGCGGTATCACCCGATGTATAGTAGCGCGAAAAATGATGGGCAGCCCCGGCCTTTACAGCAAAATAAACGAAATGCACCAGCGCCAGAGTTTTAACGGCCGCAAAATAGACCGCAACGTCCTTGGGCGACAGGAAGATTCCCGCGATCATGATATCAACATTGGTCAACAGGGCGAAAAACCCCTCGACCAGAAATATTGGCAGAGCGACCACGATCCAGACTTTCATGGAATGCGATCTTGGTCCTGGTGGAATGGTTTGTTTCAGCCGACGATTCATCACCCAGGATTGCATGATGGTGGTAATCCAGGTGGCAAATATTGTGGCCGTCAACGCCGTGGCGGCAGTTGCGGCCATGCCAATCCCTAGCGCGATGATCATGAACACCAAAATCAGCACCGGTCGAACAAGATATGTCGGAGAGAAGGCAAGATCAGCCCAGCTGAAGGCACGCGCTACACCATTTTGAGTGTCCGAAAGAGCAAGCAGTGGCAGGCAGATTGCTGCCATGATCAGTGGAATTGCATAGATTTCCGACAATCGCCCTTCAAGACTGTAGGCCGCAGCAATACCAAGCCCAGCGACGATGCTTGCAACAATGGTGGAAATTACGCGCGATCCAAAGATGATACCTCGCAGGGAATTGGAATCCTCCTGCACCAGATATTGCGGAATGAATTTGACGACCGCCGATGGAAATCCAATGCAGGACAAGCCACCACAAATAACAGCGGCCACCCATACCCAAACAAAAATCCCATATTCATGGCTGCCCAGCCAACGCGCCATCAAAACTTGAGATATGAATGCAATGAAGGCGCTGATAATTCGGATTGAAAACGCGATCAATGCGGTTCTGAGAGACTGCGCGCGCTCGTCCTTGCCAATGAATACGGCGTCCGCGACAGAAAATCCGGTTTCCACATACTTGCCCCACCGCGCATGCACAAATTTCGGCACGAATGGCCGCAAAATGTGCGATGGTTTGAGCTTCTCACCCATAGTAGCAATCGGTCCCGGCGTTGCTTGCGGTTATTTACCGGGAATAATGCCCATAATTCGCTTAAGATTTTATTGGATTTGCGGTCCGTTGATTGGCAACGCGGTTAAGTATCAATTAACCTGCAAAACCACCAGCATCGAGAAATGCTTGTTCCGCGGCCGTTGTTTCGCGCCCAAGCACCTTGTTGCGATGGGGAAATCGACCAAATTCTGCGATAATGTCGCGATGTTCAATGGCTGAGCGCAGGGCGACCTCCCAACCAAGAGCCCGCATCAGATCTACGGCTTGCTGTTGGTTTGCCAGATCTTCAGAATGCACCAGCGGCAGATAACAAAATGCCTGGACATCGGACGGCATTTTTTGATCCTTTCCAGCCTCGACCAAGGCTTTCACAAGAGCCGCACTTTTGCCGTCCTGGGCAAAAGCGAGTGGGCTGTTGCGGTGCAGATTTCGTGAAAACTGATCGAGCACAAGAATCAGCGCCAAAGCGCCTTCCGGTGTCGCGGCCCAGTGATCGCATTCACCTCTGCAGGCCTGCTGGTGTATCTGGCCAAATCTGCGGCGAATCTCTGCATCAAATTCGGGATCTTTCTTCCACCATTTCTGGGTTCCGGCATCAATCCAGAAGTTGACGACTTCCTGGGCAATCGGATCTGTCATTCGTGGCTCTGTTCCAGTTTGATTATATCGCTTGGACAGTTGTACATTATTCGAACTTCAAGTTAATCACCATGTTGAGTTTTGATGGTTTCATTACTCTCATTGGGTGATGCGCATTGCAAAGCTGCTGATATTCGCGACAAGGTTGAAACTTTGACTAAGAACACGGAACTTGATCTTCGAGGTTATCAATGCCCTTTGCCGGTTCTGAAAACCCGCAATGCCATGCGCAAGCTCGAGCTTGGCGAACGGATATTGATCTTAACCGATGACCCACTGGCGGCGATTGATATTCCCGCCTTTTGCAATGAATCGGGCCAAGTGCTGATCCATCAATCCGCCGCTGATGGGGATAGCCACAGGTTCTTGCTTGAAAGACGGGGTGAAAAATTGTGAACGGCTCTAGCTGCCCCTGAAGCCGGGAATAGCCAGAGGGTTGTTCTGCAAGGCTTGCTGATCTGCCGTATCAACCGCGGTATTGCCGACGAATGCATCAAACAGTTTTCGCACGAAATCTTCTGACAGGTCTTTGGTGATCATTACCAGACGGGTCCGGCGATCATCGTCCGGCCATGCTGGCAGAGTGGCTGGTGGGTGGAATATTTGTTGAACACCGTGAATGACAACCGGCCTACTCTGATCTTCTGCAATTCTGATGATACCCTTGACCCTCAATAAGTTGGGCCCGTGTGCCGAGCGTAACAGGTCGATAAAGCTGGCCAAAGCTGCGGCTGATACTGGCTTGTCAGTCAGCAAAGTAAATGCCCGAATGCGTGAATCATGGCGATTGACATCGTGATGATGGTGCCCATGTTGGCTCTCCAGAGCCGCATCGTTGAGCCAACGCGCCACATCGGCAGTTTTGGTTTTTGGATCATAAAGCCCGGAATTAAACAGCTCTGAGAAGCCCGGTTGTCTTTGTGGATCGTCAAACATTGGGGCTGTCGGATTCAGCGCAGCAATTCGTTGTTTCAACGTTTCGCTATCCTTGCAGCCTTTCAGCTTGGTTAAAACTATCCGGTCGGCGACGGCAACCTGTTTCACCGCTTCTTCGTGGTCGTCCAGCGTGTTCATGCCATTGATGCAGTCAACCAATGTAATAACTCCGTCCAGACGCAACATGTCGCTCAACACCGGATGACCCATTATCGCCTGCAGAATCGGAGCCGGGTCGGCAAGGCCGGTTGATTCTATAATGATACGGGTGGGCTTTGTCGGGCGGTTTATCAATCGGGACAGGGTGTCAATCAGATCCCCACGTATTGTGCAGCACAGGCACCCATCGGACATTTCGACAATGCCTTCATCGGCAGTTTCAACCAGCAGATGATCAATTCCTACATCGCCGAATTCATTAATGATCAGAGCTGTGTCGGTCAGTTCACCCTGCTGCAAAAGACTGTTGAGCAAAGTCGTTTTCCCAGCGCCGAGAAATCCGGTGATCAGGCTGACAGGAATCGGATCGATCATCAGATTTTCGGCCGAAATGTTGGTATCGGAACCTGCGGTGCTGCTGATCTTGCAACGCTTTGCTTGTCGGTCTTGTTTTCGACGGGCTGAGCAATGCGTAGTGGTCTGAAACTGGGCAAAGGTACTCGGCGCAATACAACAGGAATGCTTGATCGAGGAAGCAGAGATACAGAAAGCGGTGACCGCTCTATGGAGCGTGGCAAAAGCCATGGTGACTTGATGACGGCCTGACCGGCCCCTGGCTCATATCGCGCTGCCCGGGCTTTCTGGGTGCATAATATGCTGCGCATATTGCGCGGACCAGTGGGGACGGTGTCGCTCGATTTGAGGGTTCCGATCAATTGCCCAGTTTGAAGCGGTTGTTGAAACCCTTCGGTGATTAGCCTTGCTGCGTCAACCGCGCGGCTGGTTTGAGAATCCCGACCCAGAACCACGGCGGCGATCCGCCGCCCAGATCGCGATGCGGCGCCAATGAAATTATAACCAGAGGCACAGACAAAGCCGGTTTTAAATCCATCTGCTCCGCGATACCGCTCCAACAGCAGATTGTAAGAATAATAGATACGTTGAATTATCTTGCCATTCTTGGTGCGGCTGGGTGCGAGTACGGCCGGGGTTTCAAACAGCGACTTGTATTGCTTGAAATCCCGGTGAATCACCTGCACCAACAGCCCCATATCGCGAGCGGTCGTCACCTGACGTCGATCGTGCAATCCGTGGGGATTGACGAAGTTGGAACCGGTCATGCCGAGTTGTCTGGCATCAATCATCATGCGTCGAGAAAAGCCTTCAACGGATCCCGATATGCTTTCGGCAATTGCTACAGCGACATCATTTGCTGATTTGATGATCAGTAATTTCAACGCATTTTCCAACGTCATGGTGGTACCAATCCGATAACCCATGCGGCTGGGGGGTTGTTTTGCGGCATTTCTGCTTATGCGGACCGGTTGATCAGCCTGAGCAGTGCCGCTGGCAATCGCATTAAATGCTGAGTACGCCGTCATCAGCTTAGTCAGGGATGCCGGATGCCAGGGGTCAAAGGCCTGCTGCTGCGACAGCACATGGCCAGAATCCAGATCAACCACAATATGAGGTGCAGCCATTCCTGGCGTTGCCACCATCATGCTGATTGCAAGCAGAAAAATTCTCAACACGGCTTTGTTCGATTCAGGCAAATTTCGACATCGCAGTTCTAATGGCAGTTCGATCAAAATCAAACACCAAGATTGTGGCGTGATTAACAATCTACAAGTTCGTTCAGTGCTTTCTTCAATGTTTTGGCGGCAGCCTGCATGGAATGATGTTCCACTATGCTCTGCTGGGCAGCGTGTCCGAAATCGCGCCTCAACAAAGGGTGCGAAATGAGGGAAGATAGATTATCGACAAAGCTCGAAAGATCGTCTTCCGCCGCCAAAAGCCCGGTCTTGCCGTGATATACAGATAGCGAGACTCCCATGGAATCGAATGCAGCGACGGGCAATCCCATTAATTGCGCCTCCAGATAGACCATGCCGATGGGTTCCTTCCAGCCCGGCCAGACAAAAAGGTCGACCGCGGACATCATTGCGAGAACCTCCTCATGGGAAAGAACGCCTGCAAAATGCAGACGGTCTTTATCGATTTCGGAGAAAAAGCCATGAATTGTATCTTTTTGGGGGCCACTTCCCACCACAACCAGGTTCCAATGCAATGCCTGAAGTTGCTTCAGAGCCGAAGCGAGCAACTTGAAATTCTCTACCTTTTTGCCGGGACGCATCATGCCAACCGTTAGAATAACCGGAGCACCGGGGCGCCAATGGGAGGGCAGACTTATTTTGGGCAAGTCTGAGGGAGCTGTTGCGTCAATGAAGGGTGCAATCATTGAAATGCGGTCAGCAGACCCGAGTAAGTCAACCAAATAGGCGCGATCTGTTGGTTTAAAGACCAGATTCAAATCTGCCTGAAGGATACCGCTTTGCGCTTCCAGCCGCCAATCTGCCCATCGGTCGCCGCCATTTTCGAAACCCTGTCCGGTGCGGGCAGCTTCAACAGTGACATAGGGAATTCCCAATGCCGCGCTGACCTTCGGGCCGATCCAGTCAGGCGCTTTGCAATAGGGATGATAGGTCATCCAGATTTCAGGCGGATCAAGCCGAAGCGCGTCGATCAATCTGTCGGCTTCGGCAAGCGCCTCTGATTTGCGCTGCTCTAAAATTTCTCGAGCTTCACGTTTGGAATAAGCAATAAACCTGCTGGCCAACTCAACTTCGTATCCGGCCAGTGACAAAGCAGCCATCAGATTTCTGGCGACCAGACGGTCGCCAGAGGCGATGTGATGGTCCGGCGGCTTGATAGTGGCGTAAAATGCTATCTTGATCATCGCTCATTCAACCAAGACTGGAGAAGTTTGGCCGAATTATTAACACCATCAAAATCGATTTGGTGGTCAACTCGATCCAGTTTTAGCGCCTGTTCGCAGCTCTGCAGCAGACGTTCTTCAGTCAATGATGATTGAGGAAGACAAATGGCGTAACCGCCTTTCTGGAGTATTTCTGCGCGACGTAACTGTTCGCTCTGACCCTCAGTATCGTAGGGCACAAATACAGCACGACAAGCGCTGTCGCGGTGGGCGGCCAGGGCATCCATTGCGGTATTGTAACCACATTGAGAAATCGACAAACGAGCCTGTTTCATCTGTTCAGCAAGATCGGGAAGGTAACGTGTCAAGGTAACGTGGGGCGGGCATGAATCAGCAAGCGACCGGAATTGATCCGCGTCAAGGTTTGGACCGCTGGACAGGCACCAGGACCAATCGGAACGTTGTTTCGCGGCATTTAGAGCGGTCGCGAGCAACTCGCCACCAAATGCACCACCACCGGCCGATACGATTACGTCGAATTGATGCATAACCGGTATGGTTGATCGCGGAGGAACGACAAATCCCGAATAGCTGAATTTATCACGTATCCTACTGGCCAGCGGAAAGGTTGAATCCAGTTGAATGACCGAAGAGTCGGAATGAACCAGAACCTGGTCAAAATATTGATCAATCCAGTCGCAGGTCTCTTCAACACGGCCAGGTTTTTTTCTTTCTTGAAGAATGTCTCGAACTGATGAAATCACGATCGGCTTGGGTTGTCGTTTCTGGACCGCTTTGAGCAGAACTTCCATTTCCAAACGGACCATGCGGCGACCAAATGGAAAGGCTTCAATCATCACGATATCCGGAGTCAACTGGTCAAAAATTGCTTCAATTTCGTCGGCTCGCTGCAATTGGAACGGTTTGTCGAGTTGCTGACCATCAGCATCCAGATAGGTGGAATAACTGTTGTCGGCAGCGCGGATGGGAGACAGGAAATGAATCGTTTCGGCGGCGAATTCCACCTCCTCGAGCACTTCTCCTCCATATATGACGTCCACAGCAAAACCGTGGCGCGAAAAACCCTCGATCAATCGCTGGGCGCGGAATACATGACCGACACCCAACAGGTGCAGAAAATAGAATAAAATTCGCGGTTTACGATCCATCCAACGGCATCCGGGAATTGCTCACGCCTGCCTCACAAGGTCAATTAATTGATTGATCTCGTTGGCTGCGTCGAACTTTTGATGAACGATGTTAATGCCATGCTGCCCCATCGACTTGCGGCGATCCGGGTCGCGGGAAAGCTGGACGATGGCAGCGGCGAGTTGTTCACAGTTATTTGGCGCTACCAACAGGCCGTTGGCACCGTTTTCTATGAGTTCGGGAATGCCGGAAATTGGCGTGGAGATCACCGGAACGCCCTGACTTTGAGCCTCGACAATAACGTTGGGAAGGCCGTCACGGTCGCCATCTGCGGCGATTCTACAGGGCAATACAAACATGTCGCATTCACGATAGGCTTGCAGCACACGTGATTGGGCCTGACTGCCAAGAAATTCGAGTTTTTCTGAAATTCCAAGATCGTCACCCTGTTGCTTTAAGTCTGCCAGCAAAGGACCGCCAGCGATGTGTACCCAACGCCAATGCAAGTTGGGGGGCAGCAATGACAATGCCTGAAGCAGAGTATCAAAACCCTTCTTCTCAACGGCTCTACCGACACTCAGAAGGCTAACGGTACGGGTCGCAGATGAACCATCATTATGACTGCCGGCTTGCCCATCATCAGGGGCAGGAAACCTGGTCAGGTCGAGACCATGATACAGCAATCTCACGGCACGCTTATTAGCCGCCAATGACGCAAGATGATCAGCCCCTCCCTTTGTGCAGGTGACTGTCCACTGTGCATCGTCCAATTTCTCAGACAGTTCCCAGTCAGGCGACGTCCAGATATCCTTGGCGTGTGCACTGATTGAATATGGCAAATCTCGCATGATTGCTGCATAGCGGGTCACGGAGCCAGGGGTGTGAATGAAATGGCCATACAGCCAGCCGACATCCTCGCCCAATTCGGTGGCCGCCACCATCGCCTGCACAAAGCGCCGCACACGATTGCGCGTTCTGTCACGCCACAAGTCGTTGAGCCAAACGGTCCGCGCCCTTCGATAACCAGGTAGTCGCCGTGCCTTCAGCCATGCCGCAAAGCAACGCCGTGGCTCCTGGTGCACATATTCCGGCAAGTAGCGAACCGGAGCAGTGATTTCTTCATGCACCGGGTGACGTTTAGTATCGGTGGGATGTCGCAGTGAAACCAATTCCAGGTCAAGACCAGCCGTCTGCAAACCCAATATTTCCTGAGCGATGAAAGTTTCGGAAAGTCTGGGATATCCTTTGAGAACGATGGCAACCTTGGAGCGCGACAGCATCAGGATACTATTTGCTCTTCTGCGGGGTGCGAAACCGGTCGCGAAATATCATTCTGCGCGGCCGTGCTGCTCAAAGCCTGCATTTCCTCTACGCGTCTGCAAATTGACTGAAGACCGTCGAGGTGTAAATCGTAGCTGGATTTCGATGGCGCCGGCATATTTGGCAAAGCGTGCAAAGCATCGGCCATTTTAGCCGGGTCTATTGCCTTGTCGGTATCCAGAACCCGGGCCAGACCTAACTCGCTTGCGCGGGTTGCCCGGATCAGTTGCTCCTTACGGGGCCTGGTTCTGGGAACAAACAATGCCGGTTTGTCAAACGACAGGATTTCGCAAAATGTATTATATCCGCACATGCCCACAACACCGGTCGCACCATCCATTATGGTTTCCAGTTCATTGTCGAAATCGATGACAACGACGTCTTTGAGATTGTTGGCACGCTGGTGAATTTCTTCACGCTCTTCGCTTCTCATGAATGGCCCGGGCACAAGAACAAGCGGGTAAACCAGATTGCGGTCATGCTCGCGTGCGGCCAGGACCATTGACATCAATTCAGCACCATCTCCACCTCCACCTGCGGTGACCAGAATGTAACTGCTGGGAAGCGGTTGTTGAAACCGGTGATTTTCGGTGGATGGCGTTTCGCGCTGCAAAAAACCGGTGTAACGCAGCTTGTCGAGGGTACGCTGCGGAGTTGTCAGTCCCTGCAGAGGATTCCAAAAGTCTTCGGGGCCATAGATCCAGATCTCATCGTAAAGACCGGCGATCTTTTCCATAACTTCCTTTTTACGCCATTCCTCCTCCAGCAGTTCGGCGGAATCCATGACATCGCGCAGGCCCAGTACAGTGGTGCAACCCTTCATTTGAAGCGCCACCAGGGTTTTTTCAACTTCGCCGCGCAACCCCATCGGCTCCTTGTCGACTATAAAAATATCCGGGTCGAAAAACTCTGCGGTTTCCAGGATCAAAGCTTCCCGGATTGCCAGAGTGTCTGCGATATCAATGTGATTGTTAATCGACGTGTATTCGCCCGAATAGAGCTTGATAACACTGGGAATTTTGACGAAGTCCACACGCGCTTTGAAATCAAATGCACCGGCAATTTGTGAACCGGAAATGATTAGAACAGTAAGGCCTTTGAAGCGGTCGACCAGAGCGTGTGCGATGGCGCGACATCGACGCAGATGGCCAAGGCCGAACGTATCGTGGCTGTACATTAATATGCGGGCGTCGTTAAGGCGTTTCATGTTCCCGAATTGTGCGACCCTATCTTCACCAAGCGGGACCTTAGATTGCTGTGAAGATAACTGCAACGGTTGAGTCAGAATCCAACTGCTTCAGTCATTGTGTCGGCGGTAACAATTCCGCTACTCAACGGTCGGGCGACCCAGTGACAAATATTGAATGCCGAGTTTCGCCATCATTTCAGGCGAATAAAGGTTTCGAAGGTCGATCACCACTGGAGCATTCAAAAGCGTCTTTTTTTCGGCCCAGTCGATCAGTTTGATTGCGTCCCATTCGGTCAGCACTACCACCGCGTCTGCTCCAGTAAGAGCTTCGTTTATTACCGTAGTGGTTTCGATGTGATCAATGGCGGCCTCGGCTGCGATTGTGGCTTCAGGATCGAAGCCAATGACACTGGCCCCCTGCTTGATTAACAACGGGGCGATAACTGTGCTGGCGGCAGATCTGATATCGTCGGTATTTGCCTTAAATGCCAGGCCGAGAACTGCGATGCGTTTGTCAATCAACGAGTTTTTTTTGTCAGTTTTCCAGCAATCGGCACAAAAATCGGCAATTTTTCGACCCAGACGGCGAATGTGATTGGAATTAGAATCCACCACGCTTTCGATAATGCGTGAGGGGGAATCGGCCTCCTGTGCTAATATGGTGAGTGCCAAGGTATCCTTGGGGAAGCAGGAACCGCCATAGCCCGGCCCCGGTTTCAGGAACGCTGCGCCAATACGAGAATCCAGACCAATTCCTAGTGACAAGTCGTCGACATTGGCACCAGTCGCATCGCACAAATTTGCCATCTCGTTAATAAATGCCACTTTTGCTGCCAGAAAAGCATTGGCGGAGTATTTAATCAGTTCCGAGGTTTCCAGCGAGGTTTTGATCACTGGGACATTAGCTCCATCAAAATGTGCATATATATCGCACATAATAGCTTCGGCCTGTGCTGAATTCGTGCCAAAGACAATGCGATCGGGCCGCATGAAATCTGACACGGCATTGCCTTCGCGCAAAAATTCCGGGTTGGAAGTGACCTGGAACGTATGCTGATGGTCATGTTTACCCAATATTCGCCCTACCCGACGACAGGTTCCTACGGGAACGGTGGATTTGACGACCACCACCTTGTCACCATTCGCTGCTTTGGCGATCTGCTTGGCCGCGTTTTCAATCTGGGTTAAATCAGATCGACCGTCTGATGCCTGCGGTGTTCCAACTGCAATGAATATTACATCAACTAATTCAATTGCTTGCGTCAGGTCGGTTGAAAATGACAGCTTGCCATCCTGGACGCCCTCATCAACGATGTCCTTCAGGCCCGGTTCGAAAATTGGTATCGCGCCGCCGCATAAGGCATCAATTTTTTCTCGATCCTGATCAACACAGATAATTTCATGTCCGATCTTGGCAAGGCAAGCACCCGTAACAAGGCCAACATAGCCGGTTCCGATCATGGCGATTTTCATTTCATGCACCTGTTTTGGAGAGAAGTGTCGACGGGATTAGGCCTTGTGATCATGGGATTAACCTTCGTTTAGCCATAAGATCAATCCATTTGGCGGATTTTATATAAAAGTTTAGGAACGTTACCTAGTCTGCCCTTACAAAATCTGGGGGTGGCACAGAAATGATTTCACAGCTGAAAATAGGTAAAGGATCTGACGGTCCTGTCTATCAGTCATTTGTGTTGTCGATTTATTCTGACGATAAGCTGTTATTGCTTGGCGTGCCGACGACGGCTTTTGCCGTTGCGTTGACTGGATACATGTCCGGTTCAATGGAACTTTATCTCGTTGCAACGGCGATGTTCGTCATCGGTTGTTTGCGATATCTGCTGACCAGATCCTTCCAGCGTGCCCACGAAGCCAAGAAATTTGCTCATGCTGATTATCAGCGCTGGGAAACTCGCTACACGTTGGTAGCAGTTTTACATGCGTTTACGCTTGGCGCGTGGTTCCCGGTGACTACTCTGACCGGTAATTCTTTTGCGGAATTTGTCAGCATTGCTTTCATATTTGGCAATTTGATTGGCGTTTGCGGGCGATGTTTTCCCATAGCTCGGCTTGTCAACGGTCAGATTTTGGCCGTGGGTTTTCCCCTGATCGCTGGCCTGTTGTACAAGGGTGATGCTTATCTGGCGCTGGCACTTATGTTGATGCCGTACATTTTCGGGCTGCGAAAACTTGCTGCGCGACAGCGGGAAAACTTGCTAAACAATGTGGTCAATCGACGAAAAGCCGAAGAATTGGCGACGCAACTCAATAACACCCTGGAAAATGTTCCCCAGGGTATCTGCATGTTTGACAATCGCGGTTTTCTGGAAGTTGCCAATAAACATATCGGTTCGTTTATCCGTAAACCATTGAGGTCTCTTCGAGGCATGCCGTTGGACGATCTTATTCGGCTTCTTAATTCAGATTTTGGGCTGTCAAACGAACATGTTGCGGAAGTGCGCGAATGGATTGCCGACTCAACGAGAAGTTCGGTCGCGCTGATATTTGAAATTGGCGCCAAGAAGAAATACAGCATGAAGTTTCGCGCTTCGCGTATGGAAAATGGCGGGATCGTCATGACATTTGAAGACATATCGCGTGAAGTGGATGCCGCCACGACAATTGATCATATGGTCCGCTTCGACCGCCTCACCGGATTGATGAACCGCAATCAATTGCCGCAGCACGTTGACGCTCAATTGAAGGAACTGGGCAGAAATCAAAAATGTGCCGTGTTGTTGGTGAATTTGGATCGCTTTAAGCAGGTCAACGATGCTCTGGGCCACAGCAAAGGTGACATATTGTTGCGCAATGTAGCCGAAAGACTGACGCGGCTGACCGCCGGTCTGGGCGAGTGTGCGCGCTATGGTGGGGATGAATTCGCCATTGTTATTCGTGAAAAACATAGTTTGGATCTGGCGGCTCATCTGGCAGATTCCATTTGCGATTCCTTTGCAAAACCTTTCCGCCTGGGCGGTCGCAAAGTACTGCTGGAATGCAGCATTGGAATTGTCTTGAGCAATGAAGAAAACAACTCGGCGGAGAAATTGCTCAAAAATGCTGATCTGGCCCTATTGAGTGCCAAGACCCACGGGCGTGGCGACTGGCGCGTGTTCAATTCCGAGATGAGTCGGGAAATGCAGCGTCGCCACCGCCTGGAAAGCGACTTGCGTCTGGCCTTGGCAAGCAACCAGTTTGAAGCGCACTTTCAGCCGATTGTGAATGTCAAAAAAGGTCGGGTTACAGTTTGCGAAGCTTTGCTCCGCTGGAAGCATCCAACGGCCGGCTATATCTCTCCAACAAGCTTTGTTCCGATTGCCGAAGAATTGGGTCTGATATCTGAAATTGGTTCCTGGATGCTGTTTGAGGCCTGCGAGGCCTGTGCATCCTGGCCGGGAGGAACACGGGTTGCCGTTAATCTGTCGCCAATTCAGTTCAAACAAGGTGATCTCGTGCAAACCGTCAAAGAGGCTCTTTCCACTAGCGGTTTGGAACCGGAGCGTCTCGAGTTGGAAATCACCGAATCCCTGATGCTGGAAAATGTTGAGAAGACAATCGATCTGCTCAATCAGTTCAAGCGCATGGGTGTGCGCATATCGCTGGATGATTTTGGAACTGGCTATTCCAGCCTCAGCTATATGAATGAATTACCACTCGATAAGGTGAAGATCGACCGATCATTCATTCTGGACCTGCATCAGAATTCAAACAGCCTGACCCTGGTGCAAGCGGTGACGGCGCTTGGCCAAAAACTTGGATTGACGGTTGTTCTGGAAGGTATCGAAACCAAGGAACAGCTGCAGGTCATTTTGGCTCAAACCCCGATCGACGAGATCCAGGGCTATCTGTTCAGCAGGCCGGTCAGTGGTGAGATGGTGCGGCCTCTTCTTGACAAGCGCCAAAGCGCAAACAAGTCAATGCTGGCCAAACTGAAAGAATGCACCCGCATCGCCGCTTAAATATTTCTAATCTCACTTCAATCGAATTTATTAACCAATTTGGCAAACAGGCCCTCTAACCGCTTTACAACAATTAACAATTTGTTAACCTAAATCTCAATGACTTTGGGCAAGGTTCGGGGCGGAATGGTTAGTCTACATAAAATTGGTGCGAGTAATACGCTAGCTGAAACGGCTGCGAATTTGACTTTGGAGGAACGCGTAGATGCAATTGCGCATCGCGTTGAATACCGCCGAATGGTGGATTTTGAAGACCGTGAGGCGATCTATCACTTAAGGCGGAAAGCCCATTCGAAAAAAAATGCCAACATCGAAGAATGGGCCGCAGAGGCCGTTGACGACCCGCACGAAGATAACTCGGCAACAATTGGCCTGTTCATTGATGGCCGTTTGGTTGGATCGGTAAAAGTGACGGTTGCGACGCAGGCATATCCAAACTGTCAAAGTCGAGGATTTGCGCCAGACCTGGTTGATGCGCTTCTGGACAAAGGTGGTGTTTATATTGATCCGGGTAGATTGGTGGCCGACCCGGCCGCGACACGGGAATTTTCCGAGCTACCTTACTTGTTGATCAAGATACCGATGCTGGCGTGCCAATATTTTGAAGCACATTCCTGCTTCTCCCTGGTTGCGGCAAACCACGCACCGTTTTATCGCCGTGTTTTCAGATCAAAGATGATTTCGGGACCAATCTGGTATGAGCCGTTGCAGGCCGATGTTCTGCTGATGTGCGGCAGTGTCGACGACGTGCGCGCAAGCATACTCAAGCGCTTCCCGTTCTGGAAGGCGAACTATTTGGAAATGCGCCAGATGTTCGGCTCTTTTGACGAGTGGAAATGTATCGAGCAATCGAGCTGTATTGCCGCCTAAGGCTGATCCAGCAAATCAGGTTTTGCTTTGGCTGGCCCTTTGACTTTCGGCGGACTGCTGAACGATTTCTGCCACTTGCATCAATTGTTGAACAAGCGGGCTGGTTTTGCGCCAAATCATGCCGATTGTTCTCGATGGTTCGGGATGTTCAAAGCGGGCAACTGATACGGCGGCTGAACCGGTTTCCAATCTTATAGCCATGTCAGGAATCAATGTGACGCCGATGCCAACGCTGACCATCTGTACCAGAGTTGACAAAGAAGTGCCGTCCAGCCCGCCGCCTGTTGACGCTGTTTGAATGTTACAAAAAGACAAGGCCTGATCGCGAAAGCAATGGCCTTCTTCGAGAAGCAACAGGCGCATGTTGCGTAGGGTTTCGCCATCCGGAACGGGTTTGCCGGCGTCCGAATTGGGGCGAACAAGTACAAAGTTTTCAGAAAACAAACCGACTTCGGTAAACGATGGTTCCGATACCGGGAGGGCAACGATGGCGGTGTCTATTCGTCCCTCAGTGAGCTCCTGAATAAGATTAGAGGTCATCGTCTCCCGAACATGGATATCGAGATCACCACTGATGCGCTTCAAGCTGCTAATTATGGTCGGCAGCAAATATGGGGCGATAGTGGGAATGACACCAATTCTCAACCGTCCCGACAATCGGTCGCGTGAGGCCCGGGCCAGATCCTGAAGTTCTTCTACGGAGCGCAGGATATGGCGCACCCTGTTGGCAAAGTCTTCTCCAAAAGTTGTCAACCTGACCTGACGGGAGCCGCGTTCGAAAAGTATAACGCCCAACTGGGTTTCCAGCTCTTTTATCTGCAAAGACAGGGCTGGTTGCGATATGGCACATGCATTGGCCGCATGACCAAAATGGCCATGCAGGGCAAGTGCTTCAAAATAGCGCAGCTGTTTAATGGTCAAGTTGCCCATAAGCACAACTTATTGCTCCGATCAGAAAATTCAACTTAATCTAATCGAACAATTTTGTTATTGATAGTTCAGTGAGGCTGGCGGGAGGCCAATTGCGGCCCTATACGTTTCACAAGCAAATTATTGTATGCGCCATCAGAGTCGGGTTTGTTTCCGGCCTGTGGTGATTTTTGCCAGCGACACCTAACAAGATAACGGACCCAGATCGGAGAGAATTATGAGTGACCCAGCGCCAAGCAAATGTCCTGTATTGGGCAGTGCACATAGCCATGCCGGAACAGGCAGTACGGCCAATCAGCATTGGTGGCCAAACCAGTTAAACCTTAAGATTCTGCACCAGAATTCCAGCCTGACTGATCCGATGGACAATGATTTCGACTATGCAGAGGAATTTAAGTCTCTTGATCTGGACGCCGTCTGCAAAGACCTGTCCGACCTGATGACAGACTCGCAGGAATGGTGGCCGGCCGACTATGGACATTATGGTCCGTTTTTTGTCCGCATGGCGTGGCACAGTGCCGGCACTTATCGCATTGGCGATGGCCGCGGTGGTGCCGGGTCCGGTTCGCAGCGTTTTGCTCCTCTCAACAGCTGGCCGGACAACGTTAATCTGGACAAAGCCCGTCAACTGTTATGGCCGATCAAACAGAAATATGGCCGCAAGATTTCCTGGGCGGATCTATTGATCCTGACGGGCAATGTTGCGTTGGAATCGATGGGCTTTAAAACCCACGGTTTTGCCGGTGGCCGCGAAGATATCTGGGAACCGGAAGAAGACATTTATTGGGGACCGGAAGGTGAATGGTTGGCTGACGAGCGCTATAGCGGCGACCGCGACCTAGAAGGTAATCTCGGTGCGGTTCAAATGGGCCTGATTTACGTCAACCCGGAAGGTCCAAACGGCAATCCCGACCCACTGGCATCAGCGCGCGACATTCGCGACACATTTGGCCGCATGGCGATGAATGATGAGGAGACCGTTGCGCTGATCGCCGGTGGCCACACATTCGGTAAGGCACACGGCGCTGCTGATCCTGACAAATATGTTGGACCAGAACCCGAAGCCGCTGGTCTTGAAGAACAGGGCCTTGGCTGGAGAAACAGTTTTGGTACCGGTAGCGGTGGCGATACAATCGGCAGCGGCCTGGAAGGTGCATGGACAACCGAACCAGCCAAATGGGACAATAACTTCTTTGAAAACCTGTTTGGCTATGAATGGGTTCAGACAAAGAGCCCGGCAGGTGCCACCCAATGGACGCCAAAGGATGCAGCAGGTGCCGGCACGGTTCCAGATGCTCATGACGCCAACAAAAGTCATGCACCGGTCATGCTGACATCGGATCTGGCATTGCGCGAAGATCCGATCTACGCGCCAATTTCAAAGCGTTTCCATGAGAACCTGGAGGTTTTTGCCGAGGCGTTTGCGAAAGCTTGGTACAAGCTGACCCACCGCGACATGGGACCCTATGTACGCGGTCTGGGCTCGCAGGTTCCGGCTTCGCCAGAGTTGTGGCAGGACCCTGTACCGGCCGTTGATCACGAGTTGATCAGCCAACAGGATATCGCCGATTTGAAGGCAAGTGTCCTGGCCAGTGGGCTGTCAATTTCGCAGCTTGTAGCGACCGCATGGGCGTCGGCTTCAACTTTTCGCGGCAGCGATATGCGCGGAGGTGCCAACGGCGCGCGTATTCAACTTGCTCCACAAAAAGACTGGGCGGTTAATAATCCGTCCGATCTTGCGGGCATCCTGAAGACGCTTGAAGGTATTCAGAAGCAATTCAATGACGGACAGTCCGACGGCAAGAAAGTGTCGCTTGCTGACTTGATTGTTCTGGCCGGGTCGGCGGCAGTTGAACAGGCTGCCAAAAACGCCGGTAATGATGTTGATGTTCCGTTTACTGCTGGTCGCACCGATGCGTCACAGGAAGAAACAGATGTTGAATCCTTTGCTGTGCTGGAGCCAGCAACAGATGGATTTCGCAATTACGCCATCAAAGGTGATCCAAGATCATCTGCCGAGTTGTTGATTGACCGGGCCCAGTTGCTGACATTGACCGCGCCTGAACTGACCGTGTTGATCGGTGGATTGCGCGTATTGGGCACCAATGCGGACGGGTCCGACCGCGGCATGTTCACCAACCAGAAAGATGCGTTAAGTCACGACTTTTTCGTCAATCTGCTTGATCAGGGCTTGGAGTGGAAAAAGTCAGCCGATGCAAACGGAACCTATGAAGGTCTCGAGCGCAGTACCGGCAAAGTCAAATGGACGGCGTCGGAAGTTGATCTGATTTTTGGATCCAACTCTCAGCTGCGGGCATTGGCCGAAGTCTATGCCAGCAGCGATGCAAAACAATCATTTGCCTCAGACTTCGCGGCCGCCTGGACAAAGGTGATGAACCTGGACCGCTTTGATCTGGCCTAATTAAGAATCCTGACCGGCGCTGCTGATGCAGGCAGTGCCGGTCAAGGCATAGTTGCTTATTGCCGGCTTGTTGCGAGATTTATTCCCAAGCCAACCAGCAGACTGCCGCCGATACGCTGAGCCCACTTATTGGCGCGCCTTGACTGGCTCAATACTGTCATCATTTTCGTCGACAACATCACACAGACAATGTCGGCGCTTGAAAACATCACATTGACAATCGTTCCCAAAATCAGCAATTGCGCCCAGATTGGCAGGATTGCGGACGGGTCGGTAAACTGTGGCAGGAAGGCCAAAAAGAACAGCGCGGTTTTCGGATTGAATATTTCCACCATGGCGCTTTCTGCAAAGGCTTTTACCGGCGATCTGTGAATTGAGATTTCAGGTGAATCGGCCGCCGGCAATCCAGAGCGAAACAATTGGATACCCAGCCAGACCAGATAAGCCGCTCCGACGAATTTTAGTACCAGATAGATGGCAGGTACAGCCGTAAACAAGACAGCAAGCCCGAATGTGGCGGCTATAACGTGCGCATAGCCGCCGACATGTATGCCCAAAGCGGCCATCCAACCGGCTCGCTTGCCTCCGCCGATTGTCTGAGCGGTCGCATAAAGCATGGCCGGCCCGGGGATATAGGCGTAACTACTCAGCTACCCTATTTCTGCTGCCATTAGGTGCGACAATTTGATT
>JAALLE010000174.1 GCA_011087605.1 Hyphomicrobiales bacterium
TCAAATTGTCGCACCTAATGGCAGCAGAAATAGGGTAGCTGAGTAGTTACGTTAAATCATCGTTTGTTGGATTTGCAGCACCAAAATTGTGGCTATTGCAGTTCTCAGTGTCAACTTATTCCAAGGGCATCGGGCGTTTTGCAGATCAACCTCCACCGTGACAGTCAACCGCTACGGTCCTTGTCTCGTTCAATGTCAATTGGCCAACAAATGGGGTGTCGTCCACGCTTTCGTCTATGCCATCGAAATCGACTCGCAGCCCAAACAGGATCTTTTCGTGGTTTGCGTCGACAAAATCGGTGGCAAACTTTGTTCCCTCAGTCATGCCCTGACCGAATATGATCTCGGTCTCACCATTTTCAGGCTGGGTTGCCCAGTGGTTTTCCCCAATGCTAATCTGGGCATTCAATACGGCCAGTACATGCGAACGACCGGTGGAGATGCTCAAATAGAATTTTTCTTTGTCAATCAGGCCTTCACACCAGATTCCGCCACTGGCCTGTGCTGATGAAACAACGACCAGGTTTCCCAGCAGAGCCATTAAAATGAGGGTTTTTGCTATGCGGATCAGTGCCATGATTAAGCTTAGCACACTGTTCGAGTTAAATCCGCCTGACCAAATACAAGGGGCCGGGAGATTGCTCTCCCAGCCCCTAATCATTGTAAATTAGCGTTCGCTTAAAGCGAGTAATACATGTCGAATTCAACCGGGTGTGGCGTCATTTCGTAGCGTTCGTTTTCTTCAGTTTTCAGATCGATATAGGCGTTGATCTGATCTTCGGAGAAAACTCCACCTTCTGTCAGGAACTTCATATCCTTGCGACAGGCGTCCATGGCTTCGCGAAGTGATCCGCAAACGGTTGGGATCTTTTTGAGCTGCTTGGGTGGCAGATCATAGAGATCTTTGTCCATTGGTTCACCAGGGTGGATCTTGTTTTTGATCCCATCAAGTCCCGCCATCAGCATGGCTGCGAACGACAAATACGGGTTGGCCATTGGGTCAGGGAAGCGGACTTCCATTCGCTTTCCTTTTGGCGAAGCCACATGTGGAATGCGGCACGAAGCGGAACGGTTCTTGGCTGAGTAGGCCAGCAGAACCGGTGCTTCATAACCGGGAACCAAACGCTTGTAAGAGTTGGTTGATGGGTTGGTGAAGAGGTTCAGTGCTTTGGCGTGCTTAATGATGCCGCCGATATAGAACAGGCAGGTTTCAGACAGGCCAGCATATTGGTCGCCGGCAAACAGTGGCTTCCCTTCGCTCCACAAAGATTGATGGACGTGCATGCCTGTGCCGTTGTCGCCAAATACGGGCTTCGGCATGAATGTTGCCGACTTGCCATATGCGTGTGCAACGTTTTGCACCGCGTATTTGTACAACTGAACTTCGTCGGCCTTGCGGGTCAACGTATTGAATAGCATGGATAATTCGTGTTGAGCGGCAGCAACTTCGTGGTGATGCTTTTCGACAGATACGCCCATTTTACCGAGAACGGTGAGCATTTCAGAACGGATGTCCTGAGCGCTGTCGACCGGGTTTACCGGGAAATATCCACCCTTGGTGCGGGGGCGGTGGCCCATGTTTCCGGCTTCATACTCGGCGTCGGTGTTGGTCGGCAGCTCGTCGCTGTCGACTTCAAATCCGGTTTTATAGGGGTCGGATGAGAACCGCACATCGTCAAACAGGAAGAATTCCGGCTCTGGTCCGAAATAGGCCGTGTCACCAAAACCTCCGGACTTGATGTAGGCTTCGGCACGTTTGGCGGTCATCCGCGGATCGCGCTCGTAACCTTCACCTGTATCTGGCTCCAGAATGTCGCAAAAGATAGCCATTGTGGAATGCGCATAGAATGGATCCATGTAGGAGGTGTCCAAATCCGGCATCAAAACCATGTCGGAATCGTTGATTGCCTTCCAGCCTTCAATTGAGGAGCCGTCAAACATGGCGCCGTCTGCGAACAGATCTTCATCGACCTGGCTGTGGTGGACTGTGACGTGCTGCATCTTACCACGGGGATCGGTAAAGCGCAGGTCGAGATACTCGACGTTGTCATCTTTCATTTGTTTCAGAAGATCGTTGGCAGTGGTCATGGTAGTCCTTCCTGAGTGGAATGCCTGATGGCTTGTGTTTTTGGATTAGACAGCTTCCGCTCCGGTTTCACCGGTACGGATGCGAATGGCTTGTTCGATGGGTGAGACGAAAATCTTTCCGTCTCCAATGCGACCGGTTTCGGCCGCTTTTCGAATGGCTTCAATGGCGCTTTCGGTCTGGTCGTCATTGACAACAACTTCAATTTTCACCTTGGGAAGAAAGTCGATGACATATTCAGCGCCTCGATACAGTTCGGTATGACCTTTTTGTCGGCCAAAGCCCTTGGCTTCAAGTACGGTGATCCCTTGTAGACCTACTTCCTGAAGGGCTTCTTTCACTTCGTCGAGTTTGAAAGGCTTAATGATCGCTTCAATCTTTTTCACGCAGTCGGATCCTTATCCATTGCAGCCTCAAAAGCCGCTTGTGGTTGTGGGACAATCGCGTTGGGCACAAGATCAATTTTGATTTCGCACGCACGATTAACCAAGCCTATGCATAAGTCGTGCCAGTTTGAGTCGGTATGGGTAATTTTTCTCAATTTGCCTGTTTTCGGGGCAAATCACGCTGAATCCGAGTCGAGCTTCACAATCGGAAAAGCCAGTCCATCTAATTTTTGCACAAAAAATGGGCAATTGGATCAAAATGCAGGCATTCTGCATGGCCGGCGTTAATAGCTACAGTTTTTTGAAAACGGTTTTCAATGACTCGCGCAGGCCGGGAATGGTGTCGATCTTTGCCAGGGTATTTGTGGCGAACACCAGATCCGCATTTCGGGTTTCTGCATCGATTGATGCATCCAGCAATCGTGCAATTCGATCGGTGTTGGCTTTCAGCACGTTGCCGCCTCTCCTCCGGCGCGTCGTGTTGCTGATCATTTGAAGATAAT
>JAALLE010000080.1 GCA_011087605.1 Hyphomicrobiales bacterium
ATGGGCCGTCTATAAAAGCATCAGGTTGGGGTAGCTGGGTAGTTACAAAAATAGAAGAAATGCACCACCTTGCGATCAAGATAAAGTCGCCATGGCCGGTTGATCGTGGCTGCCAGAAAAAGCCCCGAAATCATGAAAAAGTCGGGCATTCTGAAGGGTTTGGCAAATTCCACCAGATAGTGCATCCAACCGGTAACACCCATCGACTTTTCCAAACCGAGAGTGGTGTGCATCATAACAACCAAAATTATGCAGATGCCCTTGGCGACATCCACCCACGCAACCCGATCCGTCGACACAGCATGGCTGGTCGCTGAGTTGTTTGAAATGTTGGCTTCTTTCATCATGCGCCAAGTCTCGCTCAAAGGAGGCAAGAAAGTATTAAGTTTGATCGAACTTTCTAAAAAGTGATTGCACTAATCGACGCTGGTTAACGGTTTCCTTTACCGGTGCTTAAAGTGCGCTGGCTAAGCTTTGTCTTCCGCTAACCCTGTTTTGCAGTTGAAAAGCCTGATGGCCCGCAAATCCCGCCCGAAACAGCGCTCCAAGCAGCGAATTGAACCCCGGTTTTCCGATAAATCCGAGGGAGATATTCGGGCGTCGCGATCACGACGGGTCGACGCCGGTGCCAAAAAAGCCAAACCATCCAGAAAGACATCTCGTAAGAAGTCGAAAAAGCCGTCCTGGTTTTGGCGGATTATGCGCCTTGTGTTCAGGCCTGCTCCGCGTCTTTTTTACTGGGGGGTGGTATTTTCGCTGTGGAGCGGAATTATCGTTGCCGGGATTGTGGGTTACTACGCCGCTCAACTTCCAAGCGCGGATGATTGGATAGTTCCCGAACGCCCACCCAATATGCGCATTGTTGCAGATGACAAATCACTGGTTGGAAACCGTGGCGTAACGGGCGGGAAGGCGCTTCGCCTGGAAGACATGTCGCCGCATATTGCCCAAGCTGTCATAGCAATTGAAGACAGACGATTTCATTCACATTTCGGCTTTGATCCCATCGGTTTTACCCGGGCAATGTTCCGCAATGTCATGCAAAAGCGCTTGCGCGAAGGTGGGTCCACATTAACCCAGCAATTGGCCAAAAACCTGTTTTTGACCCCCCAACGAACTTTTGGACGCAAGGTCCAGGAGTTGATCCTGGCATTTTGGCTGGAGGCCAAATACTCCAAGGCAGAGATACTCGAACTGTATCTCAACCGGGTTTATTTTGGAGCCGGAGCCACTGGCGTTGATGCTGCTGCACGGCGATATTTCGGCAAGTCCGCCAAACACGTAACTATTGCAGAAGCAGCCTTGCTGGCCGGCCTTCTTAAGGCACCATCCAAATATGCCCCAACCCGAGACCCCATTCTGGCACAACGCCGGGCCCAAACCGTATTGGCCGCCATGCAGCGCGAAGGCTACATCAAGCCTGGATATGTAAACGTCAAGAACATCAAACCGGGAGAAAATGCCCGTCATTATCGCTCTGGCCCGGAGCACTTTGTCGCCGATATGATTGCCAAAAGGGTGAAACACCTGATTGGCGAGGTCAAACAGGATATCGTCGTGGAGACCAGCCTGTCGCCCTATATGATGACAGCTGCGCAAGAATCTCTGTCCGGGGCGTTGGGTAAACACGGCAAGAGCCGTCGGGTTTCTCAGGGCGCGCTGGTTGCAATGGCACCCGATGGTGCAATTCGTGCCCTGATCGGCGGACGCAATTATGGAGAAAGCCAGTTCAATCGCGTGATCGAGGCCAGGCGACAACCCGGTTCAGCTTTCAAAACCTTTGTCTGGCTCAATGCCATCGAGCGCGGCCATTCGCCCCAGACAGTTATGAATGATGAACCGGTTCGAATTGGCAAATGGCAGCCGGAAAATTATGATCAGAAGTTTCGCGGAGCGGTGACATTATCACAGGCGTTTTCCCAATCACTCAACACCATTTCTGCTCAACTAACGATGCAAGCCGGACCGACAAACGTCGCCAAGACGGCAAAACGATTGGGCATAGATTCCAAATTGACCGCCAACGCGTCCCTCTCACTAGGCACTTCTGAGGTAAATTTGCTGGAACTGTCAGCCGCTTACATTCCCTTCGCCAATGGCGGACTCAAGGCGAATCCCTATCTTATCAATCGGATCTCCACCAATGGCGGCAAAGTTCTTTACCAACGACCTGCCGCTCTGCCGCTAGAGGTCATCGACCCGTCAGTGTTGGGCATGATGAACGCCATGTTGCGTGATGTAGTTGAAAATGGGACAGGCAGGGCTGCGCGACTGTCGGGTCATGTTGCCGGTGGCAAGACAGGAACGAGCCAGGGCTTCCGGGACGCACTTTTCATCGGCCACACCGCCCACCTGGTCACCGGGGTCTGGTTTGGCAATGACGATAATCAGCCAACTCGGAAAGTTACCGGTGGATCCATTCCGGCGATCGTATGGAAGGATTTCATGACGGCTGCGTTGCGCGATCTGCCGCGCCGCGCACTGCCAGGCCAACCCGTCTATCTCGCCAGTCTGCCAGTGGAAATTCCATTACCGAAATTTCGCGCCCGGTTGACTGGCCAGAACGCTAAAATAGATCGGCAAACCGCCAATTTGCGAACACGGGTGCATCGGGCGCTTGAAAACCGCGGCCAGAAAACAATCCTGGATTTGATTGTCGGGAACTAGGGCCTGTAATCAGTTTTGTTTGTCGCCAAACATGTTGCCGCGCAATGCATCAAATGTCTGCGGGTTGATGTAGTCTCTGGCACGGGCGCCAATATATTTCAGATACTCGTTCACCATGAAGCGCAAAGTTGTGGCATTCTTCCACCATTCTTCGTTATTGATGGAGTCCAACGGAACCGCATATGGGGCCAGTTCTACGTCGCCCATCTGGCGTCGATATTCCAGCAGGCTACGGGGCATGTGGTAGGCGCTGGTGACGATGATCAGGCTTTGATAGTCATTCTGTTTTGCCCATTTTGCCGACTCTTCCGCATTGCCGATTGTGTCGGCTGCAATCCGTTCCAGATCCACACAACAGTCAAACAAATCCGACTTTGTTGGATGCATGGCCTGAATATCAGCGGTTTGGGTGTCGGTGTTCACACCGGAAATAAGCAGTCGCTGTCCCTTTTTCTGTGACAGCAACTCCAGAGCAGTTGCAATCCGGGTTGAGCCCCCGGTCAGTGCGACAATGGCATCAGCGGGCTCGACATCGATGGGCTGCACAGTGTCGGAAACTTTGCTGGTGAATTGCAGGAAGCCACCAACGAAAATTCCAGCGCCGACAAATATCACGATCAGCAGCAGTTTCATAACCGTCCTGAACAGCCAGGACGTCAGCTTCCCGCTACCGCGTACTGCACGGCGCGCCACAGACGGTTTATTGTTGGTTTTGGGAAATTCAATTCCGGTCATGGACACCCTTTCAAGTGGCATGGCAACCGAGTTATCAGCCGAATATGTCGTCTTTGAGCCCTATCATCAATTCGACGATTGGTGAACAGCCTTGATGCCATCCAATGCATCTACATGGCGGATGACCGTGTGACGCGAGGTTATCGCTGTCAGCAACCCGATGATAAAGACAAGTACAACGGTGCCGACATAACCGCCCAATCCAACGGAAAAAGTTCCAAACAGTGCATTTACCTGGTCTGCGGTCGGATCGTGAACATTGCTTTGTGCCCAAATTCCAACAACCAGGAAACTGATCAACGCCAAAGCCCCACCAGCCATCGCTCCTTTCAATCCCAGAAACAAGAAGTGTCGTTGAAACTCACCGGCAATGAAACTTTGTTCAGCGCCTACAAAATGCAGTACTTCAATCACGTGCCGATTACCGGCCATTGCACCACGGGTTGCAAAAATTACCGTCAATATGGTTGCCGCCATAATCAATATGAAAACGAAAACGCCGACCAGAATTGTAGTCGTCGCCATCGTGGTCAGTCGGTCGATCCAGGCGCGGTGGTCGTCCACGGTTGCACCAGGCACGGTTTCAACGATCCTGGCACTCAGTCCGGCAATATCGGGTGGATTGCTGCTGTCGACAATCACGGTGATTAACCGGGGTAGGGGCAATTCTTCCAAACTCAACCCGGCACCCAGCCATGGCTCCAGCAGGGCATTTGTCTGAGCCTCGTCAACGACTTCAACCGTGCTGATGCCGGCAAAGCTGCTGGCGATTTGGCGTGCCGATTCCACCGCTGTCGTGATGTCGACATCTGCCACCGGTCGCACCTGTATGGTGACCTCCCGGGCGATTTGATTTTGCCAGCCCTGTGCCGTGTCGTTGACAAGAGACACTGCACCCAATGTCAGGCTGGACAGAAAAGCCATAATTGCGATGACCAGTGTGAGCGCCGATCCGGCAACCGATTCGCGCGGCACAATCGACTGCATTTCCCGGTCACGCATGGCGGGGTCCGGCGCTGGTTTTTGAACCCCAGCCGCTTCGGACTTGGCATAATGGGTGGGGATGGGCTCATTCATAGATCTGCAGACGCCCCTCATTGAGCACAAGTCTTCTTGCGTCATATTGGTCCATCAGGTTGAGATCATGAGTCGCGATGACAACGGAAGTTCCGTTGCGATTCAACTCGATAAACAATCTCAACAAACGGCGCGCCAGGGTCGGGTCCAGATTGCCGGTCGGTTCATCCGCCAGCAGCATTTCCGGTTGATCTATCAGAGCCCGCGCAATAGCGGCTCGTTGCTGTTCTCCACCCGACAATACCGACGGGTGAGCGTCAATTCGATCGCTCAGGCCGACCCATTTCAACAGGTCAACGACGTCTTTGCGATAGCCGGTCTCTTCCTTTCCGCGAACCCGCAGTGGCAGCGCCACGTTTTCATAAAGAGTGAGATGATCGAGCAGCCGAAAGTCCTGAAAAACGATGCCGATCCTGCGACGAATCGACGGCAATTGCCTGACCGTCAACATCGACGCATCCTGATCGAATATGCTGATCTGACCGCGTGTTGGTTGCAGCGATAGAAACAGCAGACGCAGCAGACTGGTTTTGCCTGCGCCTGAAGGCCCGGTGAGAAATTGAAATGACCCGGGCTCGATAGCAAAAGTCAGATCTTTGAGAATTTCATCGCCCGATCCATAACGAACACCAACGTTTTCAAAGCGGATCATGAGAGTTCCCGAAACTAGGGTCCTGACCCTAACCTTTACCAAATTAATTTCCGGTGTCGGCCATTTATGGTTAACACAGACTTAATACAGTCGACAGGTTAGGCAACATCAAGACCCGACTGATCGGTTATCACGCTCAACCACAGTCAGTGGTAAATCATGCGTTAACCATTTTGCCGTTAAAAATAGCAAGAATTTGTCAACCCTATCGCAACCGGTCATCCGACGCGACCGTACTTGCATCATAAGGCCGTCATGACTGTAATTTGTCCAGAATGTGAAGCCAGATTTCGCGACCCGCCATCCGATGTGTTGAAATCGCGCACCCTGCAATGTGGTAAATGCGAGTTTGAGTGGAAAATCGGTGGCGAAAAAGCACCGCGCATCAAACTTGATGCTCCCAGTCTGACCCCGGAGTTGAGTGATCTGGCCGATGACCGAGCGGCCATCAAAACCGACCTTCCCGTGGTCATGCCAAAACAGCAAAAAAAGACACCGATCTATGTTGATCGGGAACCAGCGTCACAATTGCCAAGCAAGAAATCACTGGCGTTGCCGTTCGCAATTTTGACCGGCCTTATGCTGATTGCGGGTGCAGTGGGATTGCGCGCCCCGATCATGCAAACTTTGCCTCAGACGGTGGCTATGTATCAGGCCGTTGGACTGGTATCGGATAATCCGGGGTTGAAATTTGCCAATGTTGTGACAACCAAGGTCGACAAGGATGGCATCCGCCAACTGATTGTCAAAGGCGAGATTTTAAACATTGCTGACAACGCCGTGCCGGTACCGCCGGTAAAGCTGATTATGCGTGGTCGGGAAAAAGCCAATCTCTACGCCTGGACGGTCAGCGCCAACAAGGACAACCTTGCGGCCGGGGAAACCGGTCGATTCACAGCAGTTGCACACGACTTTCCTGCTGAAACCGTCAATGTTGACATTGAATTTATGCCCTCAAAGGTTCTAGATAAGGTATCGCCAATCAAGTCCGAGTGAACCATGATCGAAGTCCGCGGGAAACGCATTTCAACCTTGTTTTCTGCCGATCAGATTGCTGAGCGCAATCTTGCAATGGCAGCTGAAATGCAGGGTAAAATCCATCACGATCTGCTGGTGATAGCGATCCTCAAGGGTTCCTTCATTTTTGCCGCCGATCTGATCCGCGCCATGCATGCCCAGGGCATCGCTCCTGAAGTTGAATTCATCACCTTATCCAGCTACGGCAAAGGTACAGAATCTACCGGAGTACAGGTTTTGCGCGATATCGATAGCGAGGTTGAGGGCCGTGATGTGCTGTTGATTGATGATATTCTGGAATCCGGCAATACACTAAAATTCGCCCATGACCTTATGGTGGAACGCGGCGCTCGTAATGTTGAGGTGGCCGTTCTGCTCGACAAGCATTCCAAGCGCAAGGCCGATATTGACGCGGACTATACCGGCTTTGAATGTCCCGATCATTTTGTCGTTGGTTACGGGATGGACGTAGCCTATGCGTTTCGGGAATTACCGTTTGTAGGTGTTGTCGAAGGCGACGCCTGAGGGGCTCTATAGCGACAGCAACCGATTTTCCTTGGTCCGAAATCGTTCCGCATATCCGCGGGCATCGAGCATTGCCAGAAGATCCCGTTGCCAGAGATTCTGGTGGGCGATTTCAATAAGAATGTGGCGCGGCCACACTGCCTCTTCAGCCGTATCAAAAAATGGTGCTAAAGCCTGATCCTCAAATCCTTCGATATCAATCTTCAAGACATCAATTGCGGAAATCGAATTCTCTCGCAGCAAGTCCATCAATGGCACTATGTCAACTTCATGGCTGACTTTGGGGTTGGACGTGCCGCCTTTGACCATCGAAGTATGCCCAATATTACTGCCGCCATCAGACCATAATTCAATTTTGCCGCGAGACGGCCCGACGCCGACATTATGTGCGCTGCCGATTGAAATGCCGTTTGCCTGCAGATTGAACTGAAGTTTTTGATAGGTGCGTGGATGCGGTTCCATCGCCAGAATTGTACAATCGCCACCAAGCTTTGCGCTCACGAATATCGAGTAAGTTCCGACATTGGCACCGATATCAACAAACACCATGCCCGGCTTCAGGACGTCCAACAGGGCTTCATGCTCGGTTTTTTCGGGCAATTCGTCGCGCCCGAAAAGCACTCGGTCGCAATAGTTTTCTGACGGGTAAAGTCGAAACCGCATATCATCATGGGTAATATCAAATGGGCCGACGACCTTGCGGGCATAGCGTTTGCGAAGTTTCTGGCGCCACTTTTGCGGCAGCGGATGCCAGTCGCAAATTTGCCAGATCAGTTTTTGCCAGAATCGCGCACGATGGGAACCAATCGGGCTATCAGAATCCAACTCTGCTCTAGCGCCCGCCATCTGCTGGTTTGCCCCCCGCTGCGGCCAGTGCTTCTTCAGCTTCAGCGTCGATAATGCTGCGAGCGGCCGAGGACACGGCCTGTTTTTCTTCTTCGGTGAGATCGTCAATCGACTTATCGGCCAGTCGAACCGTAACTTCCTTGTGGGCGAATTTAATGCCTTCACGGGCAAACAAGTCCTGAATGCTCTCATAAACCACTTTGCGGGTGACAAATTGTTCGCCCGGTTTGGTCATGAATTTAACACGAATAATCATCGCGCTGTCTTCCATCTTGTATACGCCCTGACTTTTTAATGGTTGCATGAATGTGTGACCCACCTGGGGATGGTTCAGCAATTCCTGACCTAACTTCTTGACCAATTTGCGAACCTTTTCCGTGTCGGTATCGTAGGTTACGCGCAGTGGCAATTTCATCAGCACCCAGTCGCGGGAATAATTTGTCAGCTGTTTGATTTCTCCGAATGGTATCGTGTGTAGCGCGCCCAGATGATGGCGCAGTTGGAACGATCGGATGGATATCTTTTCAACCGTGCCTTTTACCCCCTCGATATCGACATATTCACCGCGGCGAAATGCATCATCAAGCAGAAAGAATGCTCCGGAAAAAATGTCCCTGATCAGGGTTTGAGCGCCAAATCCAACAGCGATTCCAACAACACCGGCCCCGGCGAATATAGGCGCCACATCAACACCCATTCGAGACAATATCACCATGGCGGCAACGGAGAATATGACTATCATCATGGCATAGCGCATGATCGGCAATAATGTGGCGGTTCTCGTCGCTCCTGCCCCGCCGCCGTCACCACCCATTTCCAATTCGAAATCTCCGCCTTCTTCTTCCAGCTTTTTGTCGACGAAGATGCGCACTGCAGAATAGGCCAGCCAGCACAGTATTGCTGCGAGAATTATGTCGAGAAATGCTGCCCAGATGTTGCCTTCACTGCCCACGGGTACACCCCAAACGCGAGCCAGCTCACCCAGTGCAACGGCGATCACCACAGCCAATGCGGCGGCTTCAAAAAGCCCCCGGAACATAGGTTGATATTCAAATATCGCGGAAGTGACAGAAGATGGACCAACCTGCATTTCTTCGCCGGCATCGGTATCGACATTTTCCATTTGCTGTTCCGCCCGCTGGCGTTCAGCTTCAGCCAGCGCTTCAAACCGACGAATGCGCCTGTTATACATCGCCTGGATGATGATCAAAACCAATCCGTAGACAATGATTGCTACATAGAAGATCGCAAATGGTGCGGCGATCACTACTCCGGGGGAAGGTTGATCCAATGCCAGACGGTAGACAAACATGGCCATGGCAAAAGTCGAATAGACCACAGCGATGATGGGCACCAATCGGGCAAGATTCCTGCGCCAGGTGTAAAATGCCGCACCACTATCCGACGGTGCAAATACCTGTTGCCAGGTTTTCCAGTCTTTTAGCACGTAGATGATCAATATCAGCGACGCCAACATTGCTGAACTGATTTGCAAAAGTTTGATATTCTCTGGCGTCAGAACTCCGATCAGTCCTGCAGCAATCTGGTCTTCGCCAGTAATACCCGCAAATCGAGCGAAGGCAGCGTAGCAGGCGAAAACACCCACGCCGATTTGCCAGTGGGTATGAAGTCTAACGGCTTCATCATTGCTCAAATTGACCAGACGGTACTTTGGCATATCTCCTGCAAAGATGTTCCAGGATACGCCATGACGCATGAATCTGTAGACACAGTACCAGGCAACAACCTCAAAGATGATACGCCGCGTTGGCTCATGTCCGGAATCCAGTATCACCGCCACCAACATGGCAACGGCAAAATAGATGATGACATAAATCAACGCAAACATAGCTCGCGATAACAGATAGGCAATTTTGTCAGCTGTCGTCTGCGGTTCGACATCGGGCTGGGCGAGGACATTCTTAAACGACCACATGATTATGGGGCGTGTCGCATACCAACCAATAATCAGGCCCAGTAGAGCGGTTCCCAATGCCCGGAATACCCAAAACCAGGATCCATCCGGGCTGGCAGCCTTAAGTGTTCCGGCCATATTGCTTGCCAATTGAGGGCTCGATTGGACGATTTCCTTGATACGCTTTCGAGCCTTGAGAAACATTTCGGCCCGCATATTCGAGGCGGATGCATCGGCGCCGGTTCCACTGTTTCCAGGGCTGATTACCACAACGGTGGAACCGTCCCGCCGGGCCTCGTCCAGCAGAAGATCAAGGCCGCTGGTGGCGTTAGAGGTTTCGGATTTTGGGATCAACAATTGAGCTTGTACGGGCACAGTTGAAAGAAGTGCGGTAATCGCCAACAGCAACAGAGCAAGGAGTTTTGAAAGCTTGGTCATGGGCGGACAATGATAAATGTCAGCAACATTCGCAAGAAAAACATGGGTGGCAGCCAGGTTTCTCGTGATTGAAGCACCAAATTGGCCAAGGCAAACTTTTCTGCTGATATTACCTACTCAACCTCTTGCTGGGTTAATCTGCAGATTGTCTTCTGGTATGCGGCGTTTTTTCCCATTTATGGGGGCATTTAAACAGTTGCATAATCGCCCGCCAGGCCGCCACCGACGTCAGCACCCAGTAGACCGGGAGTGCCCAAAACATTGATTTGTAGGCAGTCATGCCGCGCAGGCGCAGAGTGCGGGCGGCCAGCAGCATGTAAATACCATATCCGGCCGCAAAACTGATTAAATCCAGAACCAGAAGATATTGTTTCCAGACCGGGGGGCTATGCTGTGCAATATCCAAAAATGCGGTAATCACGAAGTATAGTAAAAACGGATTGGTCAGAGCAGACAGCGCCGTTCCCAATGTCATCAATTGGAAATTTATAAACCCTGCCACTCCAAGGTCCTGATATAACAGCCGGATCTGCCGAGTGTGAACCAGCCAGGTTTGAAACCAGCCTTTGAACCAGCGTGTGCGCTGTGGCAACCAGACACCCAACTTTGTCGGGGCCGTTTCGAAGGTGGGGCAGCTCAGCACCGCAGCCCAGCAACCCGCCCGCGCCAACCGCAACCCAAGATCAGCATCTTCCGTCACGTTGTAAGGGTCCCAGGCACCTATGTGGACAAGGGTTGTTCGTTTGAAGTGGTTTGATGATCCTCCCAAAGGCAGGGGTAATTGTTTTGATCCAAGCGCTGGCAGTAATCCGTCAAATAGTGCCGAATATTCAATTGCAAACATGCGAGACAACCAATTGGTCCCGGAATTTTCGATGACCAACGGAGCTTGCAAACACGCTAGATTTGGTGGTCCTGCACGAAATTTTTCATAAGCCTGTCTCAGTTGCTGAGGGTCCGGCCGGTCCTCTGCATCGTAAACCACGACAAATTTACCGCGACACAGTTGCAATGCGTAGTTCAGCGCCTTGGGCTTAGTGCGAGGCTCGCACGCCGGTACCTTCACAATTGAGACCATTGGATATTGGTTGTTTTTCAAGACAGAGTGACAGGCTTCCAAGGTCAGCCGATCATCTGCTTCGCAAACCAGTTTGATTTCCAAAAATTCCCATGGCCAGTCGATCTTCGAAAGCGAAATGACCAGCTCTTCCACCACACCGGCTTCATCATGCAGCGCCACCAGAACAGAATAAATCGGTAAATCTTCATCCGCGAAGTCTGTGACGAGAGACAAAGTCTTACGGGTTTTCAGTAACTTCCACGCGAAGAATCTTAAGCCAGCCCTGCCCAAATAGAGCAACAATGCGATCACATGGAGCAGAACAGGCACGAAAGTATCAAACTTGAGCCAAAGAACGGTAGTGACTTGAAATGTCAGTATGATCCGAATGGTCTGGGCAACCGTAATGACGTGTTTTGCAGAACATTGAGGCAAGTTTGAATGCAGGCTGTTTCTGGCATTGAACAACAGCGACGAACTGCAGCGCTCGATCAGGTTTTGCAGATTTGAACTATGACTGCTTATCTTCAGGCGGTGCTTAAGTTGCATCGAACGCTTGAAGTGTCTCTTGAGCAGTCGCAACAGATTTCGGTCCGGTGCAAGATGAAATTCTCGCGGCCCAAAATCGATTTCTACGGAACTACGCACCTTGCTGATGGGCAGGACGCGGGCCAATTTGTGAAGCCCATCGAAAGACACCGGTTGGGTAATCGGTCTTGGATCGGCTGGTGAATCCGGAACAAACTCCAGGCCAAGTTCTTGGGCGACTACCCGATAGTAAGTGTCTTGGGAAAGCGCTCCTGATGTGGTTAGCACCGTGGAGGCCGGCAATTTCAGTTTCCTGGCACGTTTTTCAACATCAATCAGCATGTTGATATCGCACCCATATTTGACCAGAAATTCGATATCGTCGCTCAAGCGAGGTGGAACACCTGGAAGTTGCCAGCAATCCCGGTCATGGGCGCGGGTCACGTCGGCCTTCGCGCTGCAACAATCGAGTAATTAGGTGGGGCCCGCGGTTTCAAAATCCATACTTCCAGCAGGCAGGAATATAAGTTTTGCGTCGGGTCGTTAACTTGACGAGCGTAGAAATGTTCAATTGTATCTGTGAGTTAAGCTGCATTGCTACCTGCATGAAAGTTGGTTTGCGATACCCCATGCAGAACATCCTAGGTCAAGTGAGGGAATACATGACCGCCACAGAATCACATCACCCTGTTCCTGATATGGAACAGACGGAACTGAGTTTTAATTGGACAGATATCCAGCTATTTAGGTTGGTTGCTCAATGCGGCAGCTTTAGAGCGGCCAGCAGGAAGACCAACAGGTCGGTCAATTCACTGCGTCGACGCCTGCAATATCTGGAGCATCAAATGAATTGTCGTTTGCTGGTTAGAGATGTGTCGGGCGCACATTTAACCGATCAGGGAGAACGCCTGTTTGCGGCTGGCAATGACATGTTCGAAGCCTCAATGAAGGTTTCGCGCGAATTGCTCAAGTCCGAGCGTGCACAATCGCCGCGGATATCGATTCATGTTGAGGAATCATTGGGAACTTTTTGGCTGATTCCACATTCTATCGCATTTCAGCTATCAAACCCGCAATTTCAACTGGACTTTCGATGCGCGGTTCAGTCACCGGGCAACACTCTCACACACTGCGATATTGCCGTTCAAACCAACCCGCCCAACCAGGACAGTCTTATCGTAACGCGATTGGGCTATTTGAACACGCAGCCATTTGCCACGCGCGGATTTGTCGAGCGTTGGGGGGAGCCCAACACAAGCAGCGATCTTAAGCGTTTCAACCTTGTCGAATTGGAAATGACGACAGACAACGAGCTAAACTGGGCGAAATTGATGCCTACGCTTTCTCGAAATAACATTGTCGCCACAACAAATACCTGCGCCTCTCATCTCGCCGCGGTGTCTCATGGTGCAGGAATCGGCTTGTTGCCAACCTATCTCAACAACATTGAGCGGGATTTGGTACCACTGCTGGGCGAACTGCGTTATTCAGGAGACATTTATCTGACCTATCAGCGCGACGCTGGAAATTACAAGCAGGTCCGGACCGTAATTGACTGGTTGAAATCCATTTTCGATGCGCGCCAATACCCCTGGTTCTCGCAGTATATTTCCTCACCCGACGCAACTGCCTATTGACGCGCAAATAGGTTTTTTTGTTTTCGCGATTGTCGGGGTGGTTCCAAACATCAAAGGCGCGGTCCAATTTCTGAGCCGCGCCTCTTTCAATTCAAATCCAAAATACGGTTAGCGAGGAGCCAATACCATCATCATTTGTCGGCCTTCCAGCTTTGGTTCGGCCTCCACCTTGGCAATGTCCTCAGTGTCTTCTCGAACCTTTTTCAGCAAATCCATGCCCAGATTCATATGGGCCATCTCACGGCCGCGAAACCGCAATGTGATCTTGACCTTGTCGCCATCATCAAAAAAACGTTTTACCGCCCGCATCTTCACATCATAATCATGTGTGTCGATATTCGGACGCATCTTGATCTCTTTGACTTCGATGGTTTTTTGCTTTTTGCGCGCTTCAGCTGCTTTTTTCTGAGCGGCGTATTTGTACTTGCCGAAATCGAGGATCTTGCAGATTGGTGGGCGGTTGGTCGGTGAAATTTCGACCAGATCAAGGCCGGCCTCCAGGGCCATGTCCTGGGCGGTATCTAATGCAACTGTGCCGTGGTTGGTTCCTTCAGCATCAATCAGTTGGACTTCCGGAGCGGTAATTTCCTGGTTTGCGCGCGGGCCAGATTTTTGTGGCGCGGCTGCTCTATGTGGACGACGAATAGCGGTCTTCTCCTGGTTATGGTGCCCGATCTTGCCGGTTTGGCGAGGATCCAAGCTTCAAATTCTCATGCCACATAGCATGTTCTGAAATGAAAAACACCACTGGTTTTACACGTTTGGTGACTGATTTTTACCTGAACTGGCCAATAAATCTTCGTAAATGGCCATGGTTTTTTCGCACATCTGCTGCAAGGAGAAGTTACTTTGGCCGCGCTTGCGAGCCCTTTTGCCAATTTCGCGGCGCTGTTTTGGGGTCAGACCAAGAGCATGGCGCAGGGATTGAGCCAGATCATCGGAATCTCCCGGCGATACTTTCCATCCTGTTATCCTGTCTTCAGCTACTGCTGGTGGTGCCAAAACGGTTTCCTGAACCGCACCAATATCACTGACGATCACCGGTATCTCCAACGCACCGGCTTCAACGGCTGCACGGCCAAATGCTTCGGCCTGGGTCGATGCCACCACGACCAGTTCCGACAGTGCCATAGCGGCGGCAGGATCGTCGCAATGGCCGGGCAACAGGACGTGATCTTGAAGCCCAAATTCTGCAATCCTTTGTTTCAGGCGCGACAGATAGTTTGAACGACCCTGCTCGTCACCAGCCAAGATAAAACGGGCATTTGGGAAGCCTTCAACAATCTTGCTGGCGGCTTCTATGACGGTCTCCTGACCTTTCCACCCGGTTAAGCGGGCGAGTTGAACAATCGGGATATGCTCATCGGTCAAAGACCATTTTTGTCGAAGTGCTTCCAGCCGTTGTTTTGAAATCGCCTGCTTTGAAAAGTGAGCAAAGTCGGTGCCCCGGTGTATGACGACAATCCGGTCCTTTGCCCAAGGGTTTCGTGAAGCAATCAAATCTCCGGTCCATCCTGAATTGGCAATCACCACATCGGCCCGCGCCATGACCGAATTATATAACGCCTTCAATCGGGACCTTTGATTGTAGGAACCATGATAGGTGGTAACAAACGGAATTCCGGTGCGCCGGGCGGCAATAAGTGCTGACCAGGTAGGGGCTCGCGACCGGGCGTGAATTATGTCGATATTCTCTTGCTCTATTATGCTGGCGAGACGGTTCCCATTGCGCCAGATAGTGAACGGATTTTTGCTACTCAAAGGGAGCAGGTAATGTTGATTGCCGCTGTCGGTGAGCTGGTCAATCATTCTGCCCCCTGAGCTGGCGATAAGCGATGTCCAGCCTTTGGCAATAATGGCGTCGCCAATATCCAAAGCTGTTCTCTCAGCACCACCTGTTTCCAGTGCAGGAATCACTTGTAGTATTTTTGGTGGTTGCATCATCTCTCTTGCCGAAGCAGTGTTTTACAAGGATATGCTGCCAGCACGTGATGGCGTCAACCAAAACCGGAAGGTATTTTCGTGGAATCCAAATCAACGCTCAGCCACGTCTGGAACGATCAAACCGTAGACATTGCCCTGATGCAGGCGGCGCCGCAAATCAGCGGCAATGGTGAAGCAAAGCCCGGCTTGATATGGCTTGGAGGTTTTCGCTCCGACATGGATGGCACCAAGGCGATGGCAATGGTCGACGCTGCGGCACGCCTGGGCTGTGCAAGCCTGCGATTTGATTATTCGGGTCATGGTTCGTCGGGGGGCAAATTTGTCGACGGGACAATCTCTCGTTGGGTAGATGAAAGTTTAGCGGTTCTTCTTTCTTGTACGGAAGGGCCGCAAATTCTTGTGGGATCGTCAATGGGCGGTTGGATTGCCCTGCGGCTGGCCGAGGAACTGAAAAAACGCAAAGAGCAAGGCAGGCTCGCCGGACTGTTGCTGATTGCACCGGCGCCCGATTTCGCCACCCGCCTGATGGAACCGGCGTTTACCGATGAGCAACGCAAGGACTTACAGGACAAAGGTTACATAGAAGAACCCAGTGCTTATTCAGACGAACCAAATGTCATTACCCGGGAGTTGATCGAAGACGGACGCAACAATCAGGTGTTGAACGGTGATCTGGCTGTTGGTGTCCCGGTTCGCATTTTGCAAGGTATGGAAGACCCCGACGTGCCTTATACCCATGCTCTACATCTGGTGGAAGCTCTCGCCCACGACGATGTTCAGATGACATTGGTTAAGGACGGCGATCACCGCTTGTCACGTGACGAGGATATCGATCTGCTGAAGCGAACTATCGCCCTGATGGTGGGTGATAATTAGCTCGCCCACAAGATTAGCCGTTCCCGATCAGGATCCCAGCTGCCAGCACCAGTGCACCACCGAGCACCACCTGCAGGGCAGCCCGGAAAAACGGCGTTTCCATATAGCGGTTCTGAATCCAGGCAATCGCCCATAACTCGATCACCACAACAATTCCGGCGATCCACGTCGCCGTCCAGAAATCGCTGATGAGATAGGGTAGAGCATGGCCCAGGCCACCAATTGTGGTCATTACGCCGGAGGCCAGACCCCGCTTGAGCGGCGACCCGCGTCCGGTCAGTTTGCCATCGTCAGATAGGGCTTCCGTAAAACCCATGGAAATGCCGGCGCCAATCGATGCAGCCAGGCCGATGAGAAAAGTTTCCCAAGTGTCTTTTGTTGCGAATGCGGCGGCAAATACAGGTGCCAGTGTAGAAACCGACCCATCCATCAGTCCAGCAAGGCCGGGCTGGATATAGGTGAGCAGGAACTTGCGCTTCTCCGTTTCGGCCTCCTCATCGACCGCACCGGAATCGATAATGGCATCGGTTAGCTTTCCGGCCAGCGACATGTGAGAGGTTTCGGCTTCAGCAAGATCTCCCAAAAGTTTGCGTGTCGAAACATCGCGGGCAGATTGTGCGGCCTGGAGGTAAAACCGCCGGGCCTGATCTTCCATGGCAACGGCCTGTTTGCGTACGTTTTCAACTCCCAATGGGCGCACCAGCCAATCGGGCTTGCGTTCATAAAAACCACGCACATGTTCGCGTCGAATAAGCGGGACAGTGTCGCCAAATCGCTTTTGATGCAGTTCCAATAGAAGTCTGCGATGTTCGTGCTCTTCGGCGGCCATTTCGTCAAAAACTCCTGCCGAGGCAGGGAATTCATCGCGCAGACCGTCCGCATAGGTCTGATAAATACGTGCATCCTCTTCCTCGCTGGAAATTGCCAGCGCCAGAATTTCCTGTTCGGACAGGGAGTCAAAGGCCCGTTTTGCATTGTTAAAAAATGGCCGTGCGAAACGTGAGAGAAGCATTCGGTGGTCCTGACTGGGTAAAACTGCCTGCTCAACAACATGCAACTTCACGTGAATTATCTTGAAACAATAGGGTGCAATGGCCAATAACTCCACCATGAACAATGTTGATTGCCAGTTGAATTCTGAACATTATGCAAGGCGAGACAGGAGGAGTTTTTGAGCGAGTCGCGTTCCATTCTTGATAGATTTGCAGAATTCATCGCCGGCAAGGTGACGGCCCAGTCTTCCGGCTATGAACCCTATACGCCTTCAGATCCAGAAAGCCTGCGACGGGCTCTGGAGCCGGGAGACGTTTTGCTGATTGAAGGCAACCAGAAAGTTTCGGCTGCGATCAAATATCTCACCCAGTCCACCTGGTCTCATTCTGCCCTGTATGTTGGTGAAATTTTGCCACCCAATGAAGAGGGCCAGCATCCCTGCCTGATCGAGGTGAATCTGGGGGAGGGATGCGTTGCCCGCCCGTTGGAAAAATACCAGACCTACAACACCCGTATATGTCGACCCGTTGGTCTGACCAAAACCGACCGCCAGGCGGTGGTTCAATTTATGGTCGACAGTGTTGGTAAGGCTTACGACACCCACAACATCATTGATCTGTTGCGTTATTTATTGCCGACCCCTCCGGTGCCAATCCGCTGGCGGCGAAAGATGTTGTCATTTGGATCGGGCGATCCAACGCGCGCCATCTGTTCAACACTGATCGCACAGGCTTATCAGTCCGTGCGCTATCCAATCTTGCCGGATATTACCAAGCTCAAGGATTGTCTGGACGAGGATTGCAAAACTTATGCAGTGGGCGAGATTCTGCATATTCGTCACCACTCTCTGTTTGCTCCAAGAGATTTTGATCTGTCGCCCTATTTCAAGATTATCAAACCAACCATCGAATTTGGGTTTGACTATCTGAAGCTTGAATTGCGTGATCCGTCCGATGGAAGTGATGATCAGCATCAGACTTAGATGTCAGCGTCGGGCTGATTTTGATGAAAAAGGGTTTGTTCTAGCCGCTACTGGAAGGCTGCGGAA
>JAALLE010000175.1 GCA_011087605.1 Hyphomicrobiales bacterium
TCTCAACGCCCGTATCAGGCCGCGAAGAGCGGCCCGGGGCGGTCAGCCCCGCCCCCGCGGAGCGATGGCGAAGCCATCTGCGTGAGCGCATACAAAACCTACCCCCCTAACAAACAAATCCATCTCAACGCCCGCACAAGACGGCGAAGAGCCGTCCGGGGCTAATGCCCCGCCCCAATTTCATAAAGGAGGGAGCCGCCGCCGCAAATTGAACCATTTGAGGAGCAGGAAACACTCTTCCAATATTGAACTGCAACGGCAAAAAAGTTAGGCTCAGCCGTTCGGGAGGGGTTTGTTTGCAACGAAGGCTGTCTGCCATATTGGTCGCCGATATTGTCGGCTATTCCAAGCTGATGGGCGAAGATCAGTCCACCACGCTGGAAGCCCTGCGGCAATTCCGTAAGGCTCGGTTTCTGCCATGCGTCACCGACCATCGTGGCGAGGTCATCAAGAGTTTGGGCGATGGATGGATCGTTGAATTTCCGTCCATCTCAGACTCGGTAGATTGCGCCATTGCAGTAATGGAAAATCTGGCCGACCAGAACAACATCCAATTGCGCATTGGGATTCACATCGGCGAAGTGGTCATCGATCAAGACGACATATTCGGCGACGGTGTTAATGTTGCAGCGCGGCTGGAATCCAGGGCCGAGCCCGGCCAGGTATTGATTTCCGATGTTGCCTACAACAGCCTCGACGGAAAAAGCAAAAGGCTATTCGGAGGCGGTGAGCATCACGATCTGAAGAACATAGAGCGCCCGGTCGGAGTTTGGCATTGGCCTGTGGCAGCTGGCGCTTCGGCCTCTGAACCCACGCCGAAGCTCGAACTGCCAGAAAAACCATCCATTGCCATACTGCCGTTTGACAATATGAGCGGCGATCCGGAGCAGGAATATTTCGCCGACGGCATCACCGAAGACATCATCACAGCACTGTCCAAACTGCGCTCGCTGTTTGTCATCGCCCGAAACTCGTCATTTATCTACAAGGGCCAGGCGGTGGATATTCGCGAAGTGAGCAATAATCTCGGGGTTCGTTATGTGCTTGAAGGCAGTATTCGAAAAGCTGCCGGGCGGATCAGGTTGACCGGTCAGCTGATCGACGCCAGGTCCGGCAATCACATCTGGGCGGAACGATTTGACGGGTCGCTGGAAGATGTATTTGAACTTCAGGATCAAATCACCGCCCAGGTCGCAGCCGCGGTCGCCCCTTCCATCCGCAGTGCTGAAATTATCAAGGCACGCGGCAAACACACCAGCGATCTGACCGTTTATGATTTGTATTTGCGCGCCCTTGAAAAGGTAAACCTGCTGGAATCGAATGCCGCCTATGACCTGCTGGCGCAGGCGCGTGCCCGTTCTCCCGAATTTGCCCCGGCCTATGGATTGGAGGCGTGGTGCAGAACATTGTGGATTTATTCCACCGACCATCTGGATTTTTCCCACAACGCCGATCAGGCGGTTGATCTGGCAAGAGCAGCCATGAAACTGTCGGATGGCGACCCGGAACTCCTGGGGCAAATCGGCTATGCCCTGGCATATTTTGAAGACAATGTTCAATTGGGCCGGGATTTGGTCACCCAGGCCCTGGAGAGTGCCCCCTGCCTTGCGTGGCTGTGGTCGTCACACGGGTTTCTTGAAATATTCTGGGGCGATCGAAATGCAGCGCTCAATGCGTTTGCAACGGCTCAGCGTCTTGATCCTCGAGACCCGCTGGCGTTTCGCGCCAAGTGCGGCAGCGCTATTTGTCACATCCTCAACAGTGATTATGACGCTGCCTTAAGGTCGGCACAGGACGCAATTGGCATGTCGCATGGAAATATCGCCGCCTTGCGGTTTGCAGCTGTGTCATCGGCATTGGCTGGCAATGCGGATCAGGCAGCGAATTATGTCGACAAGATTTTGGCCATCGAGCCAACATATTCATCACAGCGGTGGTACAAAAATATGCCGATCCGACATACTTCCGGGTTCCAGCACCTTGTTGATGGAATGCGGGCAGCAGGTCTGCCGGACTAGATTTTGGTCAATGTTATGAGGATTGCCCCGGTGCCCGTCAAAAAGCGGGCACCGGATTGCTTTATTTTGTAATCGCCAGATCTGCCAGCTGTTCAGCGATTTGCTGAAACGTTGCTACCAGCTGAGCATTGTTCTGGGCGTCGTAATACTGCTTGGTGCCGCCAAGATCAGAAGACGCACAATTCTCCAGCATGGTTTTGACGCTTGATCCGTTGGGCACGTCAAATGCAATCGAATAGATCGAAATACCCGCCGCCTTGGCGTTATCGCAGGTTTCAACCAGATGCTCGTCCATCGCCTTACGGAAAGTCGTATAGTCGTGGCTTGGATTGGCAATGGCATCAAATCCATCGAACATTCGCTCATTTTCCGAATGGCCCCAGGTGTTATAAAACGCCTTGTTACGCTTTGAATAACTGCTGGACGTGATCGGATAAGCCGTATTGTTACCATCGGTCATGACGATCATGATCTTCTTGTTGTCAGCAACCGAATAGTCGCGACCCTGGGTAAAGGGTTCGTTGGCCGACAAAGTGCGCCACCCCCACGACAACCCGGCCTGAATATTGGTCGATCCACGCGCCTGCATCGACGATATCGCATCAATGATCTGGCTCTTGCTGGTCGTCAAGGGAGTCATTTCCTGAACCGTGCAAAATGCGTTCGGTCCGCCTTGGGTACCCAGCACATAAGGCAGCCCGGAGCTGTTATTGTTGACGTTGCGGGGGCTTGGGTTGTTGAAATACTTCCAGGTCCAGCGCTGCCGTTTATACTGATCATCCCCGGTGCCGGTATATTGGGCAGCCATCGGGTGTCCGAGCGAAGCCGGGAAATTGTGGTCATCTTCAAGGTAGTTGTTGTAATACTTTGTAACTACTCAGCTACCCTATTTCTGCTGCCATTAGGTGCGACAATTTGAT
>JAALLE010000081.1 GCA_011087605.1 Hyphomicrobiales bacterium
ATTGTCGCACCTAATGGCAGCAGAAATAGGGTAGCTGAGTAGTTACAAACAAAGACTGTATTTCCACCCTTTGCCCGTTCGGCATTGACCACACCGGCAAGGCGGGCGACACCGCCGCGTTTTTTGCCAGACATTGTGTCCATGTCACTGGCAACGATTATGCTGACATTGACCGTTTCGGCCAGTGCTGCAACCATCGCCGTGAGGCTGAGTCCAGCGGCCACCGAGGCGGAAATTATTGATTTCATTATTTTTTTGAGCATCTAACTCTCCGGTTGGAATGTTGAGAATTTGTCGGGCGCACCCTTACTGTTCAGCATGACAGCTTCATGACGGATCGTCACCACACGCAGCCGGTAAATTTCAACCTGTGGATGAATTTACAAGACAGGGACACTGCATCTCAATGCCCGTGGTTGAAAGGCATGCGGGCTATGGGCTATGGCTTTCCGACTGCAGCACACACTATTTGGATTTGCCATGAATGCCCCCTTCGAGTCATTTGCATTTCGCCGCGACATTTCCGCCAACGCCTTCCCACCGGACCATCCGAAAACCAATTTCGGCAAGGTTGGAGTGCTGCTTGTCAATCTCGGCACTCCCGATGGTCATGACAAAAAGAACATGCGCAAATATCTCAAGGAGTTTCTGTCAGACCGACGGGTGATTGAGACGCCCCGCATTATCTGGTGGCCGTTGTTAAACGGCATCATACTGAACACCAGGCCAAAGAAGTCCGGGGCGCTCTACGCGTCGATCTGGAATGAAGAAAACAATGAGTCACCCTTGAGAACCTTTACCCGTTCACAAGCCGAACAACTTGGCGAACGGATGGGTGAGATCGGAAATCTGGTGGTCGACTGGGCAATGCGCTATGGCAACCCGTCAATCGAAAGCAGGCTCTTAGCTCTGCAGAAACAGGGCTGCGAACGCATCGTCGTATTTCCGCTCTACCCACAATATGCCGCCGCCACGACGGCAACCGTCAACGACAAAACTTTTGAAGCTTTGATGAAAATGCGCTGGATGCCGGCCCTGCGCACCGTACCTCCTTACCATGATGATCCCGCTTATATCGAAGCTTTGGGTAGTTCGATTGAAGCCCATCTGGCCGCGTTGGACTTTGAGCCCGAACATCTCATTGCCTCTTACCACGGAATTCCAAAAAGCTATTTCGACAAGGGAGATCCATATCATTGCCAATGTCTGAAAACGTCGCGTTTATTGCGAGAGCATATGGGTTGGCCCGACGGCTACTTGTTATCCACATTTCAGTCGCGTTTTGGCCCCGAAGAATGGTTGCAGCCTTATACGGATAAAACCGTGGAACGCCTGGCCCAGGAAGGCACCAAACGGCTCGCCGTGGTAAATCCGGGCTTTGCTGCTGATTGTCTGGAAACACTGGAGGAGATTGACGGAGAGGTTCGTGGCGAGTTCATTCAAAATGGCGGTGAGAAATTCACCCATATTCCCTGTCTCAACGACGATCTGCAGGGTATGGATTTGATCGAAACCGTCGTTCGAAGAGAGCTGTTGGGCTGGATCTGACGGCGCTGAATCAAGTGGTTAACCTGCCAATCGGCATTGAAATTGTCCTCTATACATCCCATATAGTGAGAAATAGTGGGAGGAATCATGGTTTTACCAATTAGCGACTTAGCCGTTATCATTTTGGGTATTTTGTTGATCATCATCTTAATGTCGATGATCAAAATAGTTCCCCAGGGATACAATTACACGGTGGAACGACTTGGCAGGTTTGAACGGGCGTTGAACCCCGGCCTCAACATTATTTGGCCATTTATTGAAAAAATTGGCTCAAAGATGAACATGATGGAACAGGTTCTTGATGTTCCAACCCAGGAAATTATCACCAAGGACAATGCTACCTGCATGGTTGACGGGGTGACGTTTTTCCAGGTGCTCGACGCGCCTAAAGCTGCCTATGAAGTCAGCGGCCTGCAAAATGCCATACTCAACATCACCATGACCAATCTTCGTACGGTGATGGGGTCAATGAACCTTGATGAACTGCTGTCGAAAAGGGATGAAATAAACACGCGCATATTGCACGTCGTTGATGATGCCGTGGCTCCATGGGGCATTAAAATGACCCGCATTGAGGTCAAAGACATCAACCCACCAGCTGATCTGGTGGACGCCATGGGACGCCAGATGAAGGCTGAGCGGCAAAAACGCGCCCAAATTCTGGAGGCAGAAGGCGACCGGGCGGCGGCCATTGCCCGCGCTGAAGGTCAAAAACAAGCCCAGATTCTTGAGGCCGAAGGCACCAAGGCGGCAGCATTTCTGGAAGCCGAAGCCCGCGAGCGCGAAGCGCAGGCGGAAGCTGAAGCGACGCGCGCTGTGTCGCAGGCAATCAGCTCCGGTAACAGCCAGGCCATCAACTATTTCGTCGCACAAAAATATACCGACGCTCTTCAATCCATCGGTACGGCGCCGAACCAGAAACTTGTCATATTGCCGATGGAAGCTACTGCGATGATCGGTTCGCTGGCCGGCATTGCAGAAATTGCAAAAGACACATTTGGTGGTGAAGACGGCGACGGCGACGGCGGCGGCGGTCGGTCGAGAACTCCATCCGGTGTTCCCAAGGTTACGTAAGGTTTGGCAGATAATTGCGACCAACCAGCCTGATCACAGGCAGAAAGGTAGACTGACATGGTGATGCAAACATTGACTGATCTAGGTCCGTGGTCGTGGTTTCTCGTTGGCTTGGTTTTGCTGATAGGTGAGGTCGCCTTGCCCGGCGTATTCCTGATCTGGTTCGGGCTGTCAGCTCTGGTTATCGGGACGCTGACATTGGTGTCGTTTACCGATGTGGCATGGTGGCCATGGCAGGCGCAGATTGTTGCGTTTGGCGTTCTGTCACTGGTGTTGGCATTGGTTGGACGCCGGTTGTTTCCGGCGGACAATGAAAATGATGATGCGTCAAAGATCAACGACCCTCTGGGCCGCTATGCCGGCAGCGAGACGTCGCTGGTTGAGCCCGTGGAAAATGGAAACGGCAGAGTCAAACTGGGAGACACAACGTGGCGTGTTCTCAGTGAAACGGATCTTCCCGCCGGCACCCGCGTACGGGTCATCGGAAATCAAAACGGGGCGCTGGTGGTAGAACGGGCCTAGAGCCGTGGTCCAATGAGGTTGATCAGGCTGCCCCAACTCTGAGCAGATCATGCAAATGAAGGATGCCGATCGGTTTTTGCGATTTGGTCACCATGAGCGCCGTGATCTTGCGCTGGTTCAGTATCTCCAAAGCTTCGGCAGCCAACAGGTCCCCTGTAATGGTCTGGGGGTCGGCGGTCATGACGTCGTCTACCTTTTCGTCGAGCAGAGAAGTTGACAGGCTGCGACGCAGGTCGCCATCGGTAATAATCCCGATCAGTGTCTGATCCTTGACGACGCCGACACAGCCAAATCCTTTTTGCGATATTTGCAAAATGGCTTGCATCATCTGGGTTCCGCTTTCCACCAGCGGCAGTGCATCACCAGAATGCATCAGATCACGCACATGCAGCAGTTTGGCTCCGAGTTGGCCACCAGGGTGGAATACGCTGAACTGATCTGCGGTGAATTCTCGATTTTCCAGCAGGGCAACCGCGATGGCGTCGCCAAGCGCCAGGATCATCAAAGAGGAGGTTGTAGGCGCCAGATTATGCGGGCAGGCTTCCTTTTCGCGGGGCAGGGACAAGACAACATCTGCGTGTCTGGCGAGGGTGGAGTTTTCATCTGCCGTCAAAGCAACCAGTGGAATGGAAAAGCGTTTGGAATAATCTAGCGTGCCACGCAGTTCTGCCGTTTCACCTGACCAGGAGATTGCCAAAATAGCATCATCCCGCGCGATCATACCCAAATCGCCGTGGTTTGCTTCCGTCGAATGGACAAAGAATGCCGGCGTGCCGGTTGACGCCAGTGTCGCAGCGATTTTGTTGGCGATATGGCCAGACTTGCCGACCCCGGTGACAATCACGCGACCTTGTATATCGCGAAACGTATTGACCGCATCGCAAAAGGGTTTAGCCAGACCATTGTCGAATGCGTGAGTCAACGCCTGCATGCCGGCGCTCTCAATTTGCAATGTTCGTTTGGCCGAGCCTATGACCTGATCGCTATCGATGGTGCTGTTCATGGCTGTGTCGTATCCCAATTGAAGGTCAAGGTGAACGAAAAATCATCGTGTTGCACCGCAAAATAGAAAGAAACCGTTAACCACGTCCGTTTACATTTCAGTAAGCACCCGCTGTGGGTCGTCGGTTGGCCGCCACTTGGCGTCTTGTAGGTTTCTGGTTTCCAGTGAAAGTCTGTTCTCACTTGATGGTGCATCACGTCAAATTTTCAATATCCCTGGTCTCGGCATGGCTTATCGCACTGCCTGCGCTGAATGGTGCCTGGGCACAACAAATTGGTGCTGGGTTCGGCACAATAAACGCCGACATTTCTCTAAGCGACGACGATCTTGATGGGATTGAAGATGGGTCATCCACATCCTCAGGTCAGCCTCAACAGCAGGACGTGCAATTTTCCACCTCTTTGGATGGCGATGAGACAACAAGCCTGGAAGACGGCTCATTGATTGTCGAAGCGGATGATGGTTTCACAACAAACCGTCGACAACTAACAACGTCACAGGACGCTGATTTGGGCAATCCCAGGGCCCGCCGAACTCAGCCGGTAGGCAATATCCAGGATGATGGGTCGATTTCTCCGTTGGCCAATCGACCTGCAGCACCGGTGCAGGGAGGTAGCGCTCAATCAGATGATTCACCTTATGCCGCACTTGGAATCAGGGTTGGCACGTTCACCTTGTCGCCCGTCCTGACGCAGAGCATCGGTAGTACCAGCAATGCCGATGCTGCCAGTGATGGATCGGCATCAATATTTTCTCAAACCGATGCCCGGCTCACCGCAGTCAGCAATTGGGCGCTGCACGAGTTGCGTGGTGAAATCGGAGGCACCTATCAGACATTCTTCGATAGTGACACCGATGACCTGCCATCGCTTGATGCCAGTTTTCAGCTTCGGCTGGATCACAGCTATGACCTGACAACCCGGATCGGAGGCACCTACAATTTATCGACAGAAAGTGCTGAAAGCGACAATCTGACGGTGCCATTTCCCCTGACCATTGAAGACAGTCCCAATGTCCATCGCTTCGGTGGTTTTGCTGAAGTGGAAAAACAAGCTGGCAGATACTTGGCCTCCCTGCGCGGCGCCATCACCCATTCAAGATACGAGGACGCCTCGCTCAGCGATGGTTCCAATTTGGCTCAAGACGACCGCAACAACACGCTCTATGAATTGCAGGGTCGGGTCGGTTATGAAATCTCTCCTTCGCTTCAACCGTTTGTCGAAGCTTCACTTGGAGCGCGGCGTTACGAAAGTGAAGTGGACAGAAACGGCAATCGCCGCAACAGCATGTTGTATGCCCTGCGCGCAGGGGTCGAGTTTGATCGCGGAGACAAGTTGAACGGAGAGATTTCAGTCGGCTATTCCGCCGAAGAGTTTGACGATAATGCGATCAACAATCTCGATGGCTTGACAATTGACGCAAACATCAATTGGTCACCGCAGCGTTTAACGACCTTTACCGCGGCTGCCCAGTCCGAATTCACCGGATCGACCAATGCTGACGAAGCCGGATCGGTGACCTATGCCATCTCGCTGGATGCGGTTCATGATCTGAGACCGAACCTGTCATTGAATGCTCGTGTGTTGGCCTCATTGCGTGAATACGATGATTCAGGCCGTCAGGACGAAATGCTTCAGGGCCAGATTGGCGCGGAATGGAGGTTGAATAGAACCGCTGCAGTTATTGCAACGGTGGGCCACGAAGTCCTTGATTCGTCGGAAGCAACTTCGTCCTATGAAGCCACCACAGCGCGCATTGGATTGCGGTTACAACGCTAACAAGCGTCAATCGCGCTGTTGCCCGAGTATGTCTTCGATGATTTTTCGCACGATCGGCCCGGTGTCTTCACGTTCCAAGGCAAACGCAACATTGGCGGCGATAAAGCCTTCTTTGGACCCGCAATCATAACTTGCACCCTCAAACTTGTAGCCGTGAAATGGTTGATTTTCACATAGTCGCAGCATGGCGTCAGTCAACTGAATTTCGCCACCCGCGCCAGTTTCCTGGTTCTCCAACAGACGGAAAATCTCCGGTTGCAGGATGTAGCGTCCATTAATGAACAGATTTGAGGGGGCGTCCTCGGGTTTTGGCTTCTCCACCATGTCGTGAATTTCAAAGCCTGCACCGATGGTCTGACCCATCTCGATGACGCCATAGTTTGATACTTCCTGAGGGTCGCATTCTTCAACCGCAATGACGTTGCCGCCGGTATCGTCATAAACACCCATCAGCGATTTCAGGCATCCTCCATTGCTGGATTTCATCACCATGTCCGGCAGCAGCAGGGCAAATGGTTCATCGCCAACAATGTCTCTGGCACACCACACGGCATGACCCAGACCCAACGGTTCCTGCTGGCGCGTAAAACTGGTTTTCCCGGGCTCCGGCTGACTATCGGCCAGGACTTCAAGCATATCGGCTTTATTGCGCGCCTTTAGTGTTGCCTTCAATTCCGGTTGAACGTCGAAATAATCTTCGATGACGCCTTTGTTGCGGCCGGTTACAAACACAAAATGTTCAATTCCCGCCTCGCGGGCTTCGTTGACCGCATACTGAATCACCGGCATGTCGACCACTGTCAGCATTTCTTTTGGAACCGACTTGGAAGCTGGAAGAAACCTTGTGCCCAGACCGGCAACAGGAAACACGGCTTTGCGGACACGACGATTAAGGGCGGATTTAGTCAAGGAAGGTTCCAAACAGGCGCTTCGTACAGGCCGCAGTCGACTTGCACACAATTGTTGATCTAATTTTCATCACTTTTGACAGGCTTATGTTACCAATTAGGTACTCGTGATTCTCAAGGCAACGATCATGGTAAACCAACGCTTAATAGTACCGAATGTGGGTGAGATTGGGGTGGCTGCCGGAGGCGGCAGACAAAAGCAACCGCTACTCCCAGTTCGATGGCTCAACGCAGCCCTGATAATTTCCGTGTTGATGATCGCTTTTGCGCCGCAAGGAGCAATGGCAGATGCAGGGTTTCGAAAGTGGAAACAAAGCTTTTCGGCCTATGCCTATCGTAAGGGCATAACCAAAACCACCGTCCGGCGAGCATTTAAAGGCATCAATGCGCCAGACCGCGAAGTTTTGGAGCTGGCCCGTTATCAGCCGGAGTTTCGCCAGAAACTATGGATGTATTTTGACAGCCGGGTCAACGAAACGTCGGTGGAGCGAGGTCGCGAAGAGAAGAAGAACTGGTCACGTTGGCTGTCCCGAATAGAACGCCAATATGGCGTCAGTGCGAATATTTTGCTGGCCATCTGGTCGATGGAATCCACCTATGGCGAGGCGATGAAACGGCCAAAATCCCTGCGCAGTGTCGTACACTCGCTGTCGACATTGGCCTACGCCGACAAGAGGCGCCGCAAATTTGCCCGATCTCAGCTGATAGCATCGATGAAAATCCTCCAATCGGGTAAGGTCCGGCCAGACCAGCTGAGAGGGTCCTGGGCGGGGGCCATGGGTCACACGCAATTCATTCCCTCCAGCTATCTCATTTACAGCCAGGATATCGACAAAAACGGCAAGAAGGATATCTGGACTTCGGTGCCCGATGCGTTGGCAACGGCTGCAAATCTGCTCAAACGCAATGGTTGGCGGACTGGCAGAACGTGGGGATATGAAGTGAAAGTACCCAAAAGGATACGTTCACAATCGGGCAAAACTCGCACACTGTCGGCGTGGTCCAAACGCGGTATTTCACGGGTAGCAAACAGAAAGTTTCCCGCATCAAATGACCGCGCGGTGTTGAAATTTCCGGCCGGTAAGAACGGCCCCGCTTTTTTGATGTTGAAAAACTTTTATGTTTTAAAGCGTTACAACAATTCTGATAAATATGCGCTGGCCGTGGGGCACCTTGCGGACCAGATCGGCGGAGCCGGTGAACTGGTGCAATCAATTCCCCGTCCTTTTCCCAAACTGTCTTTGCCGCAGCGCAAGGAGCTGCAAAGGCTGCTCGCCAAAATGGGACTGTATGATAAGGATATAGACGGAAATATCGGCAGCGGGACCAGAGCGGCAATTCGGCGCGCCCAAATTAAGATGGGTCTTAACCCTACCGGGTTTGAATCGCCAAAATTCCTGTCGCGCTTGCGAAAAAAGAGCTAAGGTCCTGGCAGCGCGCAATCGGTTATCCGATTTTGCAGACCAGTTGGAGCAATTGAAGTGTTTCGTGTTCATCGGCTAACGACAGTCGTCTTTGCTGCAATATTGATTGGAGCCCTTGGGGTCCCAATGAATTCGACCTTTGGGAATTTGAAAGCGGTCTATGGGGTGCAGTCCGCGATGGCCCAGCAAGCCAAGCAAAAGAAGCGCCGAAGTTTGTTCAGTATCATTTTTGGCCGAAAAAGGGCCAAGAAAAAAGCCGTTGTTCTGCAAGGTAACCGCGCCAATCGCAGCAAGAAACCACGTCGAAAACGCAGTCAAGGGGCCGCCGCAGCAGCGCTTACGGCAGTGGAAAAGTCTGAAGATGCCAAGGTTGTTCTGGTCATTGGAGACTTTTTCGCCGGTGGACTTGCAGATGGCCTAGCTGTGGCTCTGGCTCAGGCTCCAGCATTGAAAGTGGTAGACAAGTCCAAAGGCTTGTCGGGTTTCGTGCGCAGCGACATTGTTGACTGGCCGGCCGTGTTGCCTGATCTGGTTGCTGAAACCAAACCCTCCTACATAGTGGCCATGTTGGGTACCAACGATCGCCAGCAGTTACGCCATGGTGGAAAACGTTTGAAAAAACAGACGCCTGAATGGTTTGAGGCTTATGGGGAACGTGTCTCCAGGCTTGGCAAATCACTCAAAGCCACCAAGATCAACTATGCGTGGGTCGGCCTTCCCTCGGTGCGCTTCAAGACGATGAACAAGGATTTTCTCAGATTTAACGAGATGTACGGAAAAGCCGCCGCTTCCCCGCAGGGCAAATTCATAGATGTTTGGGACGGGTTTTCAGACGCAGACGGTAATTATTCGCGCTCCGGTCCTGATGTAAACGGACAAATTGTTCTGCTGCGGTCGAAGGATGGAATCAACATGACCCGTGCGGGCAAAAGGCGACTGGCCTACTATGTCGAAGGCATAATTCAAAAACTGTTCGATGGTGATATTAGCAACAATGCAGGACTGGCCGGAACCGGAATTGACGTAGAATCCTATGCCGCCTGATCGCCCGAATACGACCCGGAAAAAACCGGCAAGACCTATGTCGTGCGACTCAATGATCCCAGCGCTGATGGCGGTGATACACTGGCCGGCGAGACGATTGAACTACCGTCCGGGGCGACGAATAGCGGCGTCAAAAAAATCGGTCCTGCGACACCTGTGGCTACAAACAGGTCAGGACGTGTCGACAACTTTGCCTGGCCTCCGAAGGAAACCTCCAGTGTCGTCCCCATAGCCATTGCAGCACCGAAGCCCGAAACGCCCATCAATCTCCAGTAGAAATTGGTGCCAAAGGCAGCTCTAATCTCAGCGTGGCAGATTTGTAGACCCGGTTAAGGCCATGTCTACGGCGTGCGCGCACTGACGACCCTCACGGATCGCCCAGACAACAAGCGACTGGCCGCGGCGCATATCACCAGCGGTCCAGACTTTCTCATGACTTGTCTTATAGGCATTTGTGTCGGCCAGAACGTTCTGGCGACCGTCCAGGTCAACCCCCAATTGTTCCAACATGCCTTCTGTGACAGGTGATACAAAGCCCATGGCCAGCAAAACCAGGTTGGCTCGGAGTTCAAATTCGCTGCCTTCAACGGGCTGGAATTTTTCATCCACTTTGATGCAATGAAGTCTTTTGACATGCCCTTCTGAACCCTCAAAGTGTTGGGTTAAAACAGAAAATTCCCGGTCTGCGCCTTCTTCCTGAGACGACGATGTGCGCATTTTCAACGGCCAGTTGGGCCATGTCAGCAGTTTGTCTTCCTTTTCTGGAGGCGTCGGCATGATCTCCAGTTGGGTGACAGAAAGCGCGCCCTGGCGGATGGAAGTACCGATGCAGTCTGAGCCGGTATCGCCACCGCCGATGACCACGACATGTTTGCCACTGGCCAGAATTGGCTCAACGCCGGCATTGCCTTCCAGGCCCACCCGGCGGTTTTGTTGTGGCAGGAAGTCCATGGCAAAATGAATGCCGTTGAGTTCGCGGCCTTCAATTGGCAGGTCGCGGGGCTTTTCAGCACCACCGGAAAGGATAACGGCATCGTGCTGGGCGACCAGTTCGTCAACTGCCACATCTTCGCCCACATGAACGCCGGTGTGGAAGGTGACGCCCTCCGCTGCCATTTGTTCGGCGCGGCGGTCGATATGGCCCTTGTCCATCTTGAAATCGGGTATGCCGTAACGCATCAGTCCCCCGATTTTTTGGTTCTTTTCATAAAGATGAACATCGTGACCGGCGCGTGCCAATTGTTGAGAAGCAGCCATGCCTGCAGGACCGGATCCGATGACCGCGACGGACTTGCCGGTTTGGCGCTCTGCGAGTTGGGGTTTGATCCAGCCATTTTCCCAGGCCTTGTCAACGATCGCGCATTCGATCGATTTGATCGTAACCGGACTGTCGATCATGTTCAGCGTGCAGGATGCTTCACAGGGGGCGGGGCAAATACGACCGGTAAATTCCGGAAAATTGTTGGTCGAATGAAGATTTAACGACGCTTGTTCCCACTCACCGCGATAGACCAGATCATTCCAATCGGGAATCTGGTTGTTAACCGGGCATCCTTTTAGCCCCTTAACGTCGTGGCAGAAGGGAATGCCGCAATCCATGCAGCGGCTGGCCTGATCACGCAGATTGGTTTCCGGCAGTGGAATCATGAATTCCTTGTAATTGCGGATACGGTCTGACGCTGGACGATATTTCCTGTCCTGCCGGTCGATCTCCAAAAATCCTGTTACCTTGCCCATATCAATTCTCCTCAGTCGGCAGAGCGGTACCTCAGCACCGTTTGCCCCTGTTATCCTTATTCAGCTGCGACGCCGGCTGCGTTCTGTGCTGCTTCAATTTCCGCCAATGCCCGGCGATATTCCGTCGGCATGACCTTGACGAATTTGGGGCGGTACTCATCCCAGTTATCCAAAATCATCCCCGCCCGTTTGGAGCCGGTATATTGCTTGTGATTTTCGATCAGCTGGCGCAAACGCTCATCATCATGGCGGGTCATGTCGGATGACACGTCGACCCGACCATGGTGCTCGATATCGCCGCCGTGGTGGTGTTCTGATTCCATCAAATCATCTTCCTCTGGCACCGGTTCAAGTTCGACCATCGCCAGGTTACAGCGATTGGCGAAGGTGCCGTCTTCATCAAGCACATATGCAATGCCTCCGGACATGCCGGCTGCAAAATTGCGTCCTGTGTGTCCCAAAACCGCGACGACGCCACCGGTCATATATTCACATCCGTGGTCGCCAACACCTTCGACAACTGCAATGGCTCCGGAGTTTCGAACTGCAAAACGCTCGCCGGCGACACCACTGAAATAGCACTCACCTTCAATCGCGCCATAGAGCACCGTATTGCCGGCAATGATGGATTGAGTCGGATCGATTTGTGTTGCCTGTTTTGGTGGATAGACGATCAACTTGCCACCAGACAGGCCTTTGCCAACATAGTCATTGGCTTCGCCTTCAACTTCCAGTGTGACACCATTGGCAACCCAGGCGCCGAATGCCTGACCTGTAGTGCCTGAAAGCTTGATGTGGATCGTATCTTCAGGCAGACCGACATGTCCAAAGCGTTTGGCAACTTCGCCAGACAACATGGCACCCGCAGAACGGTTCACATTGCTGATTTTCATATCAATCTTGACCGGTTCGCGATTTTCAAGCGCCGGTTGGGCCAGTTCAATGAACTTGCGATCCAGAATATCGTGGATGTGGTGGATCTGATCTTCGCAATGATGGATGGCAACGTCAGGACCCATGTCCGGATCATAAAACAGCCCACCAAAATCAAGTCCCTTGGCTTTCCAGTGATCAACCGCCCGGTCGCGGTCCAGCACGTCCAACTGGCCGATCATCTCATTGAAGGTTGCAAAACCAAGATCGGCCATGAGTTCGCGAACTTCTTCGGCGACGAAGAAGAAATAGTTGATCACGTGTTCGGGCTTGCCGTTGAATCGTTTGCGCAAAACCGGATCCTGTGTGGCGACGCCAACGGGACAGGTGTTGAGGTGACATTTGCGCATCATAATGCATCCGGCAGCCACTAGCGGCGCTGTGGCGAAGCCGAATTCGTCAGCCCCCAGCAAAGCGCCGACAACAACATCGCGGCCAGTGCGCAACCCGCCATCAACCTGAACAGCGATGCGCGAGCGCAGCTTGTTCTTCAACAGCGTCTGATGGGTTTCGGCCAGTCCGATTTCCCACGGAGAACCGGCGTGTTTGATCGATGTCAGTGGGCTCGCGCCTGTGCCGCCTTCCATGCCTGAAATGGTGACGTGGTCGGCCCGCGCCTTGGCAACACCGGCAGCGACCGTTCCCACCCCGACTTCCGACACCAGTTTGACGGATATGTCGGCGGAGGAGTTGACGTTTTTCAGATCGTAAATCAGCTGCGCCAAATCCTCGATCGAATAAATGTCGTGGTGAGGCGGCGGCGAGATCAAACCAACGCCCTGCGTCGAATGCCGCACTTTGGCGATGACCGCGTCGACCTTGTGACCGGGCAATTGGCCACCTTCACCGGGCTTTGCCCCCTGTGCCATCTTAATCTGAATCATGTCGGAATTGACCAGATATTCGGTGGTTACGCCAAACCGGCCAGATGCCACCTGTTTGATTGCAGAGCGTTTGCTGTCGCCATTTTTCATCGGCAGGAAACGCTCAACTTCTTCGCCGCCCTCACCGGTATTCGATTTGCCACCGATGCGGTTCATGGCGATTGCGAGATTCTCGTGAGCTTCGGCCGATATCGAGCCATAAGACATGGCTCCGGTGGCGAAGCGCTTGACGATATCCGCTGCTGGTTCGACTTGTTCTATATCGATTGGCTTGCGCCCGGTCTCTGCGGCACCTTTCAATCGGAACAGGCCACGAATGGTCAATAACCGCTCCGATTGTTCGTTGATGGAACTGGCAAATGCGCGATAATTGTCCTGGCTATTGCCGCGCACAGCATGTTGCAGATTGGTTACCTCATCAGACGTCCAGGCATGGGCTTCACCACGCTGGCGCAAGGCATAGTCGCCGCCAACATCCAGTGCGTGCCGCAGAATCGGTACATCACCATAGGCTGCGCGATGGCGCTCGAATGTTTCCTTGGCGATCTCATCAAGGCCAATACCTTCGATCGTCGTTGCAGTGCCGGTGAAGTACTGAGCGATGAACGCGCTGGACAAGCCAACTGCGTCAAATATTTGTGCTCCGCAATAAGATTGGTAGGTCGAGATTCCCATTTTGGACATGACCTTCAACAGGCCTTTGTCGATCGATTTGATATAGCGCTGGACGACTTCTTTCTCATCCACTTCTTTTGGAAACAATTTGTTGGCGTGCATTTCAGCAAGCGTTTCAAATGCGAGATAAGGGTTGATCGCTTCCGCACCGTATCCGGCAAGAGCGGCGAAATGGTGTACTTCGCGCGGTTCTGCAGATTCGACCACCAGGCCAACCGAGGTTCGCAGGCCTTTGCGGATAAGATGATGATGCACTGCAGCGGTCGCCAGCAAAGCGGGAACCGCAACGCGGTTGGCGCTGAACTGACGGTCTGACAGGACAATGATGTTGTCGCCGCCGGTGACGGCCTTTTCAGCCCTGGCACAGAGCCGGTTGAGGCATTCCATCATGCCGTCGGGACCATGCTCTACATTATAGGTGATATCGAGAACGCGCGAAACGAATTGGTTGTCACCAATATCGCTGATATCGCGGATCTTCTGGAGGTCTGAGTTTCGCAGGATTGGTTGACGGACTTCCAGGCGTTTTTCACTCGATTGATGGGAGTGATCAAACAGGTTGGGACGCGGGCCAATGAAGGATATCAGGCTCATCACCGATTCTTCACGAATTGGATCAATCGGCGGATTGGTGACCTGCGCAAAATTCTGTTTAAAATAGGTGTAAAGCAGCTTTGCCTTGTTGGACATTGCCGAAATCGGCGTGTCGGTACCCATGGAGCCAAGTGCTTCCTGGCCTGTCGTTGCCATCGGTGTCAGTAGAATTTTGACATCTTCCTGCGTATATCCAAATGCCTGTTGGCCATCGAGCAGATCCTGACCCGTATATTTACGCGGCGAGGACTTCTTTCCCTTTAGCTCTTCAAGCACAATCTGGGTATCGCCCAGCCACTTGTCATAGGGTTTGGCTGAAGCCAGCTGATTTTTGATCTCTTCGTCTGAAACGATGATGCCTTTTTCAAGATCAATCAGCAGCATTTTGCCCGGCTGCAAGCGCCACTTGGTGACTACTTTGCTCTCATCAAACGGCAATGTTCCAGCCTCTGACGCCAGAACCACGGTATCGTCGTCAAGCACAAAATAGCGCGCCGGGCGCAGACCGTTTCTGTCCAGTGTGGCACCAATCTGGCGGCCATCGGTAAAGGCCACCGCAGCTGGTCCGTCCCAAGGTTCCATCATCGCTGCATGGTATTCATAAAAGGCGCGACGTTCCTCATCCATCAAAGGGTTGCCGGCCCAGGCTTCGGGGATCAGCATCATCATGGCGTGAGACAGCGAATACCCACCTTGACAGAGCAGCTCCAGGGCGTTGTCGAAACAGGCTGTATCAGACTGGCCGGGAGCGGAGATTGGCCAGAGCTTTTTGATGTCTTCGCCGAATTCCGGTGAGGCAAGTGTTGCCTGACGGGCAGCCATCCAGTTGTTATTGCCGCGCACAGTGTTGATCTCGCCATTATGGGCAACCATGCGGTAAGGGTGAGCCAGCTTCCACGACGGGAATGTATTGGTAGAGAATCTCTGGTGCACCAGCGCCAAAGCTGACTCAAAGCGTGGGTTGCGCAGGTCGCTGTAATAGGGTCCCAGCTGATCGGCCAGGAACATGCCCTTGTAGATAACAGTGCGGGAGGAAAGCGAGACTGCGTAAAATCCTTCTAAGGATTCAGCACCAATTGTGTTGGTAATCACCCGACGCAGAACAAACTGGCGGCGCTCATATTCGTCGTCACTGAGACCATCCGGCCGGGTGAAGAAACATTGCCAGTGGTTAGGTTCAGCGGCCTGAATTTCCGGGTCCTGCGACAGCATTGAATTGTCCACAGGTACCGCCCGCCAGCCTATGACAGGTTGGTTTTCACTTTTGGCAGCAGTCTCGACAATCGACTTGACCTTTGCCAGTTCATCCGTGCCGTGAGGTGTAAAAAAATAGCCCAGGCCATACTGGCCAGCATCGGGAAGTTGAATCCCAAGAGTTTCACATTCGTCAGCGAAGAATTTGTGTGGAATCTGAACCAGCATGCCGGCCCCATCCCCCATCAATGGATCTGCACCCGTTGCACCGCGATGTTCCAGATTTTCCAGAATTCTAATGCCGTCTTCGATTATTTTGTGGGATTTCTCACCTTTCATATTGGCGATGAATCCAAGACCACAGGCATCGTGTTCGTTTCTGGGGTCGTACAGTCCGGCGGCTGCATTTCGCGCGGGTTTGACAGTGCGGGAGCTCGCTGCGGTATCCAGTCCGCTAAACAATCTATACTTACTGGTCATCTTGCTCTCCTTACAATCCGGTCCGCCGAACCCGCCCATCCTAAAGGAAGGGACGCGTATTTGGCACAAGAAAACAGCGCATCACTTATCAGCGACGCTGTTCTCGTCTGCCATGTTTGTTGTGTTCGTGTAGCTGAACAACACGACTAATTTTCAGGAATTCCTGAACGCTCGCATTTCTCTAGACGAGAATGACAATAATTTCAAGATGGGTAAGTAATGCTGTCCTATTATTGGAAATTTTTGGGCGCTCCCCAACTGCGGAAAAGTGTTGATTATTACAAGGAACAACCGTCGCAAGGAGCAGTTCAGCAATTTTGTGCGCAATTCGTGCAAATACGGACAACAAAAACCCGATATCAGCATTTTTTGCTGATATCGGGCAGGATAATTAATTGCGGGGATATGTTGAAAACCTTATCGCAGATTTTCACCCGCCCCAGGGGAAGGCCCGCATCTTGCAGGCTGAAGACTATTTCTTCTTCCCAGCCTTGCCTTCGATCTGACGGGCAGCTTCCGCTGAAATCTCGATTTTACGAGCTTTCATGGCCTCGGGAATTTCCCGCACCAATTCGATATGTAAGAGGCCATTTTCCAAACGGGCATTTCGCACTTCGACATGGTCTGCGAGTTGAAAGCGGCGCTCGAAATTGCGAGCGGCAATGCCACGAAAGAGCATCTCGCCTTCGTCTTCTTCGGATTTCTGCTGATTGCCTTTGATCAGAAGCGTGTTTTCCTTGGCTTCGATCTCCAGGTCCTGTTCGCCAAACCCAGCCACAGCCATTGAAATGCGATAGGCATTTTCGCCGGTTCTTTCAATGTTGTAGGGTGGATATGCGGGAGCGGATTGCTCAGGCTGCCCCATATTGTCGAGCAGGTTGAACAACCGGTCAAAACCAACGGTTGATCTGTAAAGTGGGCTAAAATCTACGTGTCTCATCTTGTTATCCTCTTTGGAGCGATGACTGATAAATTACGGCGCTGCATCTCCTTGGGACGATGCCAGTTGCCGTTGCAGAGCCACATTTGGCCTCTGCCTTATTGATATGGGTCCGCTGTCAACCAATTCAAGGTCTGGGTGGCCTGCGAAACGATGATGACAACGCGATTTTGCTTGAGCAATTGAAATCAAGCAGGTAGCAGGGCGACTATGACTTTTGTTGATTCAGCACCAATAGACCATCTGTTTGCCACGGGGGATAATCCGATCCCCGAAGGTGCAAGAACCGGCTTCGTCACGACGCCGGATAAGGTCAGAATTCGTTTTGCCCGCTGGGAAACATTGCAACATCCTTCAAAGGGCACTGTCATCATTCTGCACGGTCGCACCGAATGTATTGAAAAATACTTCGAGACTGTTCAGGACCTCCGTCAACGTGGATTTGGCGTCTTGACATTTGACTGGCGCGGGCAGGGTGGTTCTGAACGCCTGTTGCGTGATCCCAAAAAGGGGCATGTGGAAAATTTCAACCAATACCTGAGCGATTTTGAAGCCATTCTGACCGAGATTGCACTGCCGGACTGCAAACCACCGCACTATATATTGGCTCATTCCACTGGGGGGTTGGTGGCCCTGCTTGCGGCGCCAGCTTTGGCCAACCGTATCCGCCGAATGGTGTTGATGGTGCCACTGCTTGCGCTCAATTCATTGCCGATCAGTCAACCGAGATTGCAGAGTATTCTTGGTGCACTGACATTTATCGGCCTGGGCCGGATCAATCTGGTACGCGATCGCAGTTCGGAGAATCAAAGAGAGTTCTTGTCCAACAAACTGACATCAGACACGGAGCGATTTGATCGAAATCGAAATATTGTCGAATCTCACGAAGATCTGGCCATCAGTCATCCGACGATCTCCTGGACGTTTGCTGCCTGCCGGGCAATGGCCCGCGTTAACAGTCCCGGCTATTCCAATTCGTAACTACTCAGCTACCCTATTTCTGCTGCCATTAGGTGCGACAATTTG
>JAALLE010000082.1 GCA_011087605.1 Hyphomicrobiales bacterium
CGTCTGATGGGCCGTCTATAAAAGCATCAGGTTGGGGTAGCTGGGTAGTTACCAACAAAAAAGACAAGAACGGTATTTCAAAGCCGGAAGACGAATGGGTTTTTCTGAAAACACCGCGAATCGTCGGTGATGAAATCTTTCATGCTGCCAACGAACGACTTCACCGCAATACGGCTTTTTCCACGCCGCCACGGGTTATCAATGGTCCTACCCTGCTGTCCGGCATTGCCCATTGCAAAAACTGCGGCTCACCCATGCGGATCGCCACAGGAAAAGGTGGAAAATACCGCTATTACAAATGCGGATTGCGGGCTGATGCGGGACGTGCGGCCTGTTCAGGTAATTCGGTTCCCATGCAAAAACTGAATGATATTGTAATCAATACGCTTTGCGATACAGCCCTGTCCTCGAAGCGCATAGAGGTCATCGTCCCTGAATTAGTGGATCATGCCCAAAAGCGCAGTGAAAGTTATGACGGGCGAGTTGAAGCACTCAAGAATGAACAACGCGGTGTCAAAAACCAACTTAAAGAGCTATGGCAGCAAATCAGCGTATCCGAGATAACCCTTGATGCAACGCTGCAAAAATTTATCAAAGAGCTTCAGGCAAAAAATGAGGGTTATAGCCGCGCCATTCGCCGGTTAGAACAACAACAAGCCTTTCCGGTACGAAACCTAACCCGTGATGATTGCCGCGAATTTGCGGCGGCAGTGAGAAAATTGTTGAAAGAAAACAAAGACCCTAAATTCACGCGAGTCTATCTGGCGCATGTGATTACCCGTGTTGATGTGGGCAAAAGTAAAATCAAAATGCGCGGTCCAAAGGCCGCTTTAGCTGAACAAGCTATTGCGTTTGACAGCACCAAACTATTGGTGCCCACCTTTGACCTCAAATGGTGCCCCCACACGGACTCGAACCGCGGACCTACTGATTACAAATCAGTTGCTCTACCAGCTGAGCTATAAGGGCAGTGGCGTGTTATTTAGGGGAAAAGTGTGAAATTTACAACCAATAAATTGAATGTTTTTCGTAATATATTCAATAGCTTACAACATTGCCAAAAAATTACTTTCTCAATGCAGACACGAATGATTCCAAACTTCCGCAATTACTCCTCAAAATCGCGATCCATGCCAATCAGCTACGTGTCAATCAAGCAAGACGCAAAATTTTTTCCTCTGTGACCAGTTGCAGGAAAATTCTGATGTCGACGAATGCCTTTTGATTTGGCATTGAAGCAAGACTTTAGAGGCAATGACGAGGCTGCCAGTCGAAAATTTTTACGCACTAAGTGATATTGATCAGCGCCAGCCCGCATCTAAGACTGACAACCAACCTAACATGATTGAACTCGATCAGGCTGGATTGCGGAATCATGGTTGGTATGGTTTCTTTTTGAGCTGCAGGAGCTTAAGGATGCTGGATAAATCCCTCGCTGCCATCGGATTTTGATAGCAACTTCGATCTCTTGTCGATCTTCGCTAGATCAAAATCGGGACATCAGACATACAGGACTTTCCATGACAATTATTGGTACGCCTAAGGAAACCGCATCCGGCGAGAACAGGGTCGCCATGACTCCGCAAAGCGCCGGTGACCTGCAAAAACTGGGCTTTGAGTGCATTGTCCAATCCGGGGCAGGAAAAGCAGCACGATTTTCAGACGCTGAATATAAGGCCGCAGGGGTAACCGTGGTCAAAACGGCGGCGGATTTGTGGAAGAAAGCAGATGTTGTCGCCAAGGTTCGGCCTCCATCAACCACCGAATCCAAAAAAATGCGCAAGGGCCAGACGGTGATCTCCTTCATTTATCCTGGAGAGAATAAATCCCTTCTGGATGCAGCAGTTGATACCGGCAGCACGGTAATTGCCATGGATATGGTACCGCGCATTTCACGGGCGCAGAAAATGGACGCCCTTTCATCAACCGCCAATATCGCCGGATATCGCGCCGTTATCGAAGCCGGCAATTCATTTGGTCGGTTTTTCACCGGGCAGATAACTGCCGCCGGCAAGGTGCCTCCCGCAAAAGTGCTGGTCATTGGCGCCGGTGTGGCCGGGTTGGCCGCGATCGGTGCGGCACAATCTCTTGGAGCCATCGTGCGGGCCTTTGATGTACGTCCCGAAGTGGCCGAACAAATTGAATCCATGGGGGCAGAGTTTTTGTTCCTCGATTTTGATGAATCCGGATCCGGAGATGGCGGTTATGCAGCCCCCTCCTCTCCCGAATTCCGCGAAAAGCAGTTGGAACTGTTCCGTGAGCAAGCTCCGGACATTGATATCGTCATCACCACCGCGCTGATTCCCGGGCGCGACGCGCCGAAATTGTGGCTCAAAGACATGGTCAAGGCGATGAAGCCGGGATCGGTGATCGTTGACCTTGCAGCCGAACGCGGCGGCAACTGCGATCTCACCAAAAAAGATGAGAAAATTGAAACCTCAAATGGTGTAACGATCATTGGCTATACCGACCTGGCCAGCCGAATGGCAACGCAGGCCTCGACGCTCTATGCCACCAATATCCGCCATATGATGACCGACCTGACGCCCGAAAAAGACGGTGTCATTGTTCACGATATGGAAGACGATGTAATCCGCGGCGCGACGGTAACTCATCAAAATGAAATTACCTTCCCGCCACCGCCTCCTAAAATTCAGGCGATTGCCAAGCAGGCTCCCAAAGCACCGGAACCAACGAAAGAAGAACTGGCGACTCAAGAAGCCGCTGATATGCGCCGTGCTGGCATTCGCGAGATTTCCATGCTGACCGCAGGCGGTTTGTTATTAATGCTGATCGGCATGTTTGCTCCAGCGAGTTTCATGCAACACATGATCGTGTTTGCTCTGGCCTGTTTTGTTGGCTTCCAGGTCATCTGGAACGTCAGCCATGCCCTGCACACGCCGCTGATGGCGATAACCAATGCGATATCGGGCATTATTATTGTCGGGGCGCTGCTGCAGATCGGCTCTGGCAGCTGGCTGGTCATGATCCTGGCTGCAATTTCAGTATTTATTGCCACAATCAACATTGTTGGCGGATTTATGGTGACGCGCCGGATGCTCGCCATGTTCCAGAAGAGCTAGGGGCTTACTTATGGAAAACGGATTTATTACAGCAGTTTACGTTACTGCGAGCATCCTGTTCATTCTCGCCCTAGGCGGGATGAGCAATCAGGAAAGCGCCAAGCGCTCAATTTGGTACGGCATTGTCGGCATGGCACTGGCCTTTCTGGCGACACTGTTTGATTCGCGTATCGACAATTACTGGTTGATCGTTTTGATGGTTGGTGGTGGTGCCATTATCGGATCGATTGTGGCCCGGCGGGTTGAAATGACCGGCATGCCCCAACTTGTGGCTGCATTACACTCATTTGTTGGTCTTGCAGCGGTATTTATCGGCCTCAATTCCGCCTACGCCCCACCGGCTGGCATGGTGGGTGCTGAACTGGTGATCCATGAATGGGAAATAATCATTGGCGTCTTCATTGGCGCTATCACCTTTACCGGATCGATCATCGCTTACGGCAAGCTTGCCGGATCAATTGATGGCAAGCCGCTGACCCTGCCGGGACGTCATGCCATGAATGCTGCGGGTATTCTGCTTTGCCTGTTGCTCGGCTTCATGTTCAGCGCCCACTACGGTATCTGGACGCTGATCATTATCATGATCATTGCATTTGCCGTTGGTGCTCATCTGGTCATGGCCATTGGTGGCGCCGATATGCCGGTGGTAGTGTCGATGCTCAATTCCTATTCCGGTTGGGCAGCAGCCGCGACCGGCTTTTTGCTGGGCAATGATCTGCTGATCGTTACGGGCGCGTTGGTCGGATCATCAGGCGCAATCCTGTCCTACATCATGTGTCGAGCCATGAACCGTAATTTTGTGTCCGTCATTCTCGGCGGGTTTGGTGGAACTTCCGGGCCGGCCATGGAAATTGACGGCGAAATGATTGCAACCAATGCAGACGCAGTCTCTGCAGCCCTGGAAGAGGCCGATAGCGTGGTAATTGTTCCAGGTTACGGCATGGCAGTTGCCCAGGCCCAGGGGTCAATTTCGGAACTGACGCGTCGGTTGCGCGATCAGGGCAAGAATGTCCGCTTTGCTATCCACCCGGTTGCGGGCCGCCTGCCCGGCCATATGAATGTTTTGCTGGCTGAAGCAAAAGTACCCTACGACATCGTTCTGGAAATGGATGAAATCAATGATGACTTCCCCGACACCGACGTGGTGATGGTGGTGGGCTCCAACGATATCGTCAATCCGTCTGCCCAGGACGATCCGAACTCTCCCATAGCCGGGATGCCGGTTTTGGAGGTCTGGAAAGCCAAACAGGTATTCGTTTCAAAACGAGGCGCAGGAACCGGATATTCCGGTGTAGAAAACCCGTTATTCTTTAAAGAAAACACCCGCATGTTCTACGGTGATGCAAAAGCATCGGTGGATTCCCTTTTGCAAAAAATGGGATAAATATGTGATGCTGGAGCACCTGCTTTGGGAGAGGAGTCTCAGAACAGGTGCTTGGCCCAATGATGATGCCCCATCATCGTATTTGGACACTCCAGCAGCATATTCTTACCAATGGACAACGCAGTTTGGATTGATCAAGATCAAGCTTATCGCAATATTTGAGTGAATTCCGGGCCATGGCCAAACCATCAATCTGCTTCATTGCCAATTCCACGGACATCGCAAAGAAGTCGTGTGCCGCACTGATCAAACGTTACGGACAGAACGATCGCGACAAGGCGGATATTATTGTCGCACTGGGCGGTGATGGATTTATGCTTCAGACCCAGTTGGATTTCATGAATTCAGGAACTCCCGTATTCGGAATGAATAAAGGCACTGTCGGCTTTTTGATGAACGAATATCGTGAGGACGACCTCTATCAGCGGTTGGATCTTGCGTTGAAAGCAACCATTCATCCACTGCAGATGGTGGCGATCGACGAAGATGGCAAACGCCATGAATCAATGGCATTCAACGAAGTTTCGCTGTTTCGTCAGTCTCATCAAGCAGCAAAACTGCGCATCGAAATCGATGGCAACGAGCGCATGGCGATGTTGTCTTGTGACGGTATTATGGTTGCCACACCCCAGGGTTCGACCGCTTACAATTTGTCGGCCCACGGCCCGATCCTGCCGCTTAAATCCCCCCTGCTTGCTCTGACCCCGGTCAGTGCATTTCGCCCGAGAAACTGGCGTGGAGCCCTGTTGCCAAATACGGCACAGGTTCGCATCACCGTGCTGGAAGCAGACAAACGTCCGGTCAACGCAGTTGCGGATAACACAGAAATTAAGTCGGCGGTCGAAGTCTTTATCCACGAAGACCGGGACGTCAGCGGAATATTGCTGTTTGATCCAGAACACACGTGGGACGAGCGTATCCTGGATGAGCAGTTCCGGTACTAAGAAACCTAGGCAGCTGCCAACATCAGTTGACGGCTGTAATCCTGTGCGGCTTCGCGGTTGGCTTCACAGGCCATTTGGCTGAGCATTGCCAGCAGAGCCCCGTCAACCTGATGATCGACTTCAGCCCGCGCAATAATCTGGCCAATCAATTGCGGCATTTCCTGAGGTACGCGCCAGGCTTCAATTGCTGCAACGAATACCGGATAGGCCGAGCTTGGCAGACCAGTACGGCCATAGAGCGATTTGAAAGCCGCCACACGTCCATCATCAACAATCGACTGAACCCGTTTCAGTGATACGCCACTGAGCAGCGACAAGGCGTTTTCAAATAGCGCCGCATGGCCCGTGCAGCAGGCACGAATGAGCAAAGCTGCACTTAGCTGTCCAGATGTTTGAAGGTGTTCGACATATTCCACCATGTGCTCAGGCGGAGTTTGCATGGCGATTTCAACTGTTACCTTGTTGCGCGCATCATTGGCGGTCTTCTGAAGACGGTTTGGGTCTCCCCAACCTTTGGTATCGACCAAATTCAGCAGGCAGTTTGACAGCCGATCCGCAAGCAATTGCCGGGTCGCAGCATCAATGCAGTCGTCGCCCAAAAGCATGGTGCGAACTTGCGCATTGTCTCCGAGGCGGTCGGCAATGTCGTGTTTCAATCCTGGGCCAAGTACAACCAGACGATTTTGTATCAATTGGCAAATGGCATCTGCACCCGCATGTTTGACCAATCTTCGAATGGTGTCTCCGTCCAAATCTTCGCGGTTGGCGATGGCACATTGAATGATGTCGTCGCCTCTGCAAATTGCATCAATCAGATCTCGACTGCGCAATATGGTTGACCGCGCATAGATTTTTTCGGAAACCTCGGTGATATCCCGAGCCAATGCCCAGACCAGATGACGTGGTGCGTTGTCGTAACGGGCCACCACTCTGGCCAGCGCTTGTCGTACTTTTGCACTTGGATCTTCAAGATATAGCGTCAGGGCCTGTTCAACATCAGACCGATCAATTTCGGGAATGCTGCCATTAAAAAGCTTTGCCGCCAGTCGGCTGATTGCCTTGGCTCTTTGATCTGCACCTGACTGAACAGACCACGTCATAAAACGCTCTACAAACATATTACTACCCAACACCACAATTACCACTAAACTCACCCGCCTACCCGGGATTGCAATTGAAGCTACACAAAAGTTCTTAACCGAACGTTCACCATAAATATTTGCAATTTGATAAGCTTGATTTCGGGCGGAGGACATGCTGCACGATATGTAACAGAACGCTGCCCTTGTGGATGATTGGAGGCAATATTGGCCGGATTGTATTTTGAGGAATTTCATGAAGGTCAGGTTTTTGAGCATGAATTGCGCAAAACTCTGACGGAAAGCGACAACATGTTGTTCTCAACCATGACGCTTAATCCGCAACCGCTGCATATTGACCGGCACTTTTCACAACAGACCGACTGGGGCCAGCCGCTGATGAATTCGGTATTGACCCTGGGGCTGGTAATCGGCGTGTCGGTTGGTGATACGACGCTCGGGACTACAATCGACAATCTTGGTATGAAAGACACACAGTTCCCCCATCCAGTGTTTCAAGGAGATACTATTAGAGCCACCACAGAAGTTGTTGGTGTGCGGGCGTCGAGATCAAAACCCGACAGGGGCATCATCGACTTTTTGCACAAGGGTTATAATCAGGATGATGTTCTGGTTTGCCAGTGTCATCGGCAGGCCATGATGCGGCGTAGGCCTCAGGGAGCAGATTGATGCGTTCTGGTCTGTTTATCCCCGGAGACAGCGAAAAGAAACTCACCAAAGGTATATCCTGCGGGGCGGACAGTCTTTTTGTTGATCTGGAAGATTCTGTTTCATTGGATCACAAACAAGCCGCACGGCAAGTCGCCAGCGGGTTTCTCAGCGAGCTAAATCAACAAGCCGATCGTCCCGGCCTGTTTGTGCGGGTCAATGCTTTTGATACCGAACTCACCGATGACGATCTTGCTGCCGTCATGAAGGCGCGTCCTGATGGTATCGTACTGCCGAAATGCGAGCATGGTCAGGATGTCACCCGACTGGATGCAATTTTGCGGGTTCATGAAGTCGAAAACGAAATTGAAGACGGGGCCACAAAAATCATTGCCATCATCACCGAAACCGCGATTGGGGCACTGAATGCCGGCACTTACCGGCGCTCGAGCAAACGCCTGCAGGCGGTCGCATGGGGGGCTGAGGATCTGTCCGCAGATATCGGTTCGGCCCGCCGCAGGGAAGACGGCAGCTACCGTGATGTGTTTCGCTATGCGCGGGTTCAAACTCTGCTCGGCGCGATTGCCGCTGGCGTGGAGCCGGTCGATACGGTCTATACCGATTTTCGCGACGATGAGGGTTTGGCGCGCGAATGTCGGGAGGGGAAACTTGACGGATTTACCGCCAAAATGGCCATCCATCCTGCACAGGTACCCGTCATCAATGAGATATACACGCCCGACGCAGATGAAATTGCCCGAGCGCAGAAGATCGTGGATGCGTTTGAGGCTGCAGGAAATCCCGGCGTTTTGGGTGTCGAAGGCGAAATGCTGGATCGCCCGCACTTGCGCAAAGCTCAGAAACTTCTGACGCGATTTATGCAACTGAACCTGAAATGAGCAACTCGCCGATAATTCGCAAGATGCAGATTGAAGACTTTCAACAGGTTGTTGCCCTGTATCGAGAACTCGTTGGAGATTCAAAAGTAGCGTCCGACCTGTCCGGCCGCAAACAATGGCAGCAAGTGCTGTCTCATCCCGGCACAGTCGTATTCGGGTTGGAAAAGGATCATCAATTGTGTGCGATGACAACGTTGCATGTCTTGCCAAACATGACTTATGGCGGCCGCCCTTATGGACTGATTGAAAATGTTGTGACGCTGGGAGCCGAACAGGGAAAAGGGCTTGGTCGTCGGTTGATGGAACACGTCATCGCACAGGCGTGGGACCAAAACTGTTACAAGATTATGTTGCTGACCGGCAAAATGGCTGGTGCCAGAGGTTTCTACGAGCGATTGGGTTTCTCTGATGATGAAAAATTCGGAATGACCCTTCGGCGAATTCCAACCCGCAATTGAGTCCGACCAATCCAGCACACAAAAAAGCCGCCGTTTCTGGAGGAAAAGGCGGCTTTGACATTCGGTTTGAGCCGTTTGGCTCAGCTTGTGATTTTAAGAAGCTTCGATTTTGCTTACGGCTGGCTTGCCGGAGCGCGGATCGACATCTGTCTCAAAACTCACTTTTTGGCCTTCAGAAAGGCCGGTCATACCGTTACGTTCAAGGGCAGTAGCGTGAACAAAGACGTCTTTGCCGCCATCGTCTGGCTGGATAAAGCCAAATCCCTTGGTTTCGTTGTAGAATTTTACGGTACCTGTGGTCATGGTAGTTCTTTCACTTCAAGTTTGCATTGAGACACGAAATTGTGTCCCTGTATTTCGAGATTGGAGAATTGTCTGAATGCAATACCATCGGCGATGGGGGGCAGAGCAGGTGTTCGTCAAACATCGATACCATCAACTAGGCATGAATTACGACTTTAACAAGACAAATTGCGCGGTTGGTAAAATAAAGTTGAACACGGAAACCCCAGAAATACTTAAAATCTTGGCACCTATTGTGGTCTCACCAGCTCGAACAATTCATCAAGACACACATAGTCGTGATAGCCAGACCGCAGAATCGGGTCGGCTTTCATCGTGTCAAATCGACCCTCAGGAGTGATCATCGCATCGTCGATATGAACCCCGGTTACCTGTCCCAGTATCAAGAAATATGGAGCCTTTGTTCCATCAAGTACCGTGGGATTGACGATCTCCAGCAATTTGCACTCCAAAGCCGCAGCCGCGCCGCCAACGCGTGGGCAGGCGACGGTTTCGCCGGGGGCCATTTCAAGACCGGCCTCGTCAAATTCATTGACACCGGGCGGCAGCGTGGCGGAGGAGATGTTCATTTCATTCTTCATTGAACGACTGACATAGTTGAATGTGAATTCACCAGTCTGCGAGATGTTCTGAGCGCTGTCTTTCATACCGCCGGAAGAAAACATCAGTATAGGGGGAGTGTCACAAACCCCGTTGAAGAATGAATAAGGGGCAAGATTGGGCACTCCCTCGCTGTCGAGGCTGGAAATCCAGCCAATCGGTCGTGGCGCGACAATGGCTTTGAAGGGGTTGTAGGGAAGCCCGTGCGGTTCGTCTGCTTTGTAGAACATGAATGCTAGCTTTCGCGAATAGTGAAAAGGCTGTCGATCTCGGGCCTGGGTCGTTCCGACTTGGCGATGGCCGACGTGCCAATATGAATAATTCCGGCGATCTGTTCACCGTTTTTCAATCCCAGAATTTTTCGGGCTTTGTCTTCATAGACATACCAGGCGGTCAGCCACTGAGCTTCAAAGCCCAATGAATTGGCCGCAATCAACGTGTTCATACACGCCGCTCCAGCTGACAGGTGTTGTTCCCAGATTGGTATTTTTGGATGTTCCTGCGCCGTGCTTATCGCCACCAGAACACAAGGCGCGTGAAGCAGTTTACGGGTGGCCTGAACCTGCTTTTCGCGATCCGTCACATCATTCAAACCGGCAAGCAATTGCTGCAGGTCGTCATGGATATCCTGGCGCACATGCTCGGGCCACAATTCAAATCGCCATGGAGCCAGCTTGCCGTGATCTGGAACCCGGGTTGCAACTTCCAGGATCGTGCGCAATTGCGCGTCATCTGGGCCTGGAGCTTCAAGAGTAAGCGACAGCGAGGATCGTCGCGTTTTCATATAATGTGTGAGATCTGTCATCGTTGAACTTATTTTGCTTCGATGGTCACTACCTACTTCACCAATTGCCACTTGAAAATGCCATAAGAGTAAGAGAAAGGTTCAAAATGAATATTCGAGTCCTCATTTCTGGCCTATTCCTGCTGATTGCGATGCCGTCATGGGCGCAGAACGCAAGCGTGGAATATGCTGAGGGACTCTCGCCAACCGAAAACCAGCGCTCCGCCCATCAACTATTGCTTGATGCGCGACTGGTCGCCGATGGTCCGGCAATTGAAAGAGGAATGGTATGGCGGGTTTTTCGTGACAAAGCGGACATCGATGGAAAATTGCCGGTAATCGCAACGGCGCGTGGGGGATCGGCGTCAATTAGCCTGAACACAGGTACCTATCTGGTTCACGCAGCATTTGGCCGGGCCGGAGCCAGCAAGCGGATCAATATCAGCACTGAAAACCTGGCCGAAAGTTTTATTCTTCAGGCTGGCGGCCTGGTCCTGAATGCGGAAACCGCAAATCATGTGATACAGGCAAAGCATTTGCGCTTTTCGATCTTTGAAAGACAGCAGAATGAAGAGGGCGAGCGCAAAATGATCGCTCTCAATGTTGAACCGAACAAAATTGTCCAGCTCAATGAGGGCACTTATCACGTGCTTTCACGCTACGGCACGATCAACGCCACGGTGCGGGCCGACCTGGAAGTCAAAGCCGGACAGGTCACCAAAGCCGTCTTGCAGCATCGTGGAGCGGGCGTTTCGCTGCGCCTCGTTTCAAGGCCAGGGGGCGACCCGATTGCCAACACTTCATGGACTGTCTTCACCGAAGATGGAGACAATGTGTTCAGCAGCAACCTGGTTTCGCCATTCCTGATTCTAGCAGAAGGGGCCTATGAGGCGGTGGTGCGCAACGGTGACGACAATTACCGCAGAACATTTGCGGTTAGGTCCGGGGAAAGTGCTGCCGTTGAAGTTCTGCTGGAATAATTGACATCCGGCGAATTCACCTTACCGCGAGCACTACCTTTTAGTTGCGGTCGGCCCGCGCCTGTTTTTTGCGTCGGATATCTGGTGCCACGGCTTCGTCCGACAGACTGGAGACCGCTTCTTCTAACGTCATTGACGTTTGATTCTTGGAACCCAGACGCCGAATGCTAACTGTGCCCTGATCGGCTTCGCGCGCACCAATCGCGATGATTGCCGGGACCTTGGCCAGCGAATGTTCACGTACCTTGTAATTGATCTTTTCGTTGCGGAAATCAGTTTCCACATGAAGACCAGCATCCCGCAATGCTTCGGCGACCTTCTCGCCATAGCCATCGGCTTCTGACGTAATCGTTGCCACCACCGCCTGCACCGGAGCCATCCACAATGGGAAATGACCGGCATAGTGCTCAATCAGAATACCGATAAAACGCTCCATCGAACCACAAATGGCTCGATGAACCATAACCGGTTCCTGCTTTTCCGAATTCTGATCGATGTAAAAAGCCCCAAACCGTTCCGGCAAGGCAAAATCGATCTGTGTGGTTCCACATTGCCAGTCACGACCGATGGCATCTCGCAATACATATTCAAACTTTGGACCATAAAAGGCCCCCTCGCCCGGATTCGGTTCCGTTTTGATGCGGCCTTCGGAATCGGCTTCGATCTCGTCGAGAACCTTTTGCATGATCGCTTCAGCTCGATCCCAGACTTCATCACTGCCAACGCGCTTTTCAGGGCGAGTCGACAATTTGACAACGATATTGTCGAAACCAAAATCGGCATAGGTGGTTAGAATCAGGTCATTAATGCGAAGGCACTCGTCTTCCAGTTGTTCGGGTGTGCAGAACACGTGGGCATCGTCCATTGTGAACCCGCGTACCCGCATCAGGCCATGCAACGCACCAGAAGGCTCATAACGATGCACATTGCCGAATTCAGCCATCTTGACCGGCAGTTCACGGTAAGAACGCAATCCGTTCTTGAAAATCTGAACGTGGCCCGGGCAATTCATTGGCTTGATGGCGAATTGGCGGTCGTCTTCAGTTACCGTGGTGAACATGTTTTCGCGGTACCAGTCCCAGTGGCCCGAAGTCTGCCACAGAGCCTTGTCGAGGATTTGCGGCGCGTTGACCTCGTCATAGCCGTGTTCCTCAATGCGCCGACGCATATAGTTCACCAGATTCTGGAATACCCGCCAGCCCTTGGCATGCCAGAAGACCACACCGGGGCCCTCTTCTTGAAAATGGAACAGATCCATTTCGCGGCCAAGCTTGCGATGGTCGCGCTTTTGCGCCTCTTCCAGCATGAAGAGATAGTTTTTCAACTGCTTCTCATCGGCCCAGGCAGTGCCGTAGATACGGCTCAGCATTTGATTGTCGCTATCGCCACGCCAATAAGCACCGGCCACGTTCATCAACTTGAATGCGTTACCGACATTGGCAGTTGAGGGCCCGTGCGGGCCCAAACACAGGTCGAGCCATTCACCCTGCTTGTAGATGTTGAGATTTTGGTCGGCATCAATCGCGTCAACCAGTTCAACTTTGTAGGTCTCGCCGGTTTTTTCAAAATACGCCTTGGCGTCGTCGCGACTCCACACTTCCTTGGTGAAAGAATCATTTCGGGCGATAATCTGACGCATCTTTTTCTCGATGACTTCCAGATCTTCCGGAGTGAACGGCTCATCGCGATCGAAATCGTAATAAAAGCCGTTTTCGATGACCGGACCGATGCTCACTTTTGTCTTCGGCCACAATTCCTGCACGGCTTCGGCCAGTACATGTGCACAATCATGACGAATGAGTTCCAGTGCCCGCTCATCAGCGCGAGTTACAATTTCTATTTTTCCTGAATGTTCAACTGGTTCTGCCAAATCTTTCAAGTCACCGTTTAACGCATATGCAACGGATTTCTTGGCCAGAGATTTGGATATCCCCTCGGCGATCTGGAGCCCGGAAGTACCGGCTTCAAAGTCGCGAACCGAGCCATCGGGAAATTCCAGAGATAGAACGGCGGATTGGGCTGGATTTGTCATGACATGCTCCTGTATCCAGTCCCGCAAACAACGCGGGTGGTTTATTTATGGCCCTGCTCTTATGCGAAGGTTCTGTTCAGGTCAACGGCCACTAAGACTGAAACTCAGTCCGGCACGGGGTCATGGCCGTGAGACCCACCCAGAGATTTCCATGGATTGCATCTTGCAATGCGCGCCGCGCTCAGCCTGACACCACGCCACAATCCGTGGCGTGCAATGGCTTCATAAGCATATTCGGAACATGTCGGCAGGTATCGACAATTGCTGCCAATAAAGCTCGACAAAGTGAGCTGATATAACCGAACCAGACCGACACCTAGCACACGACCGGGGGTCTTTCGCCAGGGGCCGGCATAATTGCGGTTATGAGGTCTGGGTTCAGGCAAGTTCATCCTGCTTGTCGAGAGCCTGTTCCATGGCGCTGACCACCGCATCAAATGGCAACATCGTGGATGCGTGACGGGCGCGATAGTCACGCACTGGTTCGAGGAATTTCAATTCTTCAAACTTTCCATCAGGCGGCGGCCCCTCTTCCCTCAACATGGCCAACATTTGCTGGCGCACCAGTTTCAGTTCATCCAGCGTGCACCCGATGACATTTTTGGCGAGAATTGCAGCCGATGCCTGTCCCAGCGCACAGGCCTTTACGTCCTGAGCATAATCGCTGACGCGGCCATTTTGCTGAATGACATCCACGACAACGGTCGACCCACATAGCTTCGAGTGGGCTTTAGCTGTTCCGTTTGGTGCTTCAAGACGGCCGATGCGACCAATATTGCCGGCATAGTCCAGAATTTTGGCATTATAGACAGAATCGATGCTCATAAAATGATTGGCTCCAGCGGCGCTCGGTCTATATGCGACATGTGATCCCGCATTAGTACTTGGCAGTGGGTTTGTTTCTCCTATATTATGTCTTAGAGACGAGAATTCAAACTTTGGTTTGCGGTTCGCGTCCCAAATGTGGTCACCGTGCCGAAAAGGCCCCGGAACCAGCTTGATGCCCACGTCGTGATCGCCTTTAAAACGCGCTGCACGGCAACCCCAGAGAGAGGTTGGCATGAGCGGAACACCGGTTTTTGCGAAAACTAACTGCTCGAATTGGAATACTTCTCATGGACCAGATTGTCGACAAGACGTCGCTGGACATCCTCTTGAACCAACACAAGCGCGACATAAAGCGCCCGACTCAGGAAGAGGCGGAAGCTGCTGTGCGCACATTGCTGCTGTGGAGCGGTGATGATCCGGACCGTGAAGGTCTGCTCGATACGCCCGCCCGCGTCGCCAAATCATATGGTGAGTTATACGGTGGCTATGAGCAGGATCCAGCCAAAATCCTTGGCCGCACCTTTGAAGAGGTCGCTGGCTATGATGATATGGTTGTGGTCAAGGACATTGCCTTTCATTCTCACTGCGAACATCACATGCTGCCAATCATCGGCAAGGCGCAGGTGGCTTATCTACCGGATGGGCGGGTATTGGGATTGTCGAAAATTGCCCGTGTGGTGGATATATTCGCCCATCGGCTGCAAACCCAGGAGAGCATGACGGCGCAGGTTGCCCACGCCATTCAGGATGCCCTTGAACCGCGCGGTGTTGTGGTGCTGATTGAGGCTGAACATATGTGCATGGCAATGCGTGGCATCCGCAAACAGGGGTCGACCACCCTGACAACGACATTTACCGGTTCCTACAAAGACGATCCCCAGGAGCAGATGCGGTTCATGTCCCTCGTGCGATAAGAACCACAGTTCGTCTCCATGGCCAATCACAAATCAACTGATCGCGAATCTGGCACTCAATTGATGCCCAAATTCGATGCAAAGGGACTGGTCACGGCTATTGTATCTGAAACCGGCAGCGGCAAGCCACTGATGGTTGCCCATATGAATGAGGCGGCGTTGGAACTCAGTATTTCAAGTGGCGAAGCGCATTTTTTCAGTCGTTCGCGCAATGAGATCTGGCACAAGGGCGGGACGTCGGGCAACGTGCTGAGGATCGACGATATGTTGGTCGATTGCGATCAGGATGCCGTCTGGCTTTCCGTGACACCTCAGGGACATGGTGCAGCCTGCCACACCGGACAAAAATCCTGCTTTTTCCGCCGCATTGTAACGAATGATGGCGTTGTCACTCTGCAACCAACCGGCGAGGCGCCGCTATTTGATCCCAAAAATGTGTATGGTTCTTGATCCCGGTCAACGTTGCCGGAGCTTGGTTTTCATAACTTAGTTATTATTTCGAGACATAATGCTCGCAGACAAAGGAACTGCCGCTATGTTTCGTGCAAGTGTGGAAGATATAGCTGAAGACATGCATCCGGGTCATTCAACTGAAACGAGCGAACCTGGAATCGCGCTGGCCCTGGGTGGAGGCGTGGCTCCCGGCTGGGCTCATATTGGCGTCATCAAAGCACTCGATGAGGCAGAAATACCTATAAAAATGATTGCCGGCACGTCAATTGGCGCGCTGGTCGGCGGCTGTTATCTGGCCGGGAAGCTCGACGAGCTTGAAACATTTGCCCGTTCATTGACACCACGGAGGATTGTAGGATTTCTGGATCTCAGTCTGCGTGGGGCCGGACTTATCTCAGGATACAAGTTAGCTGAACGCATGGAAGAGCACATGGGCAATGTGCGCATTGAAAATCTCAGCCGACCGATGGTTTGCGTTTCAACAGAAATTAGCACCGGTCACGAAATCTGGCTCAGCGAAGGTTCGCTGATCGATGCCATGCGGGCTTCCTACGCCCTGCCGGGAATTTTTGAACCGGTGCGCATTGGCAACCGAATCCTCGTCGATGGTGCATTGGTCAATCCGGTTCCCGTTTCGGTTTGCCGGGCGTTTGAGGCTGACGCAGTGGTGGCCGTCAATTTGTCATACGACATGTTTGGCCGAGGCACGGTGGTGCGCAATTCGAGCCACGAATTTGGGGATGTTGTCTCATTTCCTGGTAAAGCTCAGCCCGATACAAAAAACACCATGAGCCGGCTGGGCAAAGCACTTGGCATTACCGGTGCAATGGTCGAGGCATTTAATATCATTCAGGACCGGATTGCGCGATCACGTCTGGCGGGTGATCCTCCAGACATCTCGCTGCGCCCGCCTGTTGGCAGCATCGGTCTGGCCGAATTTCATCGCGCCGATGAAGCCATCGACATAGGCTATGAAGCTACCATGCTGGAGATCCCGCGCTTGCAGTCTCTGTCCTCGGCAAGATCAACCCCAATGAGATCATGACGGCCGGGCCCGCCGATGGGCCCACAGACTTCATCTCACCGACGGCCCACCGGATCAAACAGGGCAAACCCCAGCCAGCCTAGCAAAAAGCCGCCCATATGAGCTTCCCAGGCGATCTGACCTTCAATACCCAAAGGGATTATTCCCGAGCCCACCAAAAAATTGAATCCAAACCAGATCAAAACAAAGGCCATGATGCTGCGATTGCTCAAAGATTGCAGTAACGAGACTGCTGGCCGGGTCATGGCGACACTTATCGGTTGACCAGGAGCAAAGGCAAAGCGTACTGCAGCCCCCATGCAGGCAGACACGGCACCAGATGCTCCGATTACCGGCGAATAGCTCATTTCGTGGAACAGATAGTGTGCCCCTGCTCCAGCCAATGTGCCAAACACCATGAAGATGACAAAACGTCCTGCCCCCAACCGTCGGGCAACGGCGCTGCCGAAAGCTGCTAACCAGACGAGATTGACCAGAAGATGGGTCCAGTCGCCATGCAGAAACCCGTGAGTGAGCGGGCTCCAATATATCGCCAAGGGTTCGACAAGCTGATCGGGCGAGGCTTGATAGAAGACCGGCACGAACGCAAATACATTCAGCACCCAATAGTCCCATTCATCGCTCAACAGGTAGCTGCGAATGGTGTGTACGACAATCAATGCTACACCAAGTATCAATATCGGTCCGGGCAGGTTGAATGCCGGAGGATTTTCATCGACTAACGGTTCTGGTTGGGGTGTCACAGGCAATATTCCGGAGTTGGGATTTTTAATATCTAACTTGAATAGACCCAGATTGATACGTGGCAATGTGTTTGCGAAAACACGCCCGCTCAATCGGTTCTGAAAGGCAAAAAAATAGCCCGGTGCCAAGCACCGGGCTTTTGGTCAGTCCCGAATTCCCCATCCCCCGATGTATTCGTGAACCTTACACCAGTCTTTCGAAACGATGCGCTGTCATTCGCTTCGAGGTATTTGAGCCTCGCGGTTCGCGCCAGACCCCTGGAGTATGCATAGTTAATGACAGATTAACCGCTGCTGATCAATCAGAACTCCCGGTCATGGTTAACAGGCGTTAACACATGCGGGGTTCAGGCGACCACAAAGAGCCCGGGTCTTATCGGCCAGACCGAATGCCCGGTACCGATCAATATCAAACCCACCATTTTTTCGTTTGAGGGCACGCACTGCTGTCCGGTGAGCCGTTCCAGCCGGGAAAAGCTGTGAAGTATCGAAATTGGTAACTACTCAGCTACCCTATTTCTGCTGCCATTAGGTGCGACAATTT
>JAALLE010000014.1 GCA_011087605.1 Hyphomicrobiales bacterium
GAAATCAAATCAACGAAACCGTCGTTTCTCAGATGAGTTTTTCAACGGAATAAGCTCACCACGGTCCTTTATCGCATGATAAGACGTACCATATGTGACCATGATGCAGGCCGCCAGTTCATCGCTAACTCCGTCGGGGATGTGGGACAGAACGACTTCCGGGGCCACAACTAGTTCGCGCGCCGACCCGCTTTGAACGTAGCCGCAAACTCGATCGCCGGGAGCAAAGCGTTCAACCCCTTCGCCAATGGCTTCAACCACTCCAGACAACTCAGCCGCGATCGAAAATGGCCGTGGTGGTTTATATTGGTATTTATCTTCAATGATCAGACAGTCGAAAAAATTGAGCGCAGCCACATTTACCCGAACCAATACTTCTCCCTTTTTGGCAACCGGTTCGTCGATATCCTCCACGACAAGCGTGGCGGGAGGTCCGGGTTGTTTAGAAAGAAGTGCTCTCATGTATATGCCATCTAACAAGTTGAACTATTACAAGAACACTAGAGCTGTTCAGATCTAAATGGAACCATTGTTAAGGGTGGCTTTGTTGGATTGGTCGGGCAAAAATTCGCCGATCGCATCATCTCGATTCACCCGTCTTAACGGTCATCAATTGGCCATAGCTTGCCAGTCAATGCTGTGGCGGTATAGAAGGCGCCCATGAAAACACGTGGATATTTTGGCATCGGCGCGGAGGGAATTTCCAAGCCAATGAACTTTGGCAATCTGGCCAGAACCGCTTACGGGTTCGGCGCCTCATTCGTATTTACCCTGACACCGGGACGACGAATCGATACGCCGGATTCTGACACTCCAAACAGCCAGCAACACATGCCCTGGTACAATTTTGACGACGTGGAAAACATCCATCTGCCGGATCGGTGTCGACTTGTCGGGGTCGAACTCACCGAGGACGCTGTCGATCTGCCCAGTTTTCGCCATCCCACTATGGCGGCGTATATTCTGGGGCCGGAAAATGGGTCGCTTTCTCCTGAAGTGATGGAAAAATGTGAGTTCGTCATCAAGATTCCAACCCTGTTCTGCCTCAATGTCGCAACCGCCGGCGCCATCGTCATGTATGACCGGATACAATCCTTAGGCCGATTTGACGAGCGGCCGGTTCGCGCCGGCGGGCCGCCGCCGGGATTGGAAGGGCCTCACCCCCATTTACCCAAACATGTGCACGGTCAGCCCAAATATTCCGGCGCCAGCAGACAAAAGGCGGCCAAGGGGCGCAACCGCCTTACTGTTGTTGGCCAGCGCTATACGCCAGAAGGCGGAAACAATTCGTAATCTTGCCAAAATTGGCGTAGATACTCGTCAATGGTAAGGGCGGGGCAGCTGCGATCGTTAAAATCTTACCAAAATTTACCATACCTGTTTAAGCTTTTGTAACGCCAAAAGAGGATGGTTAAGTCGTTAGGTAAATATTCTGTTGAACCAGAAAGTGTTGGTCAACATTTTGGTGGAAAGCTCAATGATCAAATTATCGCTTAAATTACTGGTTGTTTGTTCAACCGCCCTGTCAGCCCCGATTGCGGCCGCAATAGCTCAGACGCCCAAGGCGATAAAACAGCACAAGGCCTGGGGTGCTTACACCTATGACGATGCGCGCGCAGGGAAAATATGCTATATTTTGTCCATTCCGACCGTCAAAGAACCAGGTGATCGAGACCACGGAGAAGTGTTTTTTCTGGTCAGCCAGAAGCCAGACGGGTCAGGCAAATTTGAGCCCCAGGTTGAAGTTGGCTATCCACTGAAGTCTGATGCCGACGTTACCGTAACCGTGGACGGCAAATCCTTCAAAATGTTCTCCCAGAAGAACAATGCCTGGCTGACCGATGTCAGTCAGGAATCAGATCTCGTCAATGCCATGCGTAATGGGCGGTCCATGAAAGTTGCCGGTGTATCCGTGCGCGGCACCCAGACCAGCTACACATATTCGCTTTCCGGAGTGACGGCGGCACTGAAAGAAGTGTCGAACTGTAAATAACACCGCACTTGCGGCTTTGCTCAGCTAGGGCCATATAGGCTCCATCAAACCTCCAGCCCGGTCGTCCAACGACCAGAAGGCTCAGCAAAGTGTTGCAGCGCGATGCCGCTATCTATTGATTTGAAAGATTCTGCTCTTCGCGCCGAATTGAGTGCCAAGGCACAGTCGTGCGTTCCGGACAACAAGATCAATCTGATTGGGCTAGACCGTGATGAGCTGAAATCTGTGCTCATCGAGGCGGGAATCCCGGAAAAGCAGGCGCGGATGCGTGCTTCGCAACTTTGGCAATGGATTTATTGGTATGGTCATCAAGACTTTTCTGCAATGTCCAATATTGCCAAGCCGCTGCGCGGTCTGCTGGAAGAAAAATTTTCGCTGACACGCCCCGAATTAATCGAAGAACAAAGTTCCGAAGATGGTACGCGCAAATGGTTGTTTCGCTTTCCGCCTCGCGGAGCCGGTAAACCGGTTGAAGTGGAAACCGTCTACATCCCGGAATCTGACCGCGGAACCCTTTGCATCTCTTCTCAGGTTGGCTGCACGCTGACCTGCACCTTTTGCCACACCGGGACACAAAAACTGGTGCGAAATTTGACCGCTGAAGAAATCCTGATGCAGTTGATCGTTGCCCGCGACCGATTAGGCGACTTCCCCGACAAGGACGTGGAAGGCAAGGGATTTGTTCCTGAAGGTGACCGCAAAGTAACCAACATCGTTATGATGGGCATGGGCGAACCGCTTTATAATTTCGAAAATGTCAAAAAGGCGCTGCTGATTGCATCAGACAATGAAGGCCTGTCGCTCTCCAAGCGGCGGATCACCCTGTCGACATCTGGTGTTGTCCCCGGCATTGAACTCACAGGCAGTGAAATCGGCTGTATGTTGGCGATATCATTGCATGCCACCAATGATGAACTGCGCGATGAGATTGTGCCGATCAACAAAAAATATCCGATCAAGACATTGCTCGACGCCTGCCGTAATTATCCCGGCGTCTCAAATGCCAAACGCATCACATTCGAGTATGTCATGCTCAAAGGAGTCAATGATTCGCTCCACGATGCCAAACAACTTGTGCAATTGCTGAAAGGCATACCGGCCAAAATCAATCTGATCCCCTTTAATCCATGGCCGGGGTCCGATTATGAATGTTCTGACTGGGATCAAATCGAAAAATTCGCCGATTTTGTTAATGCAAATGGTTATGCATCTCCGATTCGTAAGCCTCGTGGTCGTGATATTCTGGCGGCTTGCGGTCAGCTGAAGTCCGAATCAGAACGACTGCGCAAAAAGGAACGTGATGCCTTGAACGCCATGCATGCAATGGTTTCCGGGCACGGGGCAGAAAGCGACACATGACCCGCTTCATACTTGCTCTGATCAGGCTGATAGCTCTGGCATTCTCCTTCATGCTCTCAACATTGGCGGCAGCTGCATTTGTCACATTCGCATTGTTTCTGGGAGCGGAGACTGAATGGTTGCGCAACGATCCCGGCGTGGCTTTTGGATCGGTCGGATTCACATTCGCAGCCTGGCTGGAGATCAGCCACATTTTGTTCGCCCCATTTCTGGTATATGTTGTCATTGCCGAACCGGCCCGGCTTACCGGCCTGATTACAAATACATTAATCGGTGGAGGTTTCGCCGTGGTCTATATGGTCATGACACCATACGTATTTGACTTGCCGTATAGCCAACAGGAAGTCTGGACAGCAGCGCTGGCCGCCGGATTCATCGGTGGATTCATTCACTGGATGTTGGCTGGCAACCGCGCTGGTCATTGGATGGGACCAGCAAAAATATCTGCTCAAAGTGAGGACGCGCTTTAGAATCGTTAAGGTTCGCCTCCGGTCGCTTATCGATTACGATTTCTTGCCGCCAATGTACGAAGTCTGAGTGCATTTAGCTGAATGAACCCGTGGGCATCTTCCTGATCATAGGCCCCGGCATCATCCTCAAATGTCACCAATTCTTCTGAATAGAGAGATTCCGGACTGGAACGACCGGTGACTATGACATTGCCCTTGTACAGCTTCAGGTTAACCTCACCTTCAACATGACGTTGGGAATAATCAATTGCAGCTTGCAGCATTTCACGCTCTGGCGAGAACCAGAATCCGTTATAAATCAACTCCGCATAGCGCGGCATCAATTCATCCTTCAAATGCGCCGCACCCCGATCCAATGTGATTGATTCAATTGCTCGATGCGCGGTCAACAAAATTGTGCCACCAGGTGTTTCGTAGACACCACGCGACTTCATTCCGACAAAGCGGTTTTCAACCAGATCCAGTCGTCCAATGCCGTTATCGTGGCCAAGGCTGTTTAACTTGGTGAACAGGTCAGCCGCGCTCATCCGCACACCATTGATTGAAACGGGATCGCCGTTTTCAAAGCCAATGACGATATCGGTTGCCTCATCAGGTGCATCCTGAGGATCAATCGTACGCATATAAACATATTCAGGTGATTCAACTGCCGGGTCTTCCAGAACTTTACCCTCAGAAGACGAGTGAAGCAGATTCGCATCGACGGAAAACGGCGCTTCTCCCTGTTTGTCTTTCGACACAAATATCTGATTGGCTTCGGCAAACTCTATGAGGTCCGTTCGGGAACTAAAACTCCATTCACGCCACGGTGCGATCACCTTGATATCTGGATCCAATGCATAGGCGGCCAGTTCAAAACGCACCTGATCATTGCCCTTGCCGGTTGCGCCATGAGCAATGGCGTCTGCCCCGGTTTCACGGGCAATTTCTACCAGACGTTTTGAAATAAGTGGGCGGGCGATGGACGTGCCGAGCAAGTATACGCCTTCATAGGCGGCATTCGCACGAAACATCGGGAACACGAAGTCAGAAATAAACTCTTCACGGACGTCCTCAATGAAGATTTCCTTGATGCCAAGATTTTCAGCTTTACGACGGGCTTCTTCCAATTCGCCACCATCGGCAATTTCGCTTTGTCCCAGATCAGCCGTGAATGTGACAACTTCAGCATCATATTCGGTTTGCAGCCATTTAAGTATGATTGATGTGTCCAGGCCGCCGGAATATGCCAGCACAACCTTCTTCACATCGCCTTTTTTTATCTTCGACATGGTAATTCAAATCCGCTTTCGAGGAATCTGGAGCATCCGAACTCCGCCGTATTTTGCCGCGCACTTTAGTGCCTGAACTTCTGCACACAAGCGCCAAATGACCCTGCAACCGTCAATTTTTATTCTTTTGTTGGCCAAAGCCGTTTTTTAAAGAAGATTGATGCAATGCTTCGATCCAGCGTGTTGCTCGGCTGGTCTGCAACAGCCAGACGGTGAAAGCGATAATCAAAACCATCAGCAGGCCGGCCATCACCACATCTGAAATATAGTGGCGTCCGAAAACAACGCGCAACATGGCAATAGCGCCGGCCACCAATGTCGTTAGGGCAACAAACCGAAACCTGAGTGCAACTTTGAAATAGAACACCATCGACAACATCCAAAATGCCGCCGCCGCCTCTCCCGATACAAACGAACAATTGGACTCGCAAAACGAACTGATTTCCCCCGGAGCGACATAGGGATTGTCTCCACCGAAAAACTGTGTCTGTGCAGGTCGCGGTCGCCCCCAATACTCCTTCAATACAAGGTTGACCACGAATAGTGGGCCTACCAGCGCTGATATAATCGCTACCAAGGGTGGATAAAGTCGATCTCGAACTTTGTTGGAATTATAGGTCAGAAGCCACGTCAGATGCAGGGCAGTTGCCACCATCAGGATGAGCGGCAAATTATGGCCTGCCTGTCGCACAAACTGCCATTCAGGCTGAAATTTTCGCAAAAATCGACCGCAGCGTGTGCCTTCGACGGAATCAGCGCATGGCTTTTCGGTAAAAAACAAGTCGCTGACAAATATGTCGATCTGCTCAGTTGATCGAAAAATCAGCAGACACACAATCGACAGTCCTAGGAGAATGATCGACCACTTGCCAGCGGCACTCCAAAGAACCGGCTGTTGTCCATTAGTCTGGGGGGGTGATTGCACTGATCAAGTCCGGCTGAACGCCTGAACCGGCGCGTGAAAATTTGACACGGATTTACACTGTGTCGTTAAAATCCGCAAAACATTCTGTATTGCGTTTGAAACAGAGAACGACATCTGACCGTCGCTCTCAAAACCGGTTCATCGATATTATAGCTGATTAGCTCAGTCGATTTTGTCGATTGGCAATCAAATCATCGACCACGGCAGGATCAGCCAGCGTAGAGGTGTCTCCCAGAGAACCAAAATCATCTTCGGCAATCTTACGCAGAATTCGGCGCATGATTTTACCCGAACGGGTTTTCGGCAATCCCGGCGCAAACTGAATTTTGTCGGGCGATGCAATTGGTCCAATTTCCGACCGTACTTGTTTGACCAGGGTTTTACGAAGGTCGTCATCGCCCTCCAGACCAGCCATCAAGGTAACGTAACAATAAATACCCTGTCCCTTAATATCGTGCGGATAGCCAACTACGGCAGCTTCGGACACGGTATCGTGGGCAACCAGTGCGGATTCAACTTCCGCGGTTCCCATCCGATGTCCGGAAATGTTGATCACATCGTCAACACGCCCGGTGATCCAGTAATATCCATCTTCGTCACGGCGGCATCCGTCTCCGGTAAAGTAGCGGCCCTTGTAGGTCGAGAAATAGGTCTGAACAAATCTCTCATGGTCGCCATAGACAGTGCGCATCTGCCCCGGCCAAGAGTGACTGATGCACAAATTGCCCTCAACCGCACCATCCAGCGGATTGCCATCATTATCCACCAACAGAGGTTGCGCACCGGGCAAGGGTTTGGTCGCCGAACCTGGCTTCAGATCCGTTGCTCCGGGCAACGGTGAGATCATAATACCGCCGGTTTCGGTCTGCCACCAAGTATCAACGATCGGGCAACGTCCATCGCCAACCACGTTATAATACCACTCCCAGGCTTCCGGATTGATCGGCTCGCCAACAGACCCCAATAATTTCAGGCTGGAACGTGAAGTTTTTTTGACGAGTTCCTCGCCGGTCTGCATCAGCGCCCTGATTGCGGTGGGGGCTGTATAGAATATTTCAACCTGGTGCTTGTCACATACCTGCCAGAATCGGGAATTGTCCGGATAGGACGGCACGCCCTCAAACATCAAGGTTGTCGCGCCATTAGCCAGCGGTCCGTAGACAATATAAGAATGGCCCGTCACCCATCCAACATCTGCAGTGCACCAATAAATGTCCCCATCGTGATAATCGAAGACATTTTGGTGGGTGAATGAAGCCCAGACCAAATAACCGCCAGTCGTGTGCAACACACCTTTTGGCGTACCTGTTGAGCCCGATGTATACAAAATGAACAATGGGTCTTCGGCGTTCATTTCTTCCGGAGGACAATCATCCGACACATCAGCGACAGCTTCATGATACCAGATATCGCGCCCATCAACCCAGTCAATGCCGCCCTTGGTGCGCTGTACAACCAATACTGATTTTACCGATCCGCCTTTTCCTTCGGCGATTTTCACAGCGCTATCAACATTGGCTTTCAACGGGATTGGTTTGCCACCACGCAAACCTTCATCTGCCGTGATGACAAAATCGGATTTGCAGTCAACAATACGCCCAGCCAGCGCATCTGGAGAAAATCCGCCAAATACAATCGAATGCACAGCACCGATGCGGGTACAGGCAAGCATGGCATAGGCGGCTTCAGGTATCATCGGCATATACAGCGTCACCCGGTCACCTTTGTTGACGCCGTTCGCCTTCATCGCGTTGGCAAGGCGACAGACATGACCGTGCAATTCCTTGTAGGTGATCTTTGCATCTTCAGAAGGATCGTCACCCTCCCAGATAATGGCCACCTGATCGCCGCGGGTGGCAAGGTGCCGGTCAATGCAATTTGCCGACACATTCAACGTGCCATCTTCAAACCATTTGATAGATACGTCTGGATAATCATACGTCCAGTTTCCGGCCTTGGTATAAGGTTTGATCCAGTCGATGCGTTTGCCTTCTTCCATCCAATAAGCATTGGGATCAGCAACGCTGCTGGCATACATGGCATCATAATCTGCTTTGGTGACATGTGCTTTTTTCGCAGCATCTGCTGAGACCGGATGAATGATGTGTTCCATGTATTTCTCCAAATTCTGAATTTGACGTCGCGGTTCGGCGACCCACCGTCAACTTGATTGGATAGGTCTTACCTTGCCCCGACTGCTCCGTCCATTAGACTTGAGGCGGCAATGGTTGCAATTTTTTCCCATTCTTGATGCGACACCAGTTAACCAAGTTTCATCACCAAATTTAAGCAATTTTTTTCCAAACTGTTTACCGTGTTTCACCAAGAGCTAGTTGGTTCCGTGTCTCGATTATTTCGCAAGATCGCTTCGGTCCTTGTCCTAAGCCTGTCGCTGTCGGCCTGCTCCAGTCTGCCGGTTCTATATCGGATCGGCGGCGAAGGAGAAGTTCACTATTCCAAGGCGTCCTGGTGTGTTCCCTGGAAGCTCAAACGTGTATTGCGGCGGGTCGCCCATCGCTACGGAGATGTTTCGGTTTTTTCAACCTGGCGCAGCCCCTGGCACAATTCGCGCGTGGGTGGGGCAAGCCGTTCCTATCACAAAACCTGCCGGGCCGTGGACTTCAAGGTAAAAGGTGCTGATATGGCGCAGGTCTACCGCTATGTGAAAAAGCAATCTGCGGTTGGCGGACATAAATTATATTCAAGCCGGCGCGGAGGCCATATTCACATTGATACCGGACCACGCCGCACATGGCGCTGATAATTTTACGACTTTATCGCTCCTTCCAGCCAGACCACGGACTTAACCCCTGCAAGTCGAGCCTGACGCACCAACTCCGCATCCAGCCTTGATCGTCGTGCCGAACTCAATTTGTTTCCCGGTTCCAGCCACAGGGATTTGACTTCCAACTCATCCTGCTTGCGTTTGGCGCGCATATCGATCCGACCAATCAAACGATCTCCGTCCAACAGCGGAAAAACATAATAGCCCCATTTACGCTTGGCTTCGGGCACGTAGATCTCAATTCGATATTCGAACCCAAATAGCCACTCCAACCGCTTGCGGTCTCGGATCACCGGATCAAACGGCGATAAAACCCGCACCCGACCCGGCATATCAGGCAGGTTGTTCACCAGCTCAACCAGATCTGATCGTCCATAAAATTGTTTGCTGTCCCTATCAACGCCCTGCACGGCCACCAAACTGACACGATGGTTCTGCTGATCCAGCCACTCCTGCGCTTCCCCGATTGAAATCAGGTCCCAATAACGCGCAATGTCTCCTGCCGATCCAAATCCCAATCGCTGGAGTGCGGAACTACAAGCCCAGTCAACAAACTCATCGTGGCTAACGGTTTTGCCAAAATGCGCTTCTGGAATACCACGGTCTGCCAGATCATATATTTTTTGGAAACCATCACGACCGTGAATGCATAATTTTCCGGTGCGCCACAAATATTCGAGTGCGGCCTTACCATCATGCCATTGCCACATCTCGGCAGGTCCGGTTTTCGGTCGGTCAAGATCTCTCGAACGCAAACCGCCCTGGTTTGCAATTTTTGCAAGCAATCCATCACAATGATCCAGATATCCACCACCCTGCCAATCGGTAAACTTTGCATCCAAGCGTGCTTTGTGACGTTGAAATTTATGTCGCCAGTAGGGATAGAAACTACTGGGGATCACTGAAGCGTCATGGGTCCAGTTTTCAAACAGAAACCGGTCTTTTTCCAGCAGACGTTTAAGATGGGTCGGGCGATAGGCCTGACTTCGAGCATGCAATATCATATGCTGGGCGCGCTCCACCCATTGAATGGAATCCACCTGAACAAATCCCAATTGCAGGATCAGATTGCCCAATCCCTCCCGCCCCAAGGCCTTGTGGTGTGGAAGAGTGAGGCCCTGCAAATGCAAAATCAGGTGCCGGGCCTGTTTGTTTGTGATCGAATCTGACATCTCTAAACCCTGCCCGATCCTATCGATGCGTCGCAAGCATGAATCGGGTGGCAGCCAAAGTTTTGACGCTCTATTGAAGTTTTTTCAGGAGAAACTTTGATGTTGAAATTTAGTGGAATGAATTCCCGTCACGCGCACAAATTATGGCAGGGAGGCGCAGATGATTTTGGAAATCGGCCAGAAACTTCAGTATCCGACGGGTCCGGAAACCCCTGCCGGCACTGCCTCAAAATGATCCAAAAAGGGGAAAGATTCATGATCCTTTCCTATCGCCCATTTGACGAACTTCAACCTTATGCCGAGCAGGGGCCTGTCTTTCTTCACGCCGAACCTTGCGAATCTTTTCAGGCGCAGGTCGACCCAGACCAGACAACTAAATTACCTGCTGTTCTTTGTGACAGCTCGCACTATCTGATGCGTGGGTATGATGCTCGCCAACGCACAGTCTACGGATCAGGAACGATCGTTGAAAAAGATAAAATCAAGACTGTGGCGGATACTCTGTTGGCAGAACCATCAATAGAATTCATTCATGTCCGATCATCCACCAACAACTGCTGGCAGGCCCGAATTGATGCTTGCGACAGTGGCGACCAATGAATGGAATTTGATTGGCGGTGATCAACCGGATTTGGCAAACAGGAGGTATGAAACTACATCATTTCTTCCTGTTTGGCATATTCTGCATGGCCGGTCTGCCCTGTTATTCGGCATTCAGCAGCTATTCTCACGCCTCCGAAACAACCCCATGCGAACTGGCCACCCCGTGCCCTGCCGGAAACAGGTCTTTTCACGCCCGGCCTCCCGACAACTGGGATGGAAAAACACCGCTACCAGTGCTGCTGCATTTTCATGGCTGGGGCCGCCAGGGTCCCCTGATCATGAAACATGGGCGAATAGCCGGTGCAACACGCAAGCTCGGTGTTTTGTTATTGGCTCCAAACGGCCGAGGTCGGACCTGGGATTTCTGGAGTTCGGATACTGACGATGTTGAATTTGCTCTTGAGGTGATTGAAGAGGCTGCAAAGCGCTGGCCGATTGATCGGTCCAAAATATTTGTTTCCGGATATTCATATGGCAGCGCCATGGCATGGCGCTTTGCATGTTCTGCTGGTAGCCAGGTCAACACGTTGCTTGCCGTTTCGGGCTCCATTCCCGACCAGAGTGAGAGCTGCGAAGCTCCCGTTAACATTATCCATGTTCATGGCACCCGCGATAATGTCATGAGCTATCCATTCGGCCCGAATGGTGAAGTTGAAGGGGCGGTTGCGTTGTGGCGTCAACGAAACGGCTGTTCAGCCAAAGCAGATAATCTGGAAGATTGGCAGGCGGTCAAAATTTTGAAGTTTAGACGTCACAAATGGCAGAGCTGCAGTTCCGGCAAATCAATCGTTTTGGATGTCCATCAGCGGGGGCATTTCATTCCTCGTTTCTGGATCGAAAGACAACTCAGGGACTTGCTCTGATCTCAGCCAAATTAACGCTACTTCAAACTGCGGCTAAGTTATCTTGTCAGACGAGCAATAAAACCGCATAATTTGATTCGTGTTCAACGCAATGAAAGGAGGTGATCCAATGTCGAGTAGTTTCACTAGTTCGGTAGGGTCTTTGTTTAATGGTGTATTTGGAGAGCAGTCTCTCCGGTGAACCAGCGAACCGGACTGTTGGAATCAAGCGTTGACGATCTGTCAGCCTGATGGACCCTCCGGACAAAGAAATTGCGATGGGCCGCTTCTTTGAAGCGGCCCTTTTCTTTTGGTCAGATCAATAAATTAGAAGTCTGACGTAATTCCCTTGTTTTCCCAATCACCATAGCGCGCCGGATCAGGTCCCTTGCGACCGTTTATCTCGGGTTTTTCAGCCAAGTTCTTTTCCCGCTCCTTTTGAGCAACGCGGCGCGCCTGCGCTTCCTTGAGTGCTTGTTTGGCAATCGCCGGATCGGGTCGTTTTGCAGTTTCTTTCACCAATTTCTCCGTCGTGTTATCCACGGTTGACTCATTGTCACGGTGACCCCATCTGACATAAGAGCGCATCCAAGCGCAATATTCTGGAGACTCCATAAATGAATGTGGTCAAAACAACCATATTGCTGACGGCCATGACCATGTTGTTCATGTTGGTTGGTTTCCTTCTGGCTGGCCAGACAGGCATGATGATTGCACTGGTTATTGCAGCCGCAATGAACCTGTTTTCCTGGTGGAATTCAGGCAACATGGTTCTGCGCATGCACAATGCTGAGGAGGTTACACATGAGTCAGCTCCCCAATTGGTTTCGATGGTGAAACAATTGGCGGATAATGCCGGTTTACCCATGCCACGTGTCTATGTGTTGCAAACGGATCAACCCAATGCCTTTGCCACCGGACGAAGCCCGGATCACGCAGCTGTTGCGGCAAGCACCGGGTTGTTGGATCGGTTGACAGAAGAAGAAGTTGCTGCGGTCATGGCGCATGAGCTGGCGCACATTAAAAATCGCGATACACTGACCATGACGATTACTGCCACCTTGGCCGGTGCCATCGGCATGTTGGCCAACTTTGCCTTTTTCTTTCGCGGCGATCGCAACAATCCATTGGGCTTTATTGGAGTACTGGCAACCATGTTTCTGGCACCGATGGCTGCCGGGATAGTGCAAATGGCCATCAGTCGGACACGTGAATACGAAGCAGACCGCGATGGAGCAGAAATTTGTGGCAATCCATTGTGGCTTGCGTCTGCATTGGAAAAGATAGAGCGCTACGCCCGAGGCATTTTTAACGAACCGGCGGAAAGGTCGCAGTCGACTGCGCATCTGTTTATCATCAACCCACTGAATGGCCGATCGATGGACAATTTGTTTTCCACACATCCTGATACGCAAAACAGAATTGCCGCCCTGCACCAACTGGCAGAAGATTGGGCACAGCCGTCACCTGACGAAACTTCGCAGCCCCAAAAGTCCGAACCAAGCCACACCTCGCAGCCAAGCGAACCCGAACGTGAAGTCTTCGGACGGAATGCCGGCAAGTGGAGGGAACAAAAAGACCAAGCCGGACCCTGGGACGGCACCGATTCCAATCCTCTGTCCACAACCAAAAAAGGACCCTGGGAATGAGCAAGCCGGGTTTGGCAACCCGAATTGCCGCAGCAATTTTATTAACCCGCGTTATTGATGACCACCGCAGCCTGGACGGTCTGCTTGACACGCGACATGGCCCCTCACAATATCGCGCATTAAGCGATGCCGACAAATCTCTGGCGCGGGCCATTGTCACAGTGTCGCTGCGTCGGCGTGGCGAAATTGAGCTGGCGCTCAACAAAGTGCTGGACCGCAAACCACCAAAAAATGCTCGCCAATTGATTCACACACTACACGTGGCAGCAGCCCAGATTCTGTTTCTCGATGTCCCGGACAGCGCTGCGGTGGACCTCGCTGTAACGGCACTGCGCAATGATAAAAGGTCCACTCGTTTTGCCGGGCTGGCCAACGCCGTTTTACGTCGCATGTCCAGGGAGAAGTCAGAAATCTTTGGCGACAAAAGTCACAACGATATAGCGCTTCTCAACATGTCTCCCTGGTTGGCAAAAAGGGTTCGAAAGGACTACGGCCGAGAACGCATGGCAGCTATTGCAAGTCAGCACATGTTGGAACCGGTTATTGATCTTACTGTGCGGTCTGACCCGCAAAAATGGGCACAGGAACTGGGTGGGCTTCATCTGTTCGGCAACTCCGTCCGCGTTCAGCGCGAGGGAAAGATTGAATCATGGCCTGGATTTGATGAAGGTGCCTGGTGGGTTCAGGACGCCGCTGCCAGCCTGCCGGTTCACCTGTTTGGCGACGTTTCTGGCAAAGCGGCGCTGGATCTATGTTCAGCTCCGGGAGGAAAAACAGCCCAGCTTGCAGCAGGTGGTGCAACGGTCACCGCGCTGGAAGCTTCACAGCCACGTCTTGAGCGGTTGAACAGCAACCTGCAGCGACTACAACTGAGCGCAACCTGTATTCATGCTGATTTGATGGAATGGCAACCGGATCATTTGTTTGATCTCGTGTTGCTTGATGCTCCCTGTTCATCGACCGGAACAATCAGAAGGCATCCCGATGTTCAGTGGAACAAATCGCCGGATGCCATCGAGGCATTGGCAATATTGCAGCGCGAGATGGTTGAGCGGGCAGCTTTATTCGTTAAGCCGGGTGGGATGTTGATTTTTTCAAACTGCTCATTGGATCGGGCCGAAGGTGAAAATGTGGTTGCAGAAGTACTGGCCACCCACACTGAACTTCAACCGTTACCGATTGATCCGGCTGAATGCTTTGGCATGTCGGAATTCATCAATCGTCAAGGCACGGTTCGCACGCTGCCAAGTCACCTGCAATTTTCCGCCGCTGAAGATACTGAGAGCACCGAGCTGGTCGATCAATCCATGACCGGACTGGACGGATTTTTTTGCGCGCGTTTTATTCGCTCAATGCAAACCTGATCTGTAACGCATAAAGTGTCCAATAAAATTCGCAGCGGCATGTTCCTGCAGTCAAATCCGTTCTATTTTACGAATCACTTCAAGGGAACTGTCACGAACGATGCGGGTACCGGATTATTTATTGATTCCAGCACTCATCGCAGGCGAGGTATGGCGACGCTTTGCCCGCCGGGTGCGTTCAGGGCCGCTGTATCGCTGGCGGTTTGCCGGAAGCACGCCAAGCGGTCTGGCCATGGCTCCACAAAGCTTGAGACCGGCTGATCCTCAAAGAGCCATTGAGTTTTATTCAGGCCTCTATGTGTTCGGAGAAGATTCTGTCTCCACTGGTGGTGAATCGCCCTTCTCCGCACCATCACCCAGCGACGACTGGTTTACCAGACTGCACAGTTTTCGCTGGCTTCGCCATCATCAGGCAGTCGACACCGAGCTGGCACGCGCCAATGCAAATGCGATGATGTCAGATTGGGTTGACCTGTGGGGGCATCAGCTAAACAGTCCGGCATGGCGGTCTGATATCGTCGCCGCCCGGATCATCGCCTGGTTTTGTCATGCGCCGCTGCTCATCAAGGACGCGAGCCCCGCCAATTATCGCACAATGTTGCGATCCTTAGCCCGACAATCACGCTATCTTCATCACAACGTTCCCCACACCAGGGATGGTTATCCCCGCCTTCTCGCCCACATGGCACTGGCCTACTCATCCATCTGTCTGGCTGGACGGGAAAAAACCGTCAAATCAGCGGCCCGAGAGTTGGATCGGGAACTTCACCGGCAAATCCTGCCGGACGGTGGTCATATTTCACGCAATCCGGTGGTACTCCTGCATATACTGTCCGATCTGTTACCGCTTAAGCAGGCCTATGAAAAACACGGTCAGGCGCCATCAAAAACCCTGCTGTCAGCAATTGACCGAATGATGGGGGCGCTGCGGTTCTTTCGCCACAGCAACGGCGATCTGGCCCAGTTCAACGGGACCGGCTACACGCCGACGGCTTTATTGACCACAATATTGCGCTATGACGATTCAGCAGGAGCGCCAAATAAGTCAGCTTCACAATCGGGCTTTGAACGGCTGAGTGCTGGTAACACCGTTGTATTGATGGATACCGGCAAACCTGCCAGTCGGGCGTCAGCCCCCCAGGCTCTGGCAGGAACTCTGTCGTTTGAGCTGTCGAGTAGCGCAACGCGTTTTATATCCAATTGCGGAGTGCCGGAAGTTTCCTTTGATCGATACGCTCCCTATGCAAGGGCAACTGCGGCTCATTCAACTGTTACTGTCGATGATACTTCTTCCAGTCGATTTGCAACTGAATCAAAATATTATGGATTGTTGCCCAATCCGCTTATTCGATCGCCCGGCCAAATTTTCGTAACCAGAAATGATGACGATGCAGAATTCAATGTCGAGGCGAGCCATGACGGTTATCGGCATAATTATGCTCTCACCCATAAACGGGAACTTGCCCTGTCAAAAAATGGCAAAGTGCTGACCGGTTGCGACTCATTTTTGCCCACTGATGGTTCGCCGCCGGATGACACTATTGCAGCATTGAGATTTCATCTGCCTGCAACCATTGCCGTCAGCATGTTGACTTCTGGCCATTCAATCTTGATCGCCGCTCCAAACAAGGAGGCCTGGATCTTTACCTGCCTTGAGGGAAATATCGTATTGGAAGAAAGCATTCAGTTTTCCGGCCCGGGGCAACCCAGAAAAAGCGAGCAAATTGTCGTTTTTGTGCATCCTGCACTACAAAAGAGCATTCGGTGGTCTTTGGAGCACCGGGTCAAAAAGCCAACCGGTCAGGCGGAACGAAAAAAATCAAAAGCACCGACGTCACCTGACTTGCTCGATGCATTGTTTCAGGGCAAAGCCGGAGACAAGTGACGATGCATTTTCTGGTCACCCGTCCAAAAAAACAGGCAGCTAAAACTGCCAAAGCGTTAAATGAGCTCGGCCATAACTGCACCATTGAGCCATTATTGAAAATTCGAACAATTTCATCTGCGCTTCCGGCAACCAAATTCGACGGACTGATTATTACCAGTATCAACAGCCTGCCGATGCTCGACACCGCCTGGCCGGACGACCAACGCGAAGCCGTGCCGTTGCTGTCTACCGGATTAGCCACAGCGGAGGGGGCCCGTAGCATTGGCTTTTGCAATGTTCGTCATGTTTCGGGTTCGGCCCTCAATCTTGTCGATGCGGTGCCGGATTGGATGTCTCAAAACAACTTGTCTAACACCGCACAGCTGCTTTATCCCGCAGCCGAAACCATTGCGCAGGACGTTGCGGGCCTTTTGTTGAAGCAGTCAATTAGCGTGCATCGCTGGACGGTCTATCGCGCTGAGCCGGTTTCCTGCTTTTCAACCCAGGCACAAATCGCTCTGAAAAATGGCGAAATTGATGTTGTGCTCCTATATTCAAAGCGAACGGCCCATACATTTGTCCAATTGATGGAGCAAAATGAAATTCCCATGACAAAATTGACTGCCTATGTCTTAAGCCGCGAAATTTCGAAGGCCTTGCCTGATGATCTGAAAAACCAAACCCGATGTGCTAAACAACCAAGCGAAACCGAATTGCTCAAGCTAATTGGCAGCTGACAGCACAATTGTTTTGCCCACATTAGTCGGCTGCATTAGATTAATGATCAAGAAACCGATACGAGATGGCATCTGCTGGTTGCCATTGACCGTCCTCGGCAATACCGGAACACCTGAAAATGAAAAAGTCGACTAAATCAACGACAACCAACAAGGTTCAAACGCCGCGTGGCGCACGCCATGCATCGAAAAAAACCAAACCGGTAACCATCGACCTCAAGGCGGAAGAAGTTGCCGAATCCAAGGCAGCCGCGGCCAGAAAATCCGAGGCAGCAGCAAAAACCACTTCAAAGGATGCCCGAACAAGCGGTATGCCAAGGGTTCCGCCGCGCGATAACAGGACCGGCACCGACACCCGAAACAACCGAACCACTTCTTCTTCTGATTTCCAGAGCGGTTCATCAACTTCGCCGGGGAAGACTTCAGCGTCGGCTTCTGAACCAAGAAGAACGAAGGCGCCCTCGCCGCACTCGCCGCCGCCGCCACCGCCGCCGCCTTCATCGTCCTCGTCGACACCGCCAAAGGGTCGGCTGCGGAACGACCGAATCGGTCGTTTTGCGGCAGCGATAATTGGCGGCTGTGTTGCCGTTAGTGGCGCCGGCCTGTTGCAATATGTTGGATTGTTGGGTTCTCCGGCCAATGAAAATCTTGCTGCGGTTCGACAAGAAATGAACGGGCAAATGGAGCTGCTCAAATCCCGCATCGATGAGCAGGACAAACAGCGCGTCAATCAAACACCGACAGGTACGAGCTCAGCGGAAATTGATGAAATTATTACCCAGCTCAATGAAACAACTTTGCGTGTGGAGAAACTTCAGTCTGATCAAAAGTCAACCACCGAAGGTTTGGCCAAAATTCAGTCTGTCATTAAGAGCGGTGGTGCCGGTAGTGGCGCGGCCATATCTGCCCTTGGGCTGGAAGTTGATAATCTGACATCTCAGTCTGAAAAGATTCGCGACAATGTAAAACAACTGCAATCCGGCTTGACTCAACTGGCAAGCCTGGACGCTGCGCTCGACCAAAATACCATTCCGGAATTAGGCTCCCGCCTATCCGCCTTGGAAAGTCAGGTTGTCAAATTATCGTCGCTGGCTTCTGCGCTAGATGAAATGCAAGCTGGTCTGGCTGCTAATTCTCAGTCAATTAAACAACAATCCGGTGCCATTAATCAGTTGAGAGCCAAGCAGGACCTGCCAAACCAGGCCGAAAAACTGGCTGCCAGATCGGTTGCCGCGGCGGCGTTGAAAGGTGATATTGATCGCGGATTGCCATTTGCGGATTCACTCAACATATTGAAGAAACTGTCGGTAGATGATGCATCATTGACCCGATTGGATGATTACGCGGCCAGCGGCATACCGACATCCAGCCAGTTGAGTTTATCCTTTCAACCGCTCAGCGAAGCCATCATTTCAGCCACTGATCCCAAGCCCGATGACGATCTGACTTCCCGTCTGCTCGCCGGTGTAAAGTCATTTGTCAAAGTTAAGGCCAGAAAACCAATTGAGGGAACGACACCTTTTGCAATTGTCTCGCAAATATCCGAAGCATTAAAAAACGATGATCTGTCGACAGCATCGAAATTGTGGAGTTCTCTCCCCGAAGCCGGTAAGTCGGTGTCGAGCCAATGGCAAGATCAGTTGCAATCGCGAATTATTGCAGATGAATTGATATCCAATTCAGTGCAATCCTTTCTTCAATCGACAGCCACTCAATAATTCTGACTGATTAGCGCCCCCTAGGAGCACTTGTAATATGTTTCGTATCGCCGCCTTTATCCTGTTGCTGTTTGCAATTGCCTTCGGCTTTGCCTGGCTTGCTGACAATCCCGGCACAGTAGCAGTGCAATGGGACTGGTTGAATCAGGGACAGGTCTATGAATTCGACCTGATTACCCTGATCCTGGTTCTCGGCGTTGTATTCTTTGCCTCCATTGTTACCTGGTGGTGTTTTTTCAACATTATTAATTCGCCAAAAGCCTTCGGTCGGTGGCGCAGTGGCCGCCGACGTGACAAAGGTTTTGCCGCGCTTTCAAAAGGTCTCGTTGCAGCGGGTGCCGGCAATATTCCCCTGGCGAAGCAATTGGCCAAAGATTCGGCAAAACTTCTCGACGAAGAACCTCTGGTGGCAATGCTGGAAGCCCAAACCGCGCTGCTGGAGGACAACCGACCTGCGGCCCGCCAACAATTTAATGCGATGCTGGAAAGTGATCAAACAAGACTGCTTGGTTTGCGCGGGCTTTATCTGGAAGCAGAAAAAGAAGGGGCCGTAGAAGCAGCCGCCCACTTCGCCAAGGAAGCAAACAATCTGGCACCGGGTACGCCCTGGGCGGCAACAGCCGTTCTTAAGATGCAGACCATTTCTGGACAATGGGAAGAAGCTATCAGAACGCTTGATCTGAACCGCTCATCCAACGTGTTTGAAAAAGAAGAATACAATCGCAAAAAGGCAGTGGTCCTTACGGCATTGGCAATGCAGCAGGAAGAGGGTGAACCCGAACAGGGCAGAATCAACGCGCTGGCCGCCTGTAAACTGGCTCCAGATCTAGCGCCCGCAGCGACAGTTTGTGCACGCCTCTTGGTCCGCCTGAACGACAGTCGCAAGGCCGGCAAAATTCTTGAGACTTCCTGGCGGGCAACATCCCATCCGGATATTGCTGACGCCTATGTCAATTTGAATGCCGGCGAATCAGCCGCCCAGCGCCTGGTTCGGGCGCGCAAGCTTACGGCCAATGCCCAGGATGATCGTGAAGGATTGTTTGCCATTGCCAAAGCCTGCCTTGATGCTGGTGAGTTCAAGGCCGCCCGTGACGCAATGGAAAAAATTCTCCGGGATTCGGCCAGCGAACGGGCCTGTTTGTTGATGGCGGATATTGAACAGGCCGAATATGGAGATCGCGGCCGGGTCCGCGAGTGGTTGTCCCGAGCGGTATCCGCCGGCAAGGACCCTGCCTGGATCGCCGAAGGCGTGGTTTTTGATGAATGGATGCCCTGTTCGCCGAATACCGGGCGCCTCGATGCTTTTGAATGGAAGGCGCCAATGCATCAACTCGGCGCTCACAAGGAAACGCTTGATTTAAGTCGTTTGGCAAATGAACCTCTTCAGGAAATTGAAATCGTCGATCTGTCACCGGTCGACACAGACGAAACACCTGGTGTCAAATCGGCAAGTAATGAAGACGTAAGTGACGCTGAAATCGTCATTCTCGAGCCGGCCAAGGCACAGCCTGAAAACGATAATGTCGATGCAACTGAACCAGATTTCCAGGACACTGCGACCGAGGTCAATTCCACACTCTCCGACGCCACTGATCCGGTCTCACCCTATCATCAAGCCGATCTGGACGTGGACAAGGACGGAGTTATTGATCATCGTCCCGACGATCCAGGAATTGGCCCGGAAACTGGTGAGGAAAAACCCAAAAAAGAAGGCTGGCTGTTTTAGAGCCAGCCTAAATCTTGATCCGGCCGAGTTCAGGCGGCGCGTTGGTTTTGCAACAAGCCGCGATTAATCAGCAGTTCAGCAATCTGCACCGTGTTGAGTGCGGCGCCTTTGCGCAGGTTGTCGGAAACAACCCACAAATTCAGTCCATTATCGATTGTTGAATCTTCGCGAATGCGAGAAATATAGGTGGCATCTTCGCCTGCAGCTTCGTAGGGAGTTACATAACCGCCGTCTTCGCGCTTATCGACAACCAGACAACCGGGCGCCTGACGCAGAATTTCGCGGGCCTCGTCAGCTGAAATCTCATTTTCAAATTCAATGTTGACCGCTTCCGAATGAGACACGAAGACCGGAACGCGAACTGCAGTTGCAGTAACTTTGATTTTCGGATCGAGCATCTTTTTCGTCTCAGCGGTGATTTTCCACTCTTCCTTGGTCTCACCGGAATCCATGAACACGTCGATATGCGGAATGCAGTTGAAGGCAATGCGTTTGGTAAACTTGTTGGCCTCAACAGGGTCGGCAACAAATACTGCGCGAGTCTGATTAAACAGCTCTTCCATGGCCTCTTTACCTGCCCCGGATACTGACTGATAGGTCGAGATCACCACCCGCTTGATAGTCGCTTTATCGTGCAGAGGCTTCAAGGCGACAACCAACTGAGCAGTTGAACAATTTGGATTGGCGATGATATTTTTCTTAGAAAAGCCAACAACATCGTCTGCATTGACCTCAGGCACGATCAACGGAACATCCGGATCATAGCGAAATGCTGATGAATTATCGATAACGATGCAGCCGGTCCGGCCAATCTTTGGCCCCCATTCGGTCGACAACGATCCACCCGCCGACATGATTGCAATATCGGATTTGGCAAAGTCATGGCTTTCCAGCGCTTTGACTTTGAGGGTCTTGTCACCAAATGAAACTTCAGTTCCCTGGCTACGGCGAGACGCCAGCGCAACAACTTCGTCCGCCGGAAATTCCCGTTCCGCCAATATCGATAGCACTTCGCGGCCCACATTGCCTGTGGCACCAACAACTGCAATTCTGTAACCCATGGTGGTTTTGCTCCTAACTCTCCTAATGCGCACTGCGCTAGCACCTCTCCTTCCCGGGAGAGCGCGGGAGGGAGCGGCTAAAAGGTCGTCTTGGTTTTGATAGCCTTCATCAACATGCGCCACCTTTTAGCGGCATCGCTAAAAATGTCAAACGCCGGGATCATATTCCTCCTGTTTGTATCTTCCCTGAGCAACAGTCTTGCGCAAGCCCAGTTCACGCCCGGACCGCTTTCTCCTTCGGAAATCCAAATCCAGTTATTGGGCCACAGTCTGATTGGTGAATATTCAAGTGGAGCGCGCTGGTCGGAACAACTGCACAGCAACATGACCAGTACATATGTTGAAGACGACAGCACCATGCATGGGGTGATGGATTTTATCGGGCCTGTTCTGTGTTTCACATATAGCCAATCCGATGATCCCAACCCTCATTGTTTTGAAATCTGGAAACGAGGTGCCAATTGCTTTGACTTTTACGGTATCGACGACATTGCCGGTCTGTCAGACCGGCGTTTCGGTCGTGGATGGCTGGCCCGTGCCTGGAAGACCGACCGCGCCAGTACCTGTCAGAGCGATCTGATTGGCTAACCTGCTGGAACCGAATCAGCGGGTTCCGAATATGGCGCTGCCAACCCGCACACAGGTTGAGCCAAATTCAATCGCCAGTTGATAATCTCCCGACATGCCCATCGACAATTCTTCAACATTTGCCTGTTTTGCCAGCTTTCGAAGCAGAGCAAAATGCGGGCCGGGATTGTCGTCAAATGGCGGGATGCACATAAGCCCCGATATCTCCAGATCGTGAACGGTTCGACAATCGTTTACAAAGTCTATCACCTTGTCGGGTGCAATACCGGCCTTCTGCTCTTCCAACCCGGTATTTACCTGCACGAATAGCTTCAGCTTTTTACCTTGCTTCGACATTTCTGCTGCCAGCGCTTTGGCAATCTTTTCACGATCTACGGTGTGAATGACGTCAAACAGGGCAACTGCGTCTGCAGCTTTATTGGATTGCAGTGGGCCAATCAGGTGCAGTTCGACATCCGGATACTTTTGGATAAGTTGCGGCCATTTCTGTTGGCTTTCCTGAACTCTGTTTTCACCAAATATGCGGTGGCCAGCTCGCAGAACGGGTTCGATCTGGTCTCCGGCAAATGTCTTCGAAACAGCAATCAACCGGGTATCACCCAATTTGCGTCCTGCTTGTTTTTCAGCCGAAGAAATGCCGTCCAAAACCTCTTGCAATTTATGATTTGAGTCCAATGGACCTTTCTCCTTCAGATTTGGGCCGACACACTGCGACAAAGAGTTGACCTGCAAACACATTTCTGGTCACTAGCAGCCCAAACAACTCCCTTTTTGATGAAGATCCGAGAAATGGCAAGTGAGCGTTATAACGCGAGATCCGTAGAACAGAAGTGGCAACAGCGTTGGGACGAAGAAAATATCTTCCAGACCAGCACCGTTCCCGACGGGGACAAGGAAACTTACTATGTCCTCGAGATGTTTCCTTACCCGTCTGGCCGCATTCACATGGGCCATGTCCGCAATTACGCGATGGGAGATGTGATCGCCCGCTACAAGCGCGCCAAGGGTTTTGAAGTCCTGCATCCCATGGGTTGGGACGCTTTCGGCATGCCAGCCGAAAACGCTGCCATGCAAAACAACACTCATCCGAAAGGGTGGACCTATCAAAATATTGATTCAATGCGTTCGCAACTGAAATCGATGGGTCTGTCGCTCGACTGGTCGCGCGAATTTGCCACATGTGATGACGATTATTGCGCGCAACAGCAAACACTTTTTCTCGATTTTCTGGATGCAGGTCTCGTCTACCGCAAGAACGCCAAGGTCAACTGGGATCCGGTAGACATGACAGTACTTGCCAACGAGCAGGTAATCGATGGGCGAGGCTGGCGCTCCAACGCCGAAGTCGTGCAGCGCGAGTTGACCCAATGGTTTTTCAAGATTTCAGATTTCTCCGAAGACTTGTTGAGCAGTCTTGACGAATTGGATCAATGGCCAGCCAAAGTAAAATTGATGCAAGCCAACTGGATTGGTAAGTCACAAGGAGCTCGGGTTCGTTTTCAATTAACTGAGACTACAGCCAAGTCAATCTCGGAAATTGAGGTATTTACAACCCGTCCCGACACTCTTTTTGGTGCCGGATTTATGGCTCTTTCCGCCGAACATCCCCTATCACTCGAACTGGCGGAAGAAAATTCAGAGCTGGCAGAATTTATCGACGATTGTCGTAAAATTGGAACGTCGGTAGCTGCCATCGAAACCGCTGAAAAACGTGGATTCGACACTGGCTTGACCGTCGTTCATCCGTTTTTGCAAGGCCGCGTGCTGCCGGTATATGTGGCAAATTTTGTACTGATGGGATATGGAACCGGTGCGGTTTTTGGTTGCGCGGCGCACGACCAACGTGACCTCGACTTTGCCCGCAAATATGACCTTGATGTAATCCCTGTCATTGCCGATCCGAAAACTCCCGACCTGGCCTATGAAGTCGAAGATATGGCCTATCTGGGCGACGGTGTTTTGGTAAATTCCGGGTTTTTGAATGGCCTTAGCAAAGATGATGCCATCGCGGCGGCAATTGAAAAGTTGAATACCCAACTGCTGAACAATGAACCTCAGGGCGCTGGGGAAATCAACTATAAGTTGCGAGATTGGGGAGCTTCGCGTCAGCGTTATTGGGGCTGCCCGATCCCGATTGTCCATTGTGAGGACTGCGGAATTGTTCCCGAAAAAGCCGAAAATCTGCCGGTGGTTTTACCTGAAGATGTTACCTTTGACGTGCCGGGAAATCCGCTTGATCGCCATCCGACGTGGCGCGATGTGGAATGTCCATCTTGCGGAAAACCGGCAAAACGCGAAACCGACACGATGGACACATTTGTAGATTCATCGTGGTATTTTGCCCGTTTTATTGATCCGAAATCGCCGACACCAACTAATGTTCCGGCAGCGAATCGATGGTTGCCTGTCGACCAGTATATTGGCGGCATCGAGCATGCCATTTTGCATCTACTCTATTCACGCTTTTTTGCCAGAGCGATGTCGATTACCGGGCACATGAATATCCAAGAGCCATTCAAGGGCCTTTTTACCCAAGGCATGGTGGTTCACGAAACATATAAGTCCAAAGATGGTGGTTGGTTGCAACCAAGCGAAATTGATATCACAGGTGAGGGCAGCAATCGCGTTGCTCGCCACGCCGTAACTGGCGACCCTGTTGCCATTGGTGGCATTGAAAAAATGTCGAAGTCGAAACGAAATACGGTGGATCCTGACGACATTATCGCAACCTTTGGCGCTGACACTGCCCGTTGGTTCGTCTTGTCCGATTCGCCGCCCGACAGAGATGTTATCTGGACCGAAGCCGGGGTCGAGGGCGCCCACCGGTTTGTTCAACGAATCTGGCGTCTGGTACATAATGTCGCCGCCCGGCCAGAAAATGCAGGTCAGGATGCCGCCAGTCTTGGATTGGCCAAATCTGCCCACAAAACGCTCGCCCGCATCGACGAGATGATTCCTGGCTTGCGGTATAATTCGGCGGTGGCGCAGATTTATTCATTGGTAAATGAAATTGAGCAGGCCCAAAAATCCGACACAGTCGCCACTGATACTTTGAACATGACGATGGCAATGACGCTCCAAATGATAGCTCCCATGATGCCTCATCTGGCTGAAGAATGCTGGAAAGTCTTGAATCTGGAAGGAATGGTTTCCACGACCGCTTGGCCTGAACTGGATGAATCCATGCTGGTAGAGGACGCGATTACTCTCCCTGTGCAGATCAACGGCAAGAAGCGTGGTGAGATTACAGTTCCACTGGATTTGGACAAACAGGGTGTTGAGGAAGCCGTATTGTTAGAGCACTTTGTACAAAACGCCCTTTCTGGTAAGAGACCAAAGAAGGTTGTTGTTGTGCCTGGGAGAATTGTCAATGTGGTCGTCTGAATTGTCCCCGGTCTCGCATCTGGTCGGAGCGGTTGGCCTGATGATGCTTCTCGCATCCTGCACCATCAAACCGCTTAATGCGACGCGGGCGGCTTCCGAAGCTTCGGACAATGGAACATCCCAGTCTGTCGCAGCCGTGATGAAGACCATTGCTGTCAGTCCGGTAAATGAGCGGGTGGCACAACAGGTGCGCAATAATCTGATGTTTGAGTTAAACGGAGGCCAACTCGAACCTGGTGGAAACCTCCACTTGAGTCTCAAAGTTGTTACCGGCTCCAGATCACTGGCCATCGAAAATAACTCCCTGTCACCAACTTCTGCTCAGGTTGCAGTTACTGCTACCTACCATCTGACCAACACAATCACCCGCGATGACGTTTCAAGCGGCACGCGTCGTGGCGTGGCCAGTTTTGACAAAACACCACAGAAATTTGCCAATGAACGAGCCCAGCGGGACGCTGAAAATCGCGCTGCCAAGGATGTCGCCCGGCAAATCAGGCTGGCAATCGGCCAGTCATTGGCCAAGCAATAGCAGGCAGACGATTGGCCCAGGTAAAAAACCACGAGGTTGATCGATATCTCAAGCAGCCCAATCTCGCTCATCGGGTATGTCTGTTCTATGGACCAGATGCCGGACTTGTGTCGGAACGTGCCACTGCGTTGGCCAAGCAATGCGGGGCAGATATAGACGATCCGTTTTCAACCATTGTTCTGGATGCAGATGATGCCGCAGCCGATCCCCAACGGATTGCTGATGAGGCGCATACCGTTTCAATGTTTGGCGGCAACCGCCTGGTGCACATAAAGGGCTCAACTCAAAAAAACCTGGCCAATGCCATTCAACCGGTTCTTGACCAGCCGCCAACTGATAGCTTGGTGATCATTGAGGCGGGTGACCTGAAAAAGTCTTCGCCGTTACGGTCACGAATCGAAAATGCCCCCAGCGCTGTCGCACTACCCTGCTATCAAGATCAGGTTCAGGCCCTCAGGATTGTAATAGACCAGGAGCTCGGTGATTCTGGACTGACCATTGACCCCGACGCACGGCAGGCGTTGACCGGTCTGCTGGGCGATAATCGAATGGCTTCGCGTGGTGAAGTTCAAAAGCTCTGTTTGTATGCAGCTGAGGCAGGAACGATCACTCTCGATGATGTCAATCAGATTGTGGGCGATGCTTCCGTATTGGCGTTGGATGCGGTCGTGGATGCCGCAAGCACCGGCGACATCGCCTTGATGGAACACACATTCAAAAGACTGATCGCCAGAGGAACTGCCGTATTTCAGGTGGTGAACGCCATGCAGCGACATTTTCAAATGTTGCATCTAGCCCGGTCAAGAATGGATTCTGGCGGTCAGGCAGCGTCCTCGCTGATCAATACAATGCGCCCACCGATCAATTTTCAACGCAAGGACAAGGTGACCAGCGCATTGTCAATTTGGCGACTGGCGGCGCTTGAACGCGGGTTGCAGCGGCTTGAGACTGTGTCATTGGAAACTCGCAAAAACAGCGCCTTGGCGGTTCCTCTAACGTCCACTGCTCTGCTCGCAATCGCCATTGAAGCCCGACAATCACGGCGGTAGCGCTTTACCGGAATTAGTCGGACGCCAATTTGCCAGTCAGTGCATCCAGTTGATCCAGGCTTTTATAATCGATGGTAACCCGGCCCTTTCCACTCGACTTGTGGTTGATTGAAACTTTCAGACCCAATGCATCAGTGAGCCGGTTTTCCAATGCCATTGTATCTGCGTCCTTGGCGCTTTTGCCTGACTCACCCTCGGTTGATTTCGACGACCGCGTATTTTGAGCTGCCAGTTGTTCCACCTGACGGACTGACAGGCCTTCTGCCACAATGCGTTTGGCGAGTGCTTCCGGAGATTCCATGGGAATCAAAGCGCGAGCATGACCGGATGACAGAGTTCCTGAAGACAACATGGCTTGAACAGATGCTGGCAAATTCAACAGTCGCAACGTGTTGGCAACATGGCTGCGGCTCTTTCCAATCACCTTGCCGAGATCGGCCTGCCTGTAGTCATGGTCATCCATGAGTTGGCGATAGCCCAAGGCCTCTTCAACAGGATCAAGATCTGCCCGTTGAACATTCTCAATAATCGCCAGCTCCAGGGCCTGTCGGTCATCGACCTCACGCAACAGAATTGGGACGCTGTGAATGCCCGCCCTTTGAGCGGCTCTCCAGCGACGCTCGCCGGCAATAATTTCATAATCAACTATGTTATCCGGATCCTGACTCGGCCGTGCGGAGCGCACCAGGATAGGTTGAATCACCCCATGCTCGGCAATCGATCTGGAAAGGTCTTCCAGATCTTCTTCCGAAAAATGCCGGCGCGGATTGTTTGGATTGGCCCTGATCGTTTCGATCGGAACAACCCTGTCGGTAACAATTTTAGTTTCGGTAGATTCCCCGGCCTCCGCAGCACCAGCTGCAACCGGCTTATCCATTTCTCCAATCAGCGCGGCCAGACCCCTGCCCAGTCTCGCTTTGGATGGTTCATCAGCCATGATCGTTTCCGCCTTTATCAGCTAAAGTCTGCATCACTTATTCAACGCAGATTGCAGTTGTTTTTCCCGTTGGATCAGTTCCGAAGCCAGCTGCAAATAGGCCTGGCTTCCCGCACATTTCATATCATACAGCAAAACCGGTTTGCCGAAGGAAGGAGCTTCGGATATCCGCACATTTCTTGGTATCGTGGTCTCGTAGACAAGATCGCCCAAGGTTTCGCGAACATCCTGAATTACCTGTCCAGAGAGATTGTTGCGTCTGTCGACCATGGTCATCACAACACCTTGAATCGATAGTCTCATATTTATAGTCGATCTGACCTGCTCGACGGTCTGCAGTAGCTGACTAAGGCCTTCAAGGGCAAAGAACTCAGCCTGCAGAGGTACCAAAATGGAATCCGCCGCGGCCAATGAATTCAGCGTCAACAGATTAAGCGAGGGAGGGCAGTCGATCAGGATATAGGTGAAGTCTGGTGATCGGCCCAGATGACCGGCAATCGCCTTCTTCAGCCTGTAGGGACGATCGGATTGCGACGCTATCTCCATTTCGACACCCAATAGATCCAGGGTTGCCGGAGCAATGCTAAGTCTTGGAACCGCGGTTTTCTGAACCACTTCGATCAAACTTTTTGTGCCCATCAGCAGATCATAGGTTGAAGCATCGCGCTCATCCCGGCCGATACCCAAACCGGTGCTGGCATTTCCCTGGGGATCCAGGTCGATCAGCAAAACTTCCTCGCCAATCGCCGCCAGGGCGGTTGCTAGATTGATGGCGGTTGTGGTTTTGCCTACCCCGCCCTTCTGATTGGCAAGAGCGATGGTTCTTGGTCGGATATCGCGATTTATGCTCATTAAGTGATCCGCATCACAGCGTTATTCTGCATGGCACAGTCCTAAACGCTGCCACCGAAAATGATAGTCTCATCGTGCTCGTAATGCAGATATTTTTAGGATCACAGACCCATCTTCCAACTGGCTGTCTGATTGAACAATATCAAATTCCCAGTGTTCTCGGGCATGTTTGATTTCCTCCGCATGGCCACGCCCCTTGGGAAATACTCCAATGGCACCAGAAGACAAAAAACCCTGCGTTAAGGTTAACAATTCATTAAGCGGAGCAAGTGCCCGGGCGGTGATCACATCTGGCGCGGCAAGATGCGGTAAGGCATTTTCAATACGGTCGTTCACCACTTGAACATCCACACCAGCCTCCCGAAGACCGGTTTTACGGATAACCGCATTCATAAAGGCACATTTCTTGCCGTTGCTCTCAACCAGATGCACCTTTCCGGCTCCCTTTTCAGCCAGCATCATGGCAATGACCAATCCTGGAAATCCAGCGCCACTGCCAATATCAACAACGGTTTCAGCATCCTCCAGCACCTCGCAGATTTGCAGGGAATCAAAGATATGGCGCTGCCAGATTTGATTGACTGTTGAAGGCGCGATCAGATTTATGCGGGCCTGCCACTGAACCAGAAGATCGTGAAAATCTGTGAGTCGTTGTTGTGTTTCACGTGAAACACTCTTGACGTCCCCAATCAACGCCCAGCCCTCTTCTGGCCCTTAGCAACTTTGTTGTTCTGAGTTTCCTGCTTTCTTAAATGAGCCAGGATCAGGGTTAGTCCGGCCGGCGTAATGCCATCAATTCGGCCCGCCTGACCAATTGAGGCCGGTTTCACCATTTTCAACTTGTGCTTAAGTTCGTTGGACAAACCAGATAGAACATCATAATCAAAATTTTCAGGGATAGTGCGAGCTTCATCCCGCGCAATTATATCAATGTCTGCCTGCTGGCGTTCCATATAAACAGCGTATCCTGCATCAATTTCGATTTGTTTGGCATCCGAATCGTTAATTGAGCCCAGTTCGGGCCAGACGCCCTTAAGATCCTCAAATCCAATCTCAGAATAGCTCATCAACTCAAAAGCTGAACGCCGCACCCCGTCCATGGTGATTGCAAATCCGTGTTTTCTGGCTTCATTCGGCGTCAGAGACAGCGATTCACACAAGGTGCGTCCCTGTTTCAACCTGCTGGCCTTGTTCCTAAACTGAATTTGTCGCTCTGATCCAACACATCCAATGTCGATTCCAATCGGGCTCAGACGTTGATCAGCATTATCGGCCCGAAGGCTCAACCGATACTCCGCCCGTGAAGTAAACATACGATAGGGCTCTGACACGCCCCGTGTGACCAGGTCATCAATCATAACGCCAATGTATGACTGGGTTCGGCTGAAGGTAATAGATGACCCTGATCCAGCCAGAGACGCTGCATTCAGCCCTGCAACCAGCCCTTGCGCCCCTGCTTCCTCGTATCCTGTTGTCCCGTTAATTTGACCGGCCAGAAACAAGCCGTTCAACGCATGAGTTTGCAATGTCGGCTTCAAACTACGCGGATCAACATAATCATATTCAATCGCATAGCCTGGTTGCAGGATTTTTGCCTTCTCGAGGCCTGCAATAGTGGATATGAATTGCATTTGCACATCTTCGGGCAGAGAAGTCGAAATACCATTTGGATAGATCGTATGATCATCAAGACCTTCCGGTTCGAGAAATATCTGATGGCCGTCCCGCTCACCAAACTTGACGATTTTGTCTTCAATGGAAGGGCAATAGCGCGGGCCTACTCCCTCAATCTGGCCGGAATACATGGCGGATCGGTGCACATTTTGCCTTATTATTTCATGGGTCTGGCTGTTGGTTCGAGTAATGCCACACTCAATCTGTGGGACTCTGATCTTATCAGTCAGGGTAGAAAACGGTTCTGGAGGATCATCCGCCGCCTGCATTTCCAGACAATCCCATTCAATCGTACGACCATCCAGACGAGCCGGTGTTCCAGTTTTCAAACGTCCCAGCGGTAATTCCAAGGCATCAAGAGACTCTGCCATCGAGACGGCCGGTTTTTCTCCCATCCGTCCGGCGGGTATGGTTTTTTCACCAATATGGATCAATCCGCGCAGAAAGGTTCCGGTGGTAAGCACAACAGCAGGCGCACATATCACCTGACCGCTGGCCAACATTAGGCCTTCAATTGCACCATTGGTATGCAGCAATTGGGCAGCTTCTCCTTCTATGATTTCCAAATTTGTGTGTTCGGCCAGTGCAGACTGCATGGCCTCCAGATAGAGGTGCCGGTCAGCCTGGGTGCGTGGGCCACGCACGGCCGGTCCTTTTCTTCGATTTAGCATGCGAAACTGAATACCCGAAGCGTCTGCCACCCGCCCCATCAGACCGTCCAACGCATCAATTTCTCGAACAAGATGACCTTTTCCAAGCCCACCGATGGCAGGATTGCAGGACAGTGTACCAATTGTCTTGCAGCTGAGGGTAACCAGTGCGGTACGAGCACCCATGCGCGCCGACGCAGATGCAGCTTCAGTGCCGGCATGACCCCCGCCAACCACAACAACATCAAAATTCAGATCGTTCATTCTGTTCGGCCAATCCAGATAAAGGATGAAGTTCCTATAAGACCTGTACTTGTAGTGGTCAAAAGATTCGTTTCACGTGAAACAATTGCTATGCGCCAGGTTCGCAGATCAGGAATAAATGTTTCACGTGAATCATGAGACAGCTATTTCCCAACGCAAAATTCCGAAAAAATAACATCAAGCAAGTCTTCAACATCGACGCGACCGGTAATCATACCCAAATGGTCGGCAGCTTGGCGTAAATATTCAGAGCGGATTTCAATATCGTCGCTGCTGCCAACCACAAGCTTGAGGCATTTTTGGCAATCTTCCAAAGCACTTCGATGCCGCTGTCGCATCACGACCGGGCTTTCATTTACCTTGGAAACCGACTTGAGTTGCTGATGTAAAAAATCCATCAGCGTATCCAAGCCATCATCATCCATCGTATTTATGGTTAATGTACCGTTAATTGATTCGGACTGAACCAGGTCAGATTTTGTCCAAACCCGAATCGCATTATCTGGAGGCAAGGAGTCTGACGGTTCTCCCGGAGTCTGTAGCCAAAGCACAAGATCAGCCTGATCGGCAGCTAAAGTCGCTCTTCGGATCCCCTCCTGCTCCACCATGTCATCGCTTTGCCGCATGCCTGCCGTATCCGTCACCGTAACCTTCATGCCATCGAGGTCGAGATTGACATCAATTGCATCGCGGGTGGTTCCGGCAATCGGAGTTACAATCGCCACATCACGCTTTGCCAATGCGTTTAAAAGGCTGGATTTCCCGGCATTTGGCGGGCCAGTTAATACAATTCTAAAGCCGTCACGAACAATTTCACCGTTTCGGTCATCATCCAGGTGCTTCTCAATTGCGGATGACAATTCCAGGACCATCTTCCAGACCTGGTCGCTAACGCCGCCTGGCACATCTTCTTCGTCTGAAAAGTCCAGCTCTGCCTCTATTAAGGCTCGGCTGCGGATTAAATCTTTGCGCCAACCCTCATAAAGCGCGCGCAACTGGCCTCCAGATTGGCGTAAGGCCAAAACCCGTTGCGCTTCGGTTTCAGCAGCAATCAGGTCTGAAAGACCCTCAATTTCTGTCAGATCAAGTTTACCGTTTTCAAAAGCCCGGCGAGAAAATTCACCGGCTTCAGCCATGCGACAATGTTCGAAGCCACCAAGAGTATCAAACAACTTGCTGATCACCGGCCGACTTCCGTGACACTGAAATTCAACAACATCTTCGCCGGTAAAGCTGGCCGGACCGGGAAAGACCAACACCAGGCCACGATCGATTAAATTGCCAGAGCCCGGTTCAACCAAATCCAGCAACTTACCCTGACGAGGCAGGGGCAATTTGCCCACGACGCTGCTGGCAATTTCAAATGCCAAAGAGCCTGACAGACGAATTATGGCCACTCCACTGGGTACGGCCCCGCTGGAAAGTGCAAAAATCGTATCAGTCAAAATATTGACCTTAAAAAATTGATGCGGGACCGAATCTATCCAGACTAATCAACGCATCAGGTGTTCATTGAATCGAAAAACTCTGCATTGTTTTTGGTTTGTTTAAGCTTGTCGATCAGAAATTCTATGGCATCCGTATTGCCCATCGAAGACAGGATCCGGCGCAGCACAAATATCTTCTGCAGATCAGCTTTTTCAATCAACAGGTCTTCCTTGCGTGTCCCGGATTTCAAAATATCCATCGCCGGATAGGTCCGCTTGTCGGCAACCTTGCGATCCAACACGATTTCAGAGTTACCGGTACCTTTGAACTCTTCAAAGATGACTTCGTCCATGCGACTGCCCGTATCAATCAGAGCCGTTGCGATAATGGTAAGTGATCCACCTTCTTCAATATTTCTGGCGGCTCCGAAGAATCGCTTCGGACGTTGCAGGGCATTGGCATCCACACCACCTGTCAACACCTTACCGGAAGATGGTACAGTCGTATTGTAGGCGCGCCCCAGGCGGGTAATGGAATCCAAAAGGATAACAACATCGCGTCCATGTTCAGCCAGGCGTTTGGCTTTCTCAATGACCATTTCGGCAACCTGTACGTGACGCGTTGCCGGCTCGTCAAAAGTAGAAGAGATAACTTCGCCTTTTACCGATCGCTGCATGTCGGTCACTTCTTCTGGCCGCTCGTCGATCAGCAATACAAGCAGATAAGCTTCCGGGTGATTTATGGCGATTGAATGGGCAACATTTTGCAGCAAAACCGTCTTACCCGTTCGTGGAGGGGCGACAATCAAACCGCGCTGTCCTTTACCCAGAGGAGCAACCAGATCGATCACGCGGGCCGACAGATCCTTGGCTTCGGGATCATCGATCTCCATGTGGAAACGTTCTTCAGGGTAAAGCGGTGTCAGGTTATCAAAATGAACCTTGTGCTTGATCTTTTCTGGATCATCAAAATTGACGCTGTTGACTTTCAACAGAGCAAAATAACGTTCACCATCCTGTGGGCTCCGAATCGGACCTTCCACCGTATCGCCGGTGCGCAGGGAAAATTTTCGCAATTGTGAAGGCGATACATAAATATCATCGGGCCCGGGCAGGTAGTTAGCGCCGGGGGATCGCAGGAAGGCAAAACCATCCTGTAGTACTTCCACCACACCTTGCCCGATAATCTCTGTATCCTGTTCGGCAAGGCTGGTCAGAATGCCAAACATCAACTCCTGCTTGCGCAGAGTGCTGGCATTTTCAACATTCATGGTCTCCGCAAAGGACAACAATTCCTTGGGAGACTTTTCTTTTAATTCCTGGAGCTTCATCTGTTCCATACTATAATCCAAATAACCAATGGGCAGGTGTTGACACCTGCAGGGGAAAACACCAGTCCGACTAGTCGGGAAGAGCAATCATCAATGAAAGGGCTTCATGCTAATAAGGCAGGACCCCGAATGGGGCGATAGCACAGCTGGTGAATTTGCAAATAGAGGCCTTGGCTCCAGACTGCAAGCAAAAAATAACAGATCGCCAATCGACTAGAATGGTTTTACGACAACCATAATCACGATAATGATCATCAAAACGGCCGGAACCTCATTGATCACCCGATAGTATTTTTCGCCTTTTCGATTGCTGTCCGTGGCAAAAGATCGGGCACATTTTGCATACAGAAAATGCATTACCGTCATCAGCAGTACACAGACCAATTTTATCATAAACCAAGGATCCGCCCAGACGTCGTACAGCGATGCAATCCATAGTCCAAAGATCCACGTCGCAATCATCGATGGTGTAGCAATAGCTTTGAGCAGACGACGTTCCATCACCTTAAAGGTTTCTGACTGAACCGATCCGGTTTCAGCACCACAATGATAGACAAACAATCTCGGCAGATAGAGCAATGACGCCATCCAGGAGATGACGGCAATTATGTGAAACGCCTTTACCCATAAATCCATTTTAAGCCCTCTGGGGTTGATTTCCACGTACTCGAGCCACCATTTGCTCCACATGCGCGATATTCGTCTCAGGCGTGATGCCATGCCCCAGATTGAATACCAGAGGTCCATTGGCCAGATTTGATAAAATAGCATCTACGCCTTCATCAAGTGCCCGGCCACCAGCAATCAGCCGTTTTGGATCCAAATTGCCTTGAATTGGTGTCTGGTTTTGTAGCTGTTGCGCAAATGACATGGGCAGGGTCCAGTCCAGCCCAATCATATCGACGCCCGTTGCTGCAGCATAACCGGAATAAAAAGCACCAATTCCCTTTGGGAATCCAATGATTTTAGCCTGCGGGCGTTCGGATTTCACCCGTTCCACTATCTGCCTCACCGGCTCAATACACCATTTTTCAAACTGATCCTCATCAAGAACGGATGCCCAGGAATCGAAAATCTGAACAGCATCAGCTCCAGCGTCTATTTGACCAATCAGATATTGTGCCGATGCGTCGACCAATACATCCATCAACCCCTGAAATGCTTCGGGAAAATTCAGCGCAAACTGACGAGCCGGTCCCTGATCTGGCGTCCCATGTCCGGCAATCATGTAGGTAGCGACTGTCCAGGGCGCTCCACAAAAACCCAACAGGGTAGTTTCATCAGGTAATTCTTCACGCAGTCGAGCCACAGTCCCCAGGACCGGTGCCAGATGCTCCATCACACCTGTCGATGCCAACTCAGCAATTCGCGCCTGATCGACAGTCTCAACGATAGGTCCACGACCTTCTTCAAATCGCACACCGACTTTAAGTGCATCTGGAATAACCAATATGTCAGAAAACAATATGGCTGCATCAAAGCCAAAGCGTCGTATCGGTTGTAATGTTACTTCAACCGCAAGCTCCGGATTATAACACAGATCGAGAAAGCCACCCGCCTGTTTCCTCACCTTTTTATATTCTGGCAGATAACGACCAGCCTGACGCATCATCCAGACCGGTGGAGTGGATAGTGTCTCTCCAGCCAGAACTCTTAACACTTTACGTTGAGCGTAAGCTGCTTGCATTGTCGATCTACTTTCCACAAGACGTTCGTTCAATAACTGTGATTAAACGTGTTTATTATTCTTATTAGAGTCTGTGAATTAAGAGAATTTTAACCAATTCCCAAATCTCAAAATTCTACTCCCATTAGTCGCTATGTAGGATATTGCATCGCCGGTGAAAAGAATAGCGGGGAAAAAACATTTATCTAATTAAAAACAATGAGTTATCAACTCAACTTATGTGGTAAACCTCATGAAGGATTTATAACTTCCCGGGATAACTCAAGTGATCCCCAATCTTGCCCACAGGGGTATTCTTAATTCCCTGCCGGTTTGTCTGGGGATGAAATTGTTGCCAACGGGCGCAAAATGGGTGCCTATCAATTTGGTGCTGACTTATTCACAGTCGTCCACAATTGGCAAAGCAGGAACTGACCGAATGGTAAAACGCTGGATTCAGAGGGCTCGCGAGAAGGTCAGCAAGAAAACTTTCTTTCATTTGCACCTTATCTCGGATTCGACCGGTGAAACGCTAATCACAACCGGACGGGCGGCTGCCGCCCAATATACCAATTGGCGGGCAGTCGAACATGTTACTCCAATGGTGCGCAGCGCCGAGAAGCTGGAAAAGGCCTTGAACGGTGTCGATGCCACGCCCGGTATTGTTTTATACACCATGGTGGACCAGAAACTGGAATCCATTTTGGTAAATCGCTGCAAGGCCCTGGGGGTTCCTGCTGTCAACGTATTGGACCCTGTCACCAAAGTATTTGATGGGTTCCTGGGAGATACAATGTCCGGGCGCGTTGGTGCGCAGCACGCTATGGATGAAGAATATTTTGACCGCCTCGAAGCGGTGCAGTTTGCGATGGCCCATGATGACGGCAATTTGCCGGACGATATCGAGGAAGCGGAAATTATTCTGATTGGCATCAGCCGAACCTCCAAAACACCAACCAGCATCTATCTGGCTCAGCGGGGCATCAAGACCATCAATATTCCATTGGTGCCGGGTGTTGATCTGCCGGCAGAAATAATTTCTGCAAAACAACCATTGGTCGTTGCGCTGGTCGCTTCTGCTGAACGCATTCTACAGGTCCGGGAGAATCGCCTGCTGGCATTTGACCGGGATCTGACCGGCGACATCTATGTTGATCGTGCTTCGATTCAGGAGGAGCTCGCATTGACGCGACGTCTTTGCAAACAAAATAACTGGCCGATGATTGACGTATCCAAGCGATCAGTTGAAGAAACCGCTGCAGCTATTCTGGCGTTGCGCCGTAATCGGACCTAACCATCTTGGACAGTTTAGAATAACAGAAATGAAAGATTTAATTCTCGCTTCCGCGAGCCGTTATCGCGCCAAATTGCTGGATGATGCAGGCCTGTCCTTTGGACAGATCGCATCTGATCTGGATGAGCGCGCGATCGAAGCCCCTTTGGCACAAGCTGATGTTCTGCCGGAAGATCGCGCCCTGATACTGGCGGAAGCAAAAGCCGTTGATGTGAGCGAACATCACACCGGATCTCTCGTTATCGGCTGTGATCAGATATTATCATTTCAACAGCAAGTGCTTCACAAATGTAAAAACATGGAGGAAGCCCGTCGAAGGCTGTTGTTGTTGTCGGGTACGACCCACCACCTGCACTCGGCAGTGGTCATTGCCGAAAACGGTCAAACGCTCTGGCGTCATGTCACCACCTGCGCAATGAAAATGCGAGATTTGTCACCAGCATTCATAGGGCGACATTTAAGCGATGTGGGAGAGGGTGTACTGGGCAGTGTTGGAGCTTATCAGATCGAGGGGCGGGGCATTCAACTGTTTGACTCAATGGATGGTGATATGTTTTCGATTATCGGTCTTCCTCTGCTGCCGCTTCTGGATCAGCTGAGACGGTTGGAGGCGATTGATGGCTAACGTCAAAAAAGCTTTTGTCACGGGTTGGCCGGTTGATCACTCCCGCTCGCCGCTTATTCATAATTACTGGCTCAAAAAGAATAAAATCCTTGGTGAATACCTAAAACGGCCATGCCCTCCCGAGGACTTGCAGCAATTTCTGACCAATCTCGAACATGAAGGTTTTGTTGGCGGCAATATTACGGTGCCGCACAAGGAAGCCGCTTTCGATCTGGTAGATAAAACCTATGATGCCGCTCAAACGCTGGAAGCAGTCAATACGGTCTGGCTTGGGAAGAACGGACTGCAGGGCACAAACACAGATGGCTACGGGTTTTTAGCAAATCTTGATGATCGCCATCCGGGTTGGGATAGCGAAATCAATCGAAACAAGGCTGCCCTTGTTCTGGGAGCCGGAGGCGCATCAAGGGCAGTGATATACGCGCTGATGGGGCGCGGGTTTTCAGAAGTGGTCATCGCCAATCGCACTCTGGCCAGAGCCGACGCATTGGTGGAACATTTTGGACCGCCTTGCCGCGCCATCGAAATTGCTCACGCTGTACCCGGTGAGTTGTCTCCAGCCATCATCATCAACACCACATCAATCGGCATGAATGACCAAAAAAGCCCGCTCGATCTGAAGGGGTTTGCTTCAACGACTATTGTTCACGACATCGTATATTCGCCGCTGATAACACCATTGCTTGCCCAGGCTGGAGAGTTTGGAATGCCAATTGTCGACGGATTGGGAATGTTGTTGCATCAGGCGGTTCCCGGCTTTGAAAAATGGTTCGGTATCCGCCCGGAGGTGGATGAACCTTTGCGCAAAATTTTGCTGGATGATTTGGGAGAAGCGCCGTGACGATATTCCTGGGGCTTACCGGTTCAATCGGAATGGGCAAATCCACCACGGCCCAGATGTTTCGGGATTTGGGTGTTGCGGTATACGATTCCGATGCAACTGTGCATCAACTTTATGCCGGCGCAGCAGCACCATTGATCGAAAAGGAGTTTCCAGGTTCTACCCGCGGCGGCGAAGTCGACCGAAGCCTGTTGAGCAAACAGGTGGTCGGCAATGAAAAGGCGATGAAAAAGCTGGAATCCATCGTTCATCCGCTGGTGCGTCAGGCAGAATTGGATTTTCGCGAATCCGCGACCCAGCAAGGTGTTGAACTGGCAATTCTGGACATTCCGCTATTGTTTGAAACGGGCCGTGAAGATCGGGTTGATGGCATAATTGTCGTGACCGCACCGGCAGACGTCCAAAAAGAAAGGGTAATGAGCCGCCCTGGTATGGATGAAGCAAAATTTCAGTCGATTTTGCAACGCCAGGTACCGGACTCTGAAAAACGAAAAAGAGCAACCTATCTGATAGACACGTCAAAAGGTTTGGATTGGGCGCGGCAACGGGTGGATCAGATTATCAAGGAAGTTTTACAATCGATTGACGAGACGGGCCATACTGATCACTCGAACCAGGCAGATCCAGATGCGTGAAATAATATTCGATACCGAAACAACCGGCCTCTATCCTGATAGCGGTGACAGAATTATTGAAATTGGTGCCATCGAACTGGTCAACAGATTTCCGACGGGCGAGATGTTTCACGAATACATTCATCCAGGCGATCGTGAAATCCACCCGGACGCAGAACGCATTCATGGCATCTCATTGGAAAAGCTGAAAGGCAAACCGAGCTTTGAAGAAATATTGCCAAAGTTTCAGGACTTTTTCTCAGAAGGTACTCTTATTGCCCATAATGCAAAATTTGACGTGGGTTTCTTTGACGCAGAACTGGCGCGGCTAAAGCAATCTCCAATCGACACAACGCGAGTCGTCGACACGCTTGCAATTGCTCGGCGGAAATTTCCAGGGGCCCGTAACAGCCTGGATGCACTCTGCGACAGATTTGGCATATCGCGGGCCAGCCGTACCCTTCATGGCGCGCTGCTTGATTCAGAATTGTTGGCTGATGTTTATATCGAGCTGACCGGTGGGCGGCAGGTTGGCATGAGCCTCGAAATCGCCACAGATGCAGAACCAGATTCGCAAAACCTGGCCGAAGATACAGCAACCGCGGGTCGCCAGAGACCACATCCATTACCACAACGTCTTACCGAGGTGGAAATCAGTGCCCATGACGCCCTGATTAAGACGCTGGGCGACAAGGCTATCTGGTCAAAATATTCCAGTTGATAAAAAACCGGGCCCTGCTGGCAGAGCCCGGCCATCCAATTCTGAATTCAACTCACATCGAGCGATGCGATCGCGACCGAATTGATAATCAGTTGGTCATTTGGGATTTGACCTGCTCTTCCGCCATACGTTGCTGGAACAGGGCTGCGAAATCGACCGGATCGATCATCAAAGGTGGGAATCCGCCGTTGCGCGTTGCATCGGCAACAACCTGCCGTGCAAATGGGAACAGCAAACGAGGGCATTCAATCAAAATAGCCGGAGCAACCGCTTCTTCGGGCATGTTTGTCAGGCGGAATACACCAGCATAAATCAATTCAACATTGAACATCTGGTCTGCGCCTTCACCGGCATTCGCTTCAAGTTTCAGCTCGACCTCAAAATCGGTTTCCGACAGCGGATTGGCATTCACATTGATGTTGATGTTGATTTCCGGCGAGTTCTCGCGCGGGCGCAGCGAATGAGGTGCATGAGGGTTTTCGAAAGAAAGGTCCTTGATGTATTGCGCAAGAACGTTCAGCGAAGGGGCTTCGCCAGCGCCATTGGTTGCGGCTGCTTCGGCCTCTTTTGCTGCTGCTTCCTTTTTGGTGGGTTTCTTAGCCATTCAACTTTGTCGCTTTCAAAATACGGGTCCATGGACAGTCAGTCGCTACGACTGTCTGTAAAATCGGCTTGGGCGTTAACACGGCTGCGCGCTACTGGCAAGGAAACCTTGGATTATCGCTTGTTGTCAGGGTTCCAGGGTGATTCTGGATCGGCCGGACCGGCGCTGTATTCATCCTCATCAAGGTCAATTGTTTGTCCGTCTCCATCGAATGGATCGGAACGACCGCCTTGTTGTTGGGCAAATGGATCAACACCCGGCTGAGCAACCTTTATCCGCGAAGCAAGGAAACTCCAGATGAGGGTGCGAATCGCTGGTACAAACAGTAAAAAGCCAATTCCGTCTGTCACAAATCCCGGAGTCAGTAACAAAATTCCCGCAACCATGATCATTGCCCCGTCACCCAGTGCGCGTCCGGGAACCTGGCCACTGGCGACTTTCGACTGAATCTCCTGAATAAGGCTGAGCCCCTGGATGCGCAGCAAGATCGTGCCAATAACGGCAGTCACCAAAATCATCAGCAATGTAAGTGCAATGCCAATTTGACCACCAATTGCAATAAAGGTGGCAATTTCCACAATTGGGACTACAAGAAGCAGAAATGGGACAAGGGCGAAAGGCATTGGCAGATGTTTCACTATTTTGTTCAGTCTTATATCATATAGGAAGTGTTGCCGGTGATTGCAGGTCTGATCAAGACATTTGAATGAAAAGCCCTGTCGTCCTATATCAAAGTCGTCCTATATCGATGTCATTAGGCACCAATTTCAATTCAGGTTAAAAACAACCTGACGAAACTCCGCACCAAGGCTGTGTAACAATTATGGAAATTGATCTTTTCACCCTCTTGCCGCTTGCTGTTGCACTTTTTGTGTTCTGGAAATTGCGCAGCGTATTGGGAACCCGCAATGGTAATGAACGCCCTCCTTATGAACCCTATACGGGCAATGATGATGACGACAATGTTGTGACATTGCCGGGTGCCAACAGACGCCGTAAGTCGGAAGGTGAGGCCAGCGCTGTAGAAGCCGCCATTTCAAAAATTGCCGCCAAAAACAAGGATCTCAAACAAGGTTTAACGGCGATCCTGTCGCGCGACCCCAATTTTGACCCCGAACAGTTTCTGAACGGTGCCAAAATGGCTTATGAGATGATTGTCACAGGGTTTGCCGATGGGGATAAGCGCGCCTTAAAGGGTCTGCTGTCCCGTGATGTATACGAGAATTTTGCTGCGGTTATCGACGACAGAACCAAACGTGGCGAAAAAGTTCAAGCCAGTTTTGTCGGCATTGAATCGGCGGATTTCTCAGCAGCGGAATTGAGCAAGGACGAAGCTCAGATTACTGTAAAATTCATCAGCCAAATGATTTCAGCTACTCTTGATAATCAAGATGAAATCATTGACGGGGATTTACAGGAAGTTGCTGAAGTCATCGACGTGTGGACCTTTGCCCGCCCAATCAAGTCGCGTGATCCCAATTGGAAGCTTGTGGCAACCGACGACTAGACCCAAAGCAATCCAGCGATCATGGACCAGGTAGAATCACAGCAATCGGTCAAGCGATCCGGGGGCTGTTTGCTTGGACCAATATCGTTTGATTGTTTGCCGAATTGGCACAATGATGACCACGTTGCGGCCCATTCAGCGTTTTGTCGTAGTGCGGAAAGCATGCTCAAAACGCCATACAACTCCCCCTCAAACCTGGTTGATCAAGGCAAGCTGATCGAATGCGCACGACGCGGGATGTCGCTCAATTCACCATCAAGGCAACAGGCAAAGCGGTTTTTTGAAGACAATTTTCAGCCCCACGCGTTTGGTGCATTCGAGCAAATGGACGGATTTGTCACAGGATATTTTGAACCCGAGCTCCCTGCCGCGCTGGAACAAAGCGAAGAATTCTGCGTGCCACTATATGGGCGGCCACACGACCTGATAGACATTGACGATCAGAACCGACCGCAACAACTTGATGTTTCCTTTCAGTATGGCCGTCGCCGCAACGGTCTCGTCGAAGAGTATTTTGACCGCGGCGAGATTCAAAATGGCGCGCTTGACGGACAAGGTCTGGAACTGGTCTGGCTGAACGACAAGACCGATGCATATTTTGTTCACGTTCAGGGATCTGCCCGTCTGGCTTTGACGGATGGTACGGCGGTTCGCATCGGTTTTGCGGCAAAATCGGGCCACGCTTATACCTCGCTTGGAAAAGTATTGTGTCGGCAAACCGGTATTCCAGCCGAGGAAATGACTGCTGACCACCTGGCCAAATGGATGCGAACGAATCCGGGCGTACTCAACAAATTCATGGCGAAAAATCGCTCGTATATTTTCTTCAAAATTATCAAGGAAGGCACAATCGCCGGTGATGGACCAATCGGCGCGGCGCAAGTGCCTTTAACGCCGGGACGCAGCCTCGCAGTTGATCACGCTTTCCATTCTTATGGGATTCCCGTGTGGGTTGCTGCCGCTGAAGACCTTCTCGATGAAGGCAAGGAGTTTGCAAGACTGATGGTGGCGCAGGATACCGGCTCAGTGATAGTGGGCGCGCAGCGGGGGGATGTTTTTACGGGTTCCGGTTCGGTAGCGGGATTTTGCGCAGGCAAGATCAGAAGCCCGGCCAGTTTTGCATTGTTGGTGCCTTCTCCACGAAGAGGATCAAAAATACCGAAGATCCGATAGCTAGGAAAAAGTCTGCGCTGACGGTCGAAGACAGCCGGATTTGGACACAGGTGGCGAAAACCGTCACGCCACTTTCTGATGAAAAAGGCGACATTCTCAAACAAGAAATGAACCGTTTGATGGAGGCCACTTCATCTGGCAATTCATCACCTGCCCGGCAGATGAGCTTGGTTTCTCAATGGGTGCCTTCATCCACGCCAAAACCTCCAACTTCCCTGGTTTCACATCCCATTGAAGACCGTATCCAGAAGAATATAGGCAAAGGTCGTCAAGCCATCGATGCGCGCATCGATCTTCATGGCATGACACAGGATCGGGCGCGATTCGCTCTTCTGGATTTCCTGCAGATGGCTCAACGGGCAAACAACCGAATTGTCCTCGTGATTACCGGTAAAGGCGATCAGGGGCGTGGCGCATTGCGCACCAATGTACCCAGATGGTTGTCTCTCCCGGCCTTTTCACAATTGGTCAACGGCTACCGGGAAAGCCAGAGCAGCCACGGTGGCGAAGGAGCGCTTTATGTTCGCATTCGCAAATACAAACGGTAACAGATCATGACGCCGCTGGGATTGCATCTTCGTGCGTTACGCGCTCAACGCCAGGTCACCCAAAAGGACATGGCTGATGCGATTGGTGTCTCGCCGGCATATTTGTCGGCTCTTGAACATGGTCGGCGCGGACAACCCAGCTGGGCACTTCTCCAACGCATAGTTGGTTATTTCAACGTCATCTGGGATGATGCGGACACCTTGCAAAAACTGGCCTCCCTGTCTGATCCGAAGATAACGATAGATACATCCGACCTGTCAGCGGCTGCGACGCATATGGCCAATTTGCTGGCGCACAATATCGATAAGCTCGACGAAAACCAAATTGAACAAATTTTGGAACTGCTGCAAACCTCTAACGGATCATAGCAATGATCTGAGATCTGACTGCTTTTGATTGATCAGCCAGCCATAATAGTTTTCTTTTGGCAAAATCGGCTTTTTGCCCGAGTTTTTGCGCTTGGCATTGGTGTTGCGCAGTTTTGCTGCCCGCACCGTAACATTGCCCAAATTATAAAGTGTGGCGGTTATCCCGGGATTGCCCGATATGTCGAACCCGGCAATGTTGGCATATGAGTCGATGGAGTGCCGGATGACGGCCGCCATATAGAGCAGGGATGAATCCGGCTCCATGATCGTATTGTAAATAAGCGGAGCGTTGTTGATGGACAATTTTGGTTCACGGCGAGTTTTTGCGCGAACCATATCGTTGACTTTCAGAGCCGTCAGCGGGTTGAGCTGTCCCAGCCCGAAGGTCTGGCCCGCATAGAGAGGCTGAAAGAATACGGCTCCGAATCGATTATTCGGCCATCTTTGACCGGCGAAACTCTTGCCCCGATATTGTCGATTCCAAACCGCTTCGCGACAGGTCCATTTGTCATAGGCATTGGAAATTGAGGCACATTTGCTGAAACTCGGCTGTTTCAGCAGTTTCTTCAAAGTTGTCCGCTCATATTTAAATGTCAGATCCTGACCAAGATAGGCAAGCGCCTTGACGTAGTAACTTTGCAAGCGGTCCTTGGCATCCACATTATAGGTATGTTCGCCAACCAGCGCGCCGATGATGTGAATTGGATCTATGCCGTGAGTTCGGGCAGCAGACTTGATCTTCGACATGAGTTTACGATCTCGCGCCAGAAGGTCGCGAATCTTCTTATACTTTTTTTCAAAAGTCGTGCCGCGGGTACGTTTGATAGATCCACCAGGAATGGCAGGTTGTTTGGCATTGCGATTGCCCGGAGGAACCTTGGTCACAGCAAGGCTCAACTGCATCGACTGAAGCAGAATGAGCATGGCAAAAAGAGCAGCTGCGGCGGGCTTAATCATCCCACATCCTTATGGCGACAGGGGAGTTCCGACAAGCGTCAATCTTATCTCCCCTATGCGATTGATCGGTTTGTGTTTCTCCCTTGCAACGCTTTTTCAGCAACCTTGCTATAAGATATAGCGGGAAAGATCCGTGTTTTTGGCCAGATCGCCGACATTTTCGCGAACAAATTCTGCGTCGACAGTAATTGTTTCACCAGCTCGGTCGGACGCATCAAACGACACCTTGTCGAGAACTTTCTCCATCACAGTTTGCAGGCGACGCGCGCCGATATTTTCGACTGTCGAATTCAATTCAACCGCAATATCTGCCAGGGCATCAATTGCTTCATCATGAAAGTCGAGTTGCAGGTCTTCGGTGCCCATCAAAGCGACATATTGCTTGATCAGGCTCGCTTCAGTCTCTGTCAGGATGCGAACAAAATCTTCCTTTGTCAGGGCGCGCAACTCGACCCGGATCGGCAGACGCCCCTGGAGTTCCGGCAACAGGTCCGACGGTTTGGAAACGTGAAATGCCCCTGAGGCAACAAACAGAACATGATCCGTTTTAACCGGTCCGTATTTTGTTGCGACAGTTGTGCCTTCAACCAGCGGTAAAAGATCACGTTGCACACCCTCGCGGGATACAGTGCCACCCCGCTCTCCGGCGACGGCAATTTTGTCGATTTCATCAAGGAAAACGATGCCATTGTTTTCAACTGCAGTGATGGCTTCAGCAACCACCTGCTCGTCATCCAATAGCTTGTCGCTTTCTTCAGCAATCAGAATTTCATAACTTTCCTTGACCGTGGTTTTGCGGGTTTTTTTGCGACCGCCCATGGCTTTCGACATGATGTCACCCAGGTCAATCATGCCCATTTGCGAACCGGGCATGCCGGGAATGTCAATGCCACCCAGAGGTGAGCCAGTATCCTCGACCTCGACTTCGATTTCCTTGTCGTCAAGGTCGCCCTCACGCAGTTTCTTCATGAAACTCGAGCGGGTGGCGGGGCTGGCTGTATTTCCCACCAATGCATCCAAAACCCGGTCTTCAGCCGCCAGATGGGCTTTGGCCTTAACCTGCTCGCGTTTTTTCTCGCGCACCAGTCCAATTCCAATCTCGACCAGATCGCGGACAATCTGCTCGACATCCCGGCCAACGTAGCCAACTTCGGTAAATTTTGTAGCCTCAATCTTGATGAACGGCGCCCCTGCGAGGCGGGCAAGCCGACGCGATATTTCCGTTTTACCGACCCCCGTGGGGCCGATCATCAGGATGTTTTTGGGCATCACCTCTTCCTTCATGGGTGAGTCCAGCTGCTGACGCCGCCAACGGTTGCGCATCGCCACAGCGACGGCTCGTTTGGCATCCTTTTGGCCAATGATGAAACGGTCGAGCTCGCTGACGATCTCGCGAGGTGAAAAATTGGTGCTGCTCATGGGGCGGATTGACCTTTATTTGTCTTCACTAAGCGTTTCAACCACGAGATTGTGGTTGGTATAAACGCATATATCTGCGGCAATTTTCATCGCCTTTTCTGCAATGGCCTGAGGTTTTGCCTTGGTGTCATACAAAGCGCGGGCGGCGGCAAGAGCATAATTTCCGCCTGAGCCAATCGCCATGACGCCATCTTCCGGCTCAAAAACGTCCCCTACACCGGTCAGACACAGGCTGACATTCTTATCAGCCACCAGCATCATCGCCTCAAGCCGACGTAAATATCTGTCTGTACGCCAGTCTTTTGCCAGTTCCACACAGGCGCGCATCAACTGGTCGGGATATTGCTCAAGTTTCGATTCCAACCGTTCCAGCAAGGTAAATGCATCAGCGGTTGATCCGGCAAATCCACAAATGACGTCGCCATCGCCAAGGCGCCGGACTTTACGGGAATTGGATTTCATGATGGTTTGGCCCATTGATGCCTGTCCGTCTCCGGCTATGACAACTTCTCCTCCCTTGCGGACCATAATGATGGTGGTTGCATGTACGGGCGGCAACCATGATTGTGTATCTTTACTCACTTCGTTCTCCAAACGTGGCATCTCACCAACATCCATTTCGGCACGTTGGCACCGTTCCACTATGTATGGATTGATTTCATGATTGCAATTGCGTCTTTGCTGGCAGGTCTATAAGACAGCTCACATCTGTTGAAATCACAGTTTTGGAGCCACTTTATGGCCCGCACCGCCAGCGTCTCCCGCACCACCAATGAAACTGATATCGCAGTCAGTGTCGAAATCGATGGTAAAGGCAATTTTGAAATTGTCACCGGAGTCGGCTTTTTCGACCATATGTTGGAGCAGCTTTCCAGACATTCACTGATCGACATGACTATTCGCGCCAAAGGCGATTTACATATTGATGACCACCATACGGTTGAAGACTGTGGTCTGGCTTTGGGTCAGGCTATTAATGAGGCTTTGGGAGACCGGCGTGGGATTCGTCGCTACGCATCGTTTGACCTGCCCATGGATGAAGCCATGACCAGTGCGGCAATTGACGTGTCCGGTCGCCCGTTTCTGATTTGGGATGTGGAATTTCCGCGTGAGAAGATCGGTACTTTTGATACCGAACTGGTACGCGAGTTTTTCAACGCTCTGGCTCAGGCAGCCCGCATTACGCTGCATGTCAAAACCCACTATGGGGTGAATACTCACCATATTGCTGAAACCTGTTTTAAAGCAGTTGCCCGGGCACTGCGTCTTGCCACCGAGATGGACCCGCGCATGACGGACGCTATTCCATCGACAAAAGGCACGTTGAGCAAATGATGATGGATCGGGCATGATCTATACAATTTTTGGCCCAAGCGACTTCGGTTCGAACGGGCAAGAAACCTCGGCATTTGATAGTCTGGTGGCAGTACCAGAAGGCCCGGCTACCTGGGCATTGCTGGCACCTCCGATCTGGTTGATTGCCCACAGGCTTTGGTGGCCACTGGCTTATTGCTTGTTGTTCTGGGCATTTTGCGCCACGCTTTTGACAACTCCCTTTGCAGTAATAGCAATTTTTATCAATGGCTTACCCGGTCTGTATTTTATGTTGGAGGGCAGGGAGCTTTATCGACGCAAGCTGGAAAATGAAGGCATGATCATGATTGGTTTGATTGATGCAGCCAGCGAGCCAGCGGCAATTGGCAGATTTCTGGATGACCAGCAGCACCAGCCCACGTTGCCGTCATCGCAAACCGTTCCGGCACCAGCCAAAGCTTCGCCTCAACTGCTACGCGGGTCGGGAGACTCGACAGATGTTTTTGGTCTGTTTACTCCCCGGGAGACGTAGATCTTGCGAATTGCAATCATCGACTACGGATCAGGAAACCTGAAATCCGCGACAAAGGCCTTTGAGCGTGCGGCGCGTGAGGCTGGAATAAAGTCGGAAATTCTGTTGACCGGTGATGCGGATGTGGTGCGCGGTTCTGATCGTATTGTGCTTCCAGGTGTTGGGGCTTTTGCCGATTGTCGTGCTGGACTGGAGGAAGTTCCCGGCATGGTCGAAGTGCTTCATGAAAAAGTGAGGAACAAGGGCACTCCCTTTCTCGGCATTTGTGTCGGCATGCAGTTGATGGCGTCTCGTGGTCTGGAAAAGGGCGTTACGGATGGTCTTGGCTGGATTGATGGAGATGTGGTTGAAATGAAACCGTCCGACCCGACTTTAAAAGTACCGCAAATTGGCTGGAACACCTTACAGGTCCGCAAAAACCACCCGCTTTTTGAGGGAATTGCCACTGGAACCGATGGGTATCACGCTTACTTTGTTCATTCCTATCACTTTCAGGTCCAAGATTCTGACGATCTTGTGGCAACAAGCGACTATGGGATGGATGTTACGGCGGTGATAGCCAGAGATAATATGACGGGAACGCAGTTTCATCCGGAGAAAAGCCAGACTTTGGGCCTCGCCTTGATCGCCAATTTCCTTAGGTGGGCACCATGATCCTGTTTCCGGCAATCGATTTGAAGGGTGGTGAATGCGTTCGCTTGAAGCTTGGTGATATGGATCAGGCAACGGTCTATAATTCGGATCCCGGCGATCAGGCAAAAGCTTTTCAAAATCAGGGATTTGACTGGCTGCACGTCGTCGACCTGGATGGGGCTTTTGCCGGCGAAGCGATTAACGGTGCCGCGGTTGAAGCGATATTGGCCGCTACAACAAATCCGGTTCAACTCGGCGGAGGTATTCGCACTCTTGAGCAGATCGAATATTGGCTGAAAAAGGGCATATCCCGGGTTATTTTAGGTACCATTGCGGTTCGTGATCCTGATCTCGTTCGTCAGGCATGCCGCAATTATCCGGGAAAAATTGCTGTTGGTATTGATGCAAGACACGGAAAAGTTGCCGTCGAAGGATGGGCAGAGACATCTCAATTGAGCACTATCGAAATGGCGGCCCGCTTTGAAGATGCGGGCGTTTCAGCCATCATATTCACCGATATTGACAGAGATGGTGTGCTGAGCGGCATCAACTGGTCAAGCACATTGGAATTGGCGCGCAGTACTTCGATTCCGGTGATCGCGTCCGGCGGCCTGGCTTCGATGGACGATATTGTAAGACTAACCGCACCCGATGCGCATCTTCTTGAAGGAGCGATTTCAGGTCGTGCGCTCTATGATGGCCGTATCGACCCGACCGACGCGCTCAAACTCCTGAGGTCGGCGAAATGAGCCTCAAAACCAGGATCATTCCCTGCCTTGATGTTAAGGACGGCCGGGTTGTCAAAGGGGTCAATTTTGTCGACCTGATTGATGCCGGAGACCCGGTGGAAGCGGCCAAAGCCTATGACGCAGCAGGAGCCGATGAACTTTGCTTTCTCGACATCACTGCGTCGTCCGACAATCGAAATACCATACTTGATGTTGTCGCCAAGACTGCCGAGCAATGCTTCATGCCGGCGACGGTCGGTGGTGGCGTGAGATCGGTAGATGATGTTCGAAACCTTTTGCTGGCGGGTGCCGATAAAGTGTCATTCAACACCGCCGCAGTGAATGATCCCGATGTGATTGCGCGGGCGGCTAATAAATTTGGCAATCAATGTATTGTCGCATCATTGGATGCCAAAAAAGTCAGCCGGTCAGGTGAAACTGATCGTTTTGAGATTTTCACCCATGGCGGGCGCAAGGCCACAGGCATCGATGCCGTTCAATTTGCCCAATTGATGGTCAAGAAGGGCGCCGGCGAAATTCTCCTCACGTCGATGGACCGTGATGGGACCAAAGATGGATATAATTTGCCTCTGACTCGCGCTATTGCCGATGCGGTAACGGTGCCGGTAATTGCTTCGGGAGGAGCCGGAACTCTTGATCATTTGGTTGAAGCTGTTGAAATTGGACATGCCAGTGCGGTGCTGGCCGCGTCGATATTTCATTTCGGGACATTTACTGTGGCGCAGGCGAAGCAACACATGGCACGCTGCGGCATCGCTACACGCCAATTGATTTAGGAAGTTGATAATTTCGATCCGATGACCCAGTTTTCACTCTCACAACTTGAGCAGATAATCGCTGACCGGGCGATCAGCGGCGACACCTCCTCTTGGACAGCAAAACTGGTTGGCGACGGTATTGAAAAAGCAGCCGAAAAACTCGGAGAGGAGGCTGTTGAGACGATCATTGCAGCGCTGGCTCGCGATGCCGATGGAGTACGCGCGGAGGCCGCAGATCTACTTTATCACCTTCTGGTTGTGCTTCACATAAAGGGGGTGAGCGTGGATGAGGTCATGACTGAACTTGAGCAGCGCACCTCGCAATCGGGAATTGTTGAAAAGGCTTCACGGAATATCGACAATGCCTAAGTCGCCAAAACAACCCTCTCCATACCTGGAGTTTGAAATTGACGAGTGGGCCGAATTTCGCGCCGACACTCCGCTGACTTTGACCGAGGAAGAGGTTAAACGGTTACGTGCGCTGAACGACCCGGTGGCGCTGGACGAGGTCCGGCGAATTTATTTGTCGCTATCCCGACTATTGGCCTCGCATGTGGAATCGACAATCGGACTGTTCAAACAGCGCAGTCAATTTCTCAATCTTCGGGGTCAGAAAACACCCTTTGTAATCGGTATTGCTGGTTCAGTTGCTGCGGGGAAGTCTACGACCGCCCGAATTTTGCGGGAATTAATGACCCGGTGGCCAGCCAGTCCAAAAGTCGACCTGATCACAACCGACGGCTTCCTGTTACCCAATGCCGAACTGCGAAAACAGGGATTGATGGATCGCAAGGGTTTTCCTGAGAGCTTTGACCGACGTCACGTGTTGGATTTTCTGTCACGCATCAAAGCCGGCGAGCGCAATGTAAAGGCACCGGTTTACTCTCATCTTGTCTATGATGTGGTGCCGGATAGTTTTGTGACCATCGATCAGCCGGATATTCTGATCTTTGAAGGCATCAACGTGCTACAGGTCAGCGACTTGCCAAAAGACGGTAATTCTGTGCCGTTCGTGTCGGATTATTTTGACTTTTCGATCTATATCGATGCTGAAGAGGAAATTATTCAGGACTGGTATGTGTCGCGTTTCATGCGGCTTCGGGAAACCGCGTTTCAAAAGCCGGAATCGTTCTTTCACCGCTATAGCCAAGTGTCTGACAATGCCGCGTTGGAAATTGCCATGGATTTGTGGACCCGAATCAATCTGGTCAATCTGCGCGAAAATATTCTGCCGACACGACAGCGGGCTGATCTTGTTCTTCACAAGGGCTCTGATCATGCTGTGGATGGAGTTGCATTGCGTCGGTTGTAGTGCAGCTATTCGCCTTCACCGAATTTGTCATCGATAAGAGCCTGAAGGGAATCCAGCGCCTCTTTTGCCTGTCGACCAGTTGCAGAAATTTCAACACTACACCCGTTTGAGGCGGCCAGCATCATCAGGCCCATAATCGATGTTCCACCGACGGTTTCACCACCTTTTGAAACTTTGATATCGGCATCAAAGGTCTCGGCAAGTTTGACAAATTTTGCTGATGCCCGTGCATGCAAGCCGCGCTTGTTGCAAATGTCCGCAGAGCGGGCTTGCGGTCCGGAGGGGTCGTTCATTTGGCCGAGAGAACCTTACTGGCAATGTTGATGTAGCGCTTGCCCGATTCGACGGCTTTTTCCAGGGCTGCATCCATATCGTCGTCAACCCGTACTCCCGCCAATTTAATCAGCATGGGAAGATTGACCCCGGCCACCACTTCAATCAGCCCGGGCTCCATGATCGAAATTGAGAGATTGGATGGCGTGCCACCAAACATGTCAGTAAGAATAATCGTGCCGGATCCGGAATTGACGCCACCAACGGCCTCCAAAATATCCTGGCGGCGTTGTTCCATATCATCGTCGGGACCTATAGAAATAGTGTCCACTTGTTCCTGTGGTCCAACAACATGTTCCAGTGCCAACCGGAACTCTTTGGCTAATGAGCCATGTGTGACGAGCACAAGTCCTATCATCTATTGCCTGTCAAGCGAGAGCGCGTCCTTTGTCCGAGTTCATATTTACAGGCAATTCGACACTTGCAAGTAAAATCTGACGATCTGCGTGATTCAATTGGATTCAGACGGAAGAATCGTTGATTCTTGGGCCAAGCGGGCCTGGATCAGCTCGATTGCCTGGCTAATGTGATCCTGCGGCACCATCATCTTCGGAATTGTCGGACCGTTTGGCACCAATCGATGATGCGCCGACTTGGGCAACCGTTCCAGTTCCTTACCCGGAGATAACTGCACAACCAGGTCGGCAACAGCCTTGGGCTGCCAATCGACACTTTCAATTCCCTGGAAACGATGTTCGGCCAATCCCTGCAGGGATGTCGGTGACTTGACCAGATAGGAATTGCCAAACTGTTCCACGATCACCCGATCATCCGCTACCCAGCGAGCATAGTTGTTTCGTTTTCTCCATTGCTCAATCAGTTGATGCGACAAACGGGATTTACCACTTCCTGACGGGCCAAGGATTATCAGTCCGGTGGATCCTAAAACGATGGCACAGCCGTGCTGACTTTTTGCAAGCTTCAAACTCATGTCAGTTGCCAGCAGATGAAAGCGGAATTTCAACGGTAAACATTGCGCCGCCGCCATCTGTGGAGTCGACATTGGCAGCTTTGATTGTGCCCCCATGCGCTTCGACGATTTGGCGCGTTATTGACAAGCCCAGACCGGAATTTTGCCCGAATGCCTCACTTGGCGGCCGATCAGTGTAAAAACGCTCAAAAATGCGCTCAGCATTTTCCGTGGGAATACCCGGGCCGTTATCCATCACCCTGACCACAGCCATTTTTCCCTGCTGTGACAGGTTGATGGTAATTTTTCCATCGGTGGGGGGAACAAAACTACGGGCATTTTCGACCAGATTGGCAATGACCTGGCTGAGGCGACCTCGATGTCCGGAAATTTTCCAGGAAGGTTTTCTGCGGTTTTTTGGTCGATTTCCTGTGTTGTTTGCCGATGATTCGATAATCAATCTCAGTTTTGGCAATTCCAGTTTGGAACTTGCGCTGATGTCCTCATAGGTATCGCAATATCCTTCAAGCAAACTGTCCAATTCAATGATTTCGGCATCGTCTCGCGCCAGTTCAGCATCCAGTCGTGAAGCATCGGATATGTCGGTTATGAGTCGATCCAAGCGCTGGACATCATGGGTGATGATTTCCAGCAATTTGTCATGCTGCTGTTTCTTTTTGGCAAGCGGCAAGGTTTCAACGGCGCTGCGCAGAGAGGTCAGGGGGTTTTTCAATTCGTGACTGACATCGGCAGCAAACCGCTCGATGGCGTCAATGCGGGCATAGAGGCTTTGCGTCATTTCTCGAAGACTGCTGGACAGATGTCCAATCTCATCGCGCCGTTCCGAAAAGTCGGGAATCTGTTCTCGGTTCTTGCCACCAAGCCTGACCCGTTCGGCTGCATCTGACAAGCGACGCAACGGACTGGCAATTGTTGAAGCGAGAAGGATTGACAAAAGCGCACTGACAAAAACTGCAACGCCAAAGGTTCGCATAATCGCATAGCGTTCCTTGTCGATGATCTGGTCGATATCACCGGCCTCCGTGGACAGCAGCAAAACGCCAAGTATGGCCCTGAATCGCTGTACCGGCACCGCCACCGATACGACGGTATCACCACCCGTCGTGCGGCGGGTTTTGCTGCCCGGGCTGCCGGTCAGCGCAGTGACGACTTCGCTGTAGGCTGTGCCATTTCCGTTGGGTGTTTCCACGTAAAGCGGCAGGTCGCGTTGCCAGAACCAGTCTCTGAACTGTAGCCAGTAATCTTCCAGAAAACCTCGCTCCTTTTTGGCAATTGGGGGCAGTTCAAATCGCAATATCTGGCCGCTGGAATACAAGCGATCAGAATCCAGAATGATGATGCCGTCGCGATCGTATATCCTGGCCCGCGTCCGCGTCGGTGATATCAGCCGACGCAGCACCGGGGCAACTTCTTCGGGATTTATCGGGAAGTCGAGATTTTCCAGTTCGTTTTCCATCGGATAGGTGCTTTCACCTGCCTGCAATTCCAGCAATCGCTCAGGATCGATGGTAATCGCATCGGTGTCGACACTGGCCCGCGCCGAGATGGCAGCTGCAATGATTTCACCCTGGGTCAACAGACTTTCCTCGCGCGCCTCGATCAGGCTGTCACGAAATTGATTGAGAAACAGGATGCCGGACAGCAGAACAAACAGCGCAGCCATATTCAAGAATATGATACGCTGGGTCAGGCTGGTGAAAATGTAACGGCTAAAAAACAATCCGATGGGTGTCCGAGGGCGCCACCAGGAATTGCTCTTGGCGCGACTCGATCCACCGATCTGGAACTGGTTTTGCTGGTCGGTGTTGCTTGTTTCCGGGTCACGTGATTTGTCCCCGGCGGATTTGACATCCTTCAGGTTTGAATCAAGCGAAACGGGGGCATCAGTCAACTAATCAGCCTTCCTTGAAACGATATCCCACACCGTACAGGGTTTCTATCATATCAAAGTCGTCATCAACTTGCTTGAATTTCTTTCGCAGTCGCTTGATGTGGCTGTCGATGGTTCGGTCGTCGACATAGACCTGATCATCATAGGCTGCGTCCATCAGCGAATCTCGGGATTTAACCACGCCGGGGCGCTGAGCCAGGGCAAACAATATCAAGAATTCAGTAACTGTCAGCGTCACGGATTTTCCCTTCCACTGACTGACATGGCGTTCCTGATCCATGGTCAGGTTGCCGCGTTCCAGCATATTGGCACCACCGCTGTCTTCGCGGACGGCACCTTCGACGCGGGCAGCAGACCGGCGCAGCACGGCTTTCACTCGTTCCACCAGCAGGCGTTGGGAAAAAGGTTTGGTGATGAAATCGTCGGCCCCCATTTTCAACCCAAACAATTCGTCAATTTCGTCATCCTTGGAAGTCAGGAATATCACTGGCAAATCTGATTTCTGGCGTAATCTGCGCAGCAGCTCCATGCCATCCATGCGCGGCATCTTGATATCGAATACCGCCAGATCAGGTCTCTTGGTTGTCAGCCCGTCCAGGGCTGATGCGCCATCGGTATAGGTTTCAACCCGGTATCCTTCTGATTCCAGTGCAATGGAAACCGATGTCAGGATATTTCGATCATCATCGACGAGTGCGATAGTTGCCATGAATTCTCTCCATATATATTCCGACAGTCTCATTGAAAGACTGCCGAATGGCCAATTTTACAGCCATTAGAAGTTGATTAGAGGCAAAATCAGATTGTGCCAAGAACCCACTTGCGGTTGAACCAAGACCAATTTGCCAAAATTGCGCACAAATTATGGCCAGCTGATGAAGTCATGCAGTTCGATTGATTCAAACCCTAAACGATTGAATTTTTGACTTGTTAATCCTGAGCAAAATTAACTTTCAGTTTTAATCGATTTACCAACCAAATCGACCCCAAAACCACCGATTCCAATCTTGTCATAGACGATTAGCCTGCCTAGTGTCCGCCGCAACTCCAGTCGCAGAAAGCAGATTTTAATCTTTGGTTTCCAGATACGCGGCATTGTTCGTAGTCGTCGCATCGGCAGCTTTTGACAGATCTATCGACCCAAAAAAGGCATTGAGTTATGACGCAGGCATTCAATGGAAATGTAAAGCTGGATTCCCAGGCACAGATCAGCTGGAATGACGATGAGCAGACATTGTTTGCGTTGGCATTGGAGCGCAACGAAGGCGTTGAAACAGCCACCGGTAATCTGGCGGTAGAAACCGGTAAACATACCGGTCGCTCTGCAACCGACAAATATATCGTGCGCGATTCTGAAACTGAATCATCGGTTTGGTGGGATAACAATCAGGCAATGGCGGAACATCATTTCGACCAGCTTTATGCCGATTTCATGGATCATGCAGAAGGTAAGAAACTGTTCGGCCAGGATTTGTTTGGTGGTGCCGACCCGGCATATCGTGTTGGCGCGCGCATCTATCTGGAATTTGCCTGGCACGCCCTGTTTATTCGGTATTTGCTGCGACGTCCGACGGCAGTGGAACAAGCAGCATTTTCTCCCGACATGACAATCATCAACCTGCCAAGCTTCAGGGCCGTTCCCGAGCGCCATGGCTGCCGGTCAGAAACCGTCATTGCGGTCAATCTGAAACGCCGCATCGTCCTGATTGGTGGTACGGAATACGCAGGCGAAACGAAAAAGTCGGTGTTTGGAGCTCTCAATTACTTCCTGCCGGCCAAGGGCGTTATGCCAATGCATTGTTCGGCCAATTTGGGCGACAGCGAGGATAGTGCGTTGTTTTTCGGCCTGTCTGGCACCGGTAAAACCACCCTTTCATCCGATGCTTCGCGCACGCTCGTCGGGGATGATGAGCATGGCTGGTCTGACAATGGTATCTTCAACTTCGAAGGTGGTTGTTACGCCAAGACCATTCGACTGAGCGCCGAAGCAGAGCCGGAGATTTATTCGACAACTCAGCGCTGGGGTTCGATTTTGGAAAATGTCGTAATTGATCCGGCGACTAAATTGCCTGATTTCGACGATGGGTCACTGACCGAAAATGCCCGCGTGGCCTACCCAATGCATTATATTCCAAATGCGTCGGAAACGGCACGGGCACCGCACCCTAAAACCATCATCATGTTGACCGCTGATGCATCCGGTGTGTTGCCGCCAATTGCCCGGATGACCCCGGCACAGGCAATGTATCATTTCCTCTCTGGGTATACAGCCAAAGTGGCCGGTACAGAAAAAGGTGTTGCAGGAACTCAGGCCACATTTTCAACCTGTTTTGGCGCCCCCTTCATGCCGCGGCATCCAAGCGTTTATGGCAATCTTTTGCGAGACAAGATCGCCCAACACGAGGCCACTTGCTGGTTGGTGAATACCGGCTGGACCGGTGGGCCGTATGGTGAAGGTTCCCGCATGCCGATCGGTGCAACACGAACACTTCTGCGTGCCGCATTGGATGGATCTCTGAACGAAGTGCAAATGCGGGTCGATGAAAATTTTGGTCTGGAAGTTCCGGTATCGGTAGCAGGTGTAGATGAAATTCTGCTGCGCCCACGGGATACCTGGGCGGATAAAGCGGCATATGATGTTGCCGCGCGGGATCTGGTTGCCAAGTTCATTGCCAATTTCGAAAAGTTTGAGCTGCATGTGGACGATAATGTCCTTGGTGCCGCACCGCGCGCCGCCTGAGATTTAACTGACCCCATTTGACCAATTGGGGTCAACCAAGCTTTCCTTGCGATCAAAAAAATTGTCTTATTCGCCCTCTAAGAAAACTCAAGAGGGCGAATCTATTTTGACCGACAGGCCACCATTCATCACCGAACCTTTGATCTTTCAGCACCGCGATGAAGAAGCTGTGCAACAACGGGCGGATCGATTTCTCGCTGATATGAAATCGCGCAGAACGGTTCGAGATTTTTCATCAAAACCGGTTCCGCGCAGTGTGATAGAAGCCTGCATCGAAACAGCCGGTGGAGCCCCTTCAGGTGCAAACCAGCAGCCATGGCACTTTGTCGCAATTCAGGATGCTCAAATAAAACATCGCATTCGGCTGGCGGCTGAAGAAGAGGAAAGGGCATTTTATGCGGGCCGGGCTGGTCAGGAATGGCTCAAAGCGCTGGCCCATCTGGGCACCGACGAAAACAAGCCGTTTCTGGAGGAAGCGCCGTGGCTTATTGTGATATTTGCCAAGCGCTGGGGAGAAGACGTCAATCAAAAGCGAACCAAACATTATTACGTACCTGAATCAGTCGGTATTGCCAGTGGCATGCTGATTTCGGCTATTCACATGGCTGGTTTGGCGAGTCTCACCCATACACCGGCCCCCATGAAGTTTTTGAATGAAATCTGCGGCCGGCCGGAATCGGAAAAGCCGGTTATATTGCTTGTGGCGGGCTATCCCCGGGACGACGCACAAGTGCCTAAAATCACCAAATATCCGCTCGACGAAATATCAAGTTGGATCTGAAGGTGTGCGGCGTTTCAATATCATGTCTTTGGCGGCAACCACTGCCCCCAGCGTCACCAGCAATGTAGCCAAAGCAATTGCCCAGGTTGGTTGAGCAAAACCAGCGGCGATCAGCGCCAGTGTGGACAAGACGGGTGCGGCATAACTGGCCGCGCCAAGCACCTGAATATTGCCTTTCTTGACGCCATAATCCCACACATAGAACGCAAGCCCAACGGGTCCAAGCCCAAGGCCTAGTACCGCCAACCATTGCCCGGTTGTATCGGGAATGACCGTGGTTTCGAGCAGCAAGTGGGCGACAAGCGCCAGGACACAGGCAACCGCACAGAATCCTGTCACCACTTCGCTGGGAACATTTGCAAAACGTCGGGATAAAACAGAATAGCCCGACCAGATGATCGCGCAGAGGCCAGCGGAGACATACCCAAATGTGTGGGTAGAGTTTATTTCAAATCCGGCCAGGAAGCCGCCGCCGCCGCCGGCGGCATCGCCACCTCCGATAATCATGAAGGCACCCGTCAGACCAAGCATACCGCCAATAACGTGATGGATGCGCAACCGCTCGCCTGGCAGCAGCGCTGAAAACAAGATGATCAACAGTGGCCACAAATAGGCGATCAGCCCGGCTTCTACCGGCGGGGCATGACGCAGGGCGGTAAAATAGAAAAAGTGATAGCCAAACAGACCTCCAACGCCCAATAGCCATACCTGAATTGGTTGACGGAAGACGGACAGACCCGTGCCCAATCGCCAAACCGAGATGGCACCAATTGCGCTGGCAATCGCAAAACAAATGGCCACCAGTTGAAACGGCGGCACAGTTCCGCTGGCGGTGGTCAACAGAGCCAGCAATGACCATAGCAATATTGCGACAATCCCAACCAGTGTCGCGCCCGTCGAGTTTTTCAATGTTCTGTTTTTGTTCTTGATTAATTGTAACTACTCAGCTACCCTATTTCTGCTGCCATTAGGTGCGACAATTT
>JAALLE010000083.1 GCA_011087605.1 Hyphomicrobiales bacterium
GTTCCGCAGCCTTCCAGTAGCGGCTAGAACAAACCCTTTTTCATCAAAATCGGCCAGTTGAATGCCAATTTTGGCGGCGCCGTAATTCCTGAAAAAATTGATCACACGGGCCATCGCAGCTTCGTTTTGATCGCTATACAGTCCCGGACATCCAGGAGTGATACGGCCAGCCGCCTCAACCCCTGTGGCTTCAACAAATACCAGGCCCGCGCCCCCCACAGCAAACTGGCCAAGATGCATCAGGTGCCAGTCAGTCAGCGACCCATCAATGGCCGAATACTGACACATCGGTGCAACGACAATGCGGTTATCAAGATCAAGGGATCCGAGCTTGGCGGGCGAAAAGAGTTTGGACATGTTTGTGAACTGTTCATTGGACCATCAGGAAGTCGCTATTGAACAATTGTGTCGCCGCGTGTCAATCCACTCGTAGTCGAGTGCTCTAAGCGGCGACCTTTCTCAAAGTCGAACAAATATCATCGACAACCTTATGAACAAGGTGCTCGTCATCCCCTTCTGCCATCACACGTATCAACGGTTCTGTGCCGGAAGTTCGAATGACCAGGCGTCCGGTACTGGCGAGGCGCGCCCGTGCATCATCAATTGATTCAATGACGGTCTTATCCTTCAGCGGATCGCCGGATTCATACCGGACATTTTTCAGCACCTGAGGTACCGGCTCGAATCTGGCGCAGACCTCGCTGACCGGTTTGTCCCATGACTGAACCACCGATAATACCTGCAGGGCCGCAATAAGTCCGTCTCCGGTTGTTGCATAATCTGACAGGACAATATGTCCAGACTGTTCGCCACCAACATTGAAACCATTTTTACGCATGTGCTCGACCACATAACGGTCACCAACCGCGGTTCGTTCCAAAGACAATCCCTGACCAGAAAGAAACCTTTCCAGGCCAAGATTGGACATGACGGTCGCGACAATGCCCTCACCGGACAATGTGTTGCGTTCTTTCCATGACTGAGCCACCAGCGCCATAAGCTGGTCTCCGTCGACCACATTGCTTTTCTCATCGACGATGATCACGCGGTCTGCATCGCCATCAAGAGCAATGCCAATATCAGCCCGCACTTCGTTGACCTTGCGAGCCAGCGCAGCGGTGTGAGTGGAGCCGCATTCGTAGTTGATATTGGTGCCATTTGGCTCAGCACCAATGGTCACAACATCTGCACCCAGTTCCCAAAGAGCAGCGGGTGCCACTTTGTAAGCTGCTCCATTGGCACAGTCGACAACGACGCGAATGCCTTCAAGAGACATATGTTTGGGCAGTGTGCGTTTGGCGAATTCGATATAACGGTCATCAACACCGTCGACCCGACTTGCCCTGCCAATATCCTTGCCTGTCGCCAGCCTAGACGTCAGGTCCTGATCCATCAGGCGCTCTATCTCATGTTCGATCTGGTCAGAAAGTTTAAAGCCATTGGGGCCAAACAGTTTGATGCCATTGTCGTGATAGGCATTGTGGGAAGCTGAAATCATCACGCCGATATCAGCGCGCAGCGAACGGGTCAGCATGGCAACGGCGGGTGTCGGAACCGGCCCGAGTTGAAAAACGTCCATGCCAGCAGCGGTAAACCCAGCTACCAGCGCATTTTCGATCATATAGCCGGAAAGTCTGGTGTCCTTGCCGATGACCACCCGGTGACGATGATCACCACGGGTAAATGCGACCCCGGCGGCCATTCCAACCCGCATGGCGGTTTCCGCCGTCATCGGTGACTTGTTGGCGTATCCCCGAATACCATCGGTGCCGAAATACTTGCGTTCTTTACTCATAAAATTTGTTCCGCAGTGCGCCTTAATAAATTGCCCGAATTTTCAATGTCTCCGGGACTGTAACCTGGCGAGATGTTGCCTTGGTCTATTACAGCGACTCGACCTTGGCACGTCACAATTTGTAACCAATTGTATCGAACTGGCCGAATTTGACCAATTGCAGCCAAAATCAAAGCGACGATGGCATTAACAAAATGCCATCGTCGCAGTTAAGGTTCGCTTAATTTCGTTCGAGCGCGTTGGCGTCCCGACCCTAGGAACTCGGCTGTGGTTCGGCGTCTCCTGGAGCCTCACCTTTTTTACCCTTTGGTGCTTTGGCGCCGGACTTAGGCACTGCACTTCCGCGTGTTGGTGGCGTATCGTCGCCCATATCGCGCGCTGGCGGCTTGCCCTCAAGCAATTCGTCGATCTCAATTCCGGTGAGCGTTTCATATTCCAGCAGACCCTGCGCCAAAGCCTCAAGGTCCTTTTTGCGTTTGGTCAAAATCTTTTTGGCCCAGGCCCAGCCTTCGTCGACCAGTCGACGCACTTCCTCGTCAATAATCTGCGATGTTTCTTCCGAGACGTTCTTGGACTGAGCAACCGAATGCCCAAGGAACACTTCTTGTTGGTTTTCGCCGTAAGCCACTTTGCCGAGCTTATCGGAATATCCCCACTGGGTGACCATTGCACGAGCCAAACGAGTTGCCTGCTCAATATCTGACTGCGCGCCCGAAGTGACATTCTTTTTGCCGAAGGTCAGCTCTTCTGCAACACGGCCGGCCATCATAACGGCCAGGCGAGACGTCATTTCTTCATACGACATGGAAATCTGATCGCGTTCCGGCAATTGCATCACCATGCCCAATGCCCGTCCGCGAGGGATAATCGTTGCCTTGTGCACCGGCGGGGAAGCCGGAACTGTGATGGCGACCAGCGCATGGCCTGCTTCGTGATAAGCGGTATTGCGCTTTTCTTCCTCAGACATGACCATGGAGCGGCGTTCAGCACCCATCATGACCTTGTCTTTAGCATCGTCAAATTCCTGGGCAGTCACCAGACGTTTTTCTCGCCTGGCTGCCAGCAATGCAGCTTCATTGACAAGGTTCATCAAATCAGCGCCGGAAAATCCCGGCGTGCCGCGTGCCACGACTTTCAGATCGACATTTGGCGCCAGCGGAACGTTTTTAACGTGCACCTTCAGGATCGCTTCGCGGCCCAAAATGTCGGGGTTGGACACAACCACCTGACGATCAAAACGTCCAGGACGCAACAGCGCCGGATCAAGTACGTCCGGGCGGTTCGTCGCGGCAATCAGGATAATACCTTCATTGGTTTCAAACCCGTCCATTTCGACCAGCAATTGGTTGAGGGTCTGTTCGCGCTCGTCATTGCCGCCGCCGAGACCGGCGCCACGATGACGACCGACAGCATCAATTTCGTCAATAAAGACGATGCATGGGGCGTTTTTCTTGGCCTGCTCGAACATGTCGCGGACGCGGCTGGCACCAACACCAACAAACATTTCAACAAAATCCGAACCGGAAATCGTGAAAAACGGAACATTTGCTTCGCCAGCAACCGCACGTGCCGTCAAAGTCTTACCGGTCCCCGGAGGACCCACCAGCAAGACGCCATGGGGCATCTTGCCACCCAAGCGCTGGAATTTTTGCGGATCGCGCAGAAACTCGACGATTTCAACCAAGTCTTCCTTGGCTTCATCAACACCGGCAACGTCGTCAAAAGTTACACGACCCTGCGATTCCGTCAGCAGCTTGGCCTTGGATTTGCCAAATCCCATGGCTTTGCCCTGACCGCTTTGCATTTGCCGCATGATAAATATCCACACGCCAATAAGCAGCAGCAATGGCAGCCAGCTGATCAACATGCCGACAAATGTTGAGCGGCTGTCGGTCTCGGGTTTGGCGGTAATTTCGATATTCCGCTCTTCAAGCCGTTTGATCAGTTCAGGGTCTTGCGGCGCATAGGTAATGAAACGGGAGTTGGAGTCGACATAGGTGCCAGTAATCTGATCCCCGGTTATCGTTACCGACTTTACCCGATTGCCATCGACGGCCTTCAGAAAATGGGAATAGGCAATCTCGCTCGATTCACTTTGGCTGGCCGGAGACTGGAACATCTGGAACAGGGCGATCAGCAGCAGGGCAATCAGCCCCCAGAGCGCGAAGTTGCGAAAATTGGAATTCATAGAAGAGTTTCCTGCATTTAGTGCTTTGTGTGACCGAAAAATCTCATTTCAATAATGCAAGATAATTCGCCCTGTCCCACCAAGATAGGTTGCCAATAGGGCAATGCCAAGGTGGAACTTCAATCATCAGTTAATTCGTCGCATTAAGTTGATTGAGCGGTCGAATCAAGTAATTCCATCAAAGCAGCGTAAAGCAGATCATCTGTTTCAGGTCGATAGTGCTCCAGAGAAGAAATATAGGTCGTAGCCGACGGGCGCATTCCCGACTGAGATGGGTGGATCATAAATCGCCCATCATAAAATACGGGCTCACCGATATTCGTCGGAATTGGTGGCAAATTCCTTGCTTCCCTTTGCAAGTTTATCATGCCATTGCGGGTCGAAATCAAACAGCGGCCTAAAGTAATCTTTGCGGAATTTTTTATTCCAACTGCTTTTGCGATTTCAACAAGCTTTGATGTTGGGCTGCGATACGCCATCCCTCCCGCAACCAAAATGAGGGCAGACAGCATCTCACGCAAAATTGCTGGCGGTATTTCGGCTCCGCGAACCAGTGTGATTATTCCCTTGGTTTCGATGACAGTGTGTTTTTTGATATGCTCCGCAACCTGCTGGTTCATCCATCTGCGCGATCGGGATGACAATTCAGCGAGGCGGGAAATCGCCCTTGCACCCGGAACTGTTCCTTTTCTCCCAGAAGACAATAGCGAGCGCACCCGAACGCGCTCGTATTTTTGGTCCTGATTGGTTGGGTCATCGACCCAATCAATGCCGCGATCGGTCAAATTTTGTCGCAGGTCACTGCGAGACTGTTGGAGCAGCGGACGCCACAGTCGGGTGCCATTGTAGCTCGACCATTCGCAGATACCGGACAGTCCGCGCGTATCGCTCTCTTTGCGCCCCCGCTGTGCGCGCATGAATACGGTCTCTGCCTGATCATCCAATGTGTGCCCAAGCACAATCACTTTGGCCCCGATTTCATCGGCAAAACCTTGCAACAATTGATAACGGGCATCTCGTGCTGCCGCGCTGGTTGCGGGGCCTTCAGCTTGCCATTGCAATGTAACATGGGGCAGACCGAGTTCGCCGCACATCCGTGCCACCATGGCTGCTTCATCGGCAGAATCGGCCCGCAGCTGGTGATCAACGGTCGCGACGTGAAGCTGCGGTTTTGGAAAATGTTCTACCATCCAGTGAAGCAAGGCAACAGAATCGCTGCCGCCGGAAACAGCGATGAGAACCGGCGATTGGCTGATTTCCGCCAGGGTCAAATTTTTATTCCGAACTGCGTCCAACTGACTTGCCCTGGCAAATTTTAGATTTATGAGTGCTGACCCTAACACTTTGTTGCAGCTTGTTCGTCGCGCACCTGGTTGCCGAGACGGGGTTCTGCCTCCAGATATTGTTTGAGCACTTCTGCATAGGTTGCACAGGCCACTTCGCGTTGATTGAGGCCCGCAAGCGCAAGTCCAAGTGCCAACAGATTGTCCGGTGCGGTTTCCGCTTCAGGATAATTATTGTGGGCATCGAGATGGGAATCGGCAGCTCGATAGTACTCTTTTTGCCAGAAATAGCTCTTGCCAAGATGGAATTTGGCCTTGCCAACTTCAGGGTCGTTTGGCCAGGCTTTCAAAAACGCTGAAAAGGCCTGTTGAGCCCGTTTGAAATCCCGTACTCTCATGTCGCCCAATCCGGCTGCCAATACTTCTTTGGGAGTGGCACCGAATTCAGCCGCCTCAGCTCCCCCGTCGATGCCATCGTTGAATATGCCGGGCAGACCTGAAAGTCGGGTCTCATCGGACTTGGAATCAATGACATTGCCCTCTTCATCGAAGGTCAAGGTTCCCAGAGCACGTGGCTCGTCAGCTTGTTTTATGGGTGGGAGGACCGTCGGGTTGTTTGCCGGTGTCGCGTCCGAAGGCGAAGCCGCCTCGGACGTATCAGGCTTTCCCAGGCGTTCGGGCCCCTCGGTCTTGAGGTTTGCAACCGGTTTTTCTGAATCACCAAGTTGGGACCGCTTATCTTCAATTTCCTGAAGACGCAGCTCGGCATCTTCTTCCATCTGCCGAATTTTCTCCTGCAATTGCAGAAGCAGGAAATTCAATTCTTCGACTTTGCCATTTAGCTGACGCACCTGCTCTTCTAACTCATTGACGCGGAAACTGTCCTGTGTCTGGGCAAGGCGGGTTACTGATGGAACATCACCAGGTGGCACCAATCGCTGAGCATTTGTCGGTGCTGCCAAGCACGTCAGTGCCGCCGCCAAAGTGATGTACAGAAATGTCTTCATCGATGCGTCCCCTTCGTCTGGGCGACAAGTTTAGTGATAATCTTGGCCGAATTGCGCCCGAAAGGCCTGGCAGCGTGAACACGCTGCAGGCGAGAAAACCCGAGCTGCGCGAGAATTGCAACCCGGGTGTTATTTTTGGCAATGTCGCAATTGGCAACTTGCGATTAGCAACTAGCTGTTGCCACCACCCAAGACAGTCACGGCCCGACGATTTTGCGACCAACAGGAAATGTCATTGCAAACAGCGACAGGGCGTTCTTTGCCGAACGAGATTGTCTTAATGCGATTGCGGCCAACGCCACGGGCGGAGAGATAATCTCTGGTCGCGGCAGCGCGTCGCGCACCAAGTGCCAGATTGTATTCACGCGTACCGCGCTCATCGGCGTGGCCTTCAATGGTGATGCCATAGGTGGCGTATTTGTTCAGCCAGACGCTTTGCTTGTCCAATATTTGCCGCGCTTCAGGCGTCAGGGTGGAGGAATCCGTGGTAAAGAATACACGGTCTCCGACATTGACTGTAAAGTCCTGAGTGGAACCGGGTGTCGCGGTGGCGCTATTGTTTCCGATGCCCAGTTGAGCAGCATTGTCGGGAAGCTTTTGCTTTTTTGCACAACCTGCAACTGCCAGCATTGTGGCAAGTGGCAGCATAATTGCAAATTTCGAAGTAGTATGGGTCAAGTTGGTCAGGCGCATGAGCCGGACTCCTGTCAAAGATCAAATTGATGCGGCTTTGGTGACTAATTGATAACCAAAGGCTCTTAACTGCGGCTCAACAAAGTGGGTTAACGAAGCATAAAGGGCCTGGAAAAGTTGAGCTATAGGCACAAAAGGCACAATTGCGGCATTAAATTGACCAAACTGTCAAAAAAAGAGAACGCAATTTGGTCAGCTGGTGTGGCTGCCTGCCTTGGCTTCTGCCAGCACGCAAAGCAGTTCAAACATGATCGAAACACCGACCCAGGCCGTATTCCCCGATGAGTCAAACGGAGGAGAAACTTCTACCAGATCCGCACCGATCAGGTTGAGCCCACGCAACTGGCGCACCACCTGTTGAGCTGTATAAGTGTCAGGCCCACCAATTTCAGGCGTGCCGGTTCCAGGAGCGAAGGCGGGATCGATGAAATCGATATCGAACGAACAATAAGTCGGTTGGTCGCCAACAATTTTGCGAGCCTGCGCCATGATATCGTCCACGCCGCGCTCCATCAGATCTTCGATCATCAATATTGTGACCCCGTTGGCGCGACCAAACTCAATGTCTTCACCATCATACATGGTACCTCTGATGCCAATCTGCACGACGCGTTTGGGATCAAGCAGTCCTTCTTCGATAGCACGTCGAAACGGTGTTCCGTGGGTGTATTTCGTGCCGCCGAAATACTCGTTGAACAGATCGGTATGGGCGTCGAAATGAACCATGCCCACAGGCCCATCCTTTGCCAGACCTCGTAGAATAGGCAAGGATATCAAATGATCTCCACCGGCAGTCAACGGCATGATATTGTCTTGCTTCAATCGGGTGTAATAGTCGCTCACCCGGTTGAGACTGGCCATTAGATCGGCCGGGTTTGGCGAGACATCGCCCAAATCGGCACAATTGACCAGTTCGAAAGGCTTGATGTGGGAGACCGGATGGACCGCCCGGATCATGGTTGAAAGATCGCGCAATTGACGCGGGCCATGTCTGGCGCCAGGCCGGTTGGTGGTGCCACCGTCCCAGGGTACGCCAACCAGACCAATATCAACTTCCTTGTACAGGACGTCGCTGGCCTCAACATGTGGCAGGCGCATAAAAGAGGGCACGCCGGCAAATCGTGGCAGGTCAAATCCTGATACAGGTTGAAATTTTTGATTGGCCAAAGGAGCCTCCTAACAACGCTGCTGAAGGCGGAAAAGAAAGTTCCTACCGCATCAGTTCGGCAAGTTTTGCAGCACCTTCGCGCATCGTGTCCAGATGATCAACAAGAGTGTCGCAACTTAGTCTTTGGGTTGGGCCATGATAGGCAAGGGCAGCAAGAAAGTTTCCCTCTGCATCGGTGACCGGTACCGCCAGCGCAATCATGTCGCGAAACAGCTCTTCATCATCAATTGCATAGCCGCGTTCTTGAACTTCCTGGATTTCAGCCTCCAACCTTCGTGTCGTAGTGATGGTGTTTTGGGTGCGTGGCTCGAAGTGAATGGTTTTAGCGACCGCGTTAAATTGTTTGCTGTCGAGGCTGGCCAGATAGCACTTGCCGCTGGCCGTGCAGTGAAAAGGAACCCGCGATCCAATGGGAAGTTCAATTCGGAATATCCAGTCGGTTTCAACCCGGTCGAGATAAGTCATTCCGTCAATTTCGGGGACCACGAAATTGACGGTTTCACGCGTCGTGGACGATACTTTCATCAGCACCTGGTGGCGCGCGATATTAAGATGGCGCGATGTGGTCAGTCCGCGGGCCAGTCGCAAACTGCGTGGCGCAGCTTCAAGTTTTTTGCCGCTGACTTCACGAATCAGGAATCCTTCCTCCACCAGAGTTTGACACAGGCGATGGATCGACTGCTTGGGCAGGCCGATATCGCGGTTGATTTCCGTTGGCGACAGGGGACGGTCAGCCTGGGCTACAGCTTCCAGGATCATCAACGTCCTCAAGTTTGTGGCGACACGTTCCTCAGATTTCATTGACATTCATCCACATAAATTGGGCGACGATGCAAAAAGTCGCTATTTGCCATTGCCACATGCGCCTAAGCATGTTTTTATAATTAACGAGACAAAAAGTCTCATTTTTTGTATGCATTGGTCAAGACCTAATGTCAAAATAATTTCAAAAAATGAGACTTGTAGATCCCACTACTGGTTCAGGGGCCTGCAGTGAAACGATCGGAGGGAACCGATTGGAATTTGACTTTGTAGTTGTTGGGGCAGGTTCTGCCGGTTGCGCTTTGGCTCATCGCCTTTCGCAATCCGGCAAATATTCCGTTGCGCTTGTTGAAGCGGGTGGGCGTGACAGGTCGCCCTGGATTCACATTCCCGTCGGCTATTTCAAAACAATGGGTCACCCTAAGCTGGACTGGCAATATGTGACAGAGCCGGATCCGGGATTGAACGGGCGATCGATCAAGTGGCCCCGGGGCAAGGTCTTGGGTGGCTGCTCGTCGGTCAACGGACTGCTTTATGTGCGCGGTCAGAAAGAAGACTACGAGCAATGGCGTCAGCTCGGCAATGTCGGCTGGGGTTGGGATGACGTGCTTAAATGCTTCAAGCGGGCTGAAAGCTGGGAGGGTGGTGCTTCCGATGTCAGAGGTGGTGACGGGCCGCTTTCGGTGTCTGCGACACGACTGAGTCGTCACGCAGTTGACACCTATGTCGAGGCCGCTCAGCAGGCAGGCTATCCATATAACGGCGATTATAATAGCGAGTCACAGGAAGGCATGGGTTATTTCCAGCTCACTGCCAACAAGGGCCAGCGCTGTTCAGCTGCCAAAGCTTATCTGACACCGGTTCGCGATCGTAAAAACCTGTCGGTACTTACTGGTATGGTCACAAAAAAGGTCCTCATAAAAGAAGGGCGTGCCGTCGGCATTGACGTGATGCAAGGCAATGTACAGAAAACTGTTTCCGCCCGCCGCGAAGTAATTCTGTCAGCGGGAGCCATCGGATCACCACAATTGTTGATGCTTTCCGGATATGGTCCGGGTCAGAACCTGACCGAAAACGGTATTGAAGTTCGCCATGAACTATCAGGCGTGGGGCAAAACCTGCAGGACCACCTTCAGGCCCGTCCGGTTTTCAAATGTCGCTCCTCGACGATTAACACAGAAACAAACTCCTTGTGGAAGCAGGCCATCATCGCTCTTGAATATGCGTTGAAACGCACAGGTCCGATGACCATGGCAGCAAGTCTGGGGACCGGCTATCTGAAAACCCGCGACGAACTTGCTACGCCGGATATCCAGTTTCATTTGCAGCCGTTTTCCACCGACAAAGTTGGAACAAGCACTCATCCATTTGACGCATTTACGGCATCTGTTTTGCAATTGCGGCCTGAGAGTGCTGGGCATCTGGAACTGAGTTCGTCCAATATTGAAGACCATCCAATTATTCATCCCAACTATTTGTCGACCCCGCTTGATCAGCAAACCATTGTGGATGGCATCAAGATTGCCAGGCGCATTGCGGGGTTTGAACCGGCCAGGTCAGAAATCATTGAAGAATACGCGCCTGGCAAATCCGTCGGCGAAAATGATGACGAAGCAATTCTTGATTGGGCGCGCAATACTGCAACCACCATTTATCACCCGACCGGCACCTGCAAGATGGGTAATGACCAAATGGCGGTTGTCGATTCACGATTGAAAGTGCATGGGGTCGACGGTCTGCGTGTCGCAGACGCGTCCATCATGCCGCTTATAGTCTCCGGCAATACCAATGCGCCAGCAATCATGATTGGCGAACGGGCGTCTGATTTTATTTTGGAGGATGCCGCCTGATGCTGGAAACGGTTTTTGATTTTGGAGCCATAGTTGTCGCTGACATCGTGTTGTCGGGAGATAATGCGCTGATTATCGGCATGGCGGCGGCAGGGCTGGCACCGGAATTGCGCAAGAAAGCGATCATGTTCGGCATGATTGTTGCGGCGCTTCTGCGTATCCTATTCGCGATCGTCGCGACAAAATTGCTGGGCATTCCCGGCCTGTTGCTCGTTGGCGCATTGTTGTTGTTCTGGGTTTGTTGGGGCTTGTACAAGGAAATCAGAGCCAACCACGACGAGGCGGCAGCCGAAGCGCTGGAAACCGCCGATGACCCCGAGCAAGGTTACACCGGAAAACCACGTCGGACACTTGGTCAGGCGCTTTGGACGATCACGCTGGCCGATGTTTCCATGTCGATTGACAACGTGCTTGCTGTCGCAGCGATTGCTGACGGTGATACCAACATGTTGGTTTTCGGATTGGGTCTGGCAATCCTGTTGATGGCGTTTGCCGCGACTTTGATCATGAAAATGCTGACCAAATACCCGTGGATTTCATGGGTAGGCCTGATCGTACTGATCTATGTGGCCTGCGAAATGTTTTACCGGGGCATTTGGCACCCGGCAAACGGAATTCTGGCATATCTCAGTGGAGGTGCCTGAATAAAGTTTTGATCCGCGAACGTTATTGCGGGTCAAATTAATTGTGATGAACATACATCATCCCGAGCCTTCGGCGGGAACTATGGTGGCATCACTTTCGTCGAAGGAACGAAGAGAGACTATAGGGAGGAATACCATGTCTGTTCTTGCTAAACTCGGCAAAACTTTTGCCGCAACTGCGCTGGTCGCTTCAGTAGCTACTGCTGCCATCGCAGAACCTGTCAACATTCGCATTCAGTCCGTGATTTCGGCCAAGAGTGACGAAGTTGTAATGCTGAAAAACTTTGCCGCTGACGTTCTGGCGCTGACTGCCAACGACCCGGTGACAATTGAAGTGCTGCCTGCTGGCGCTGTTGTTGGTGTTAAAGAAACACTCGACGCCGTTGATAAAGGCCTGGTTGAAGGCGGCTTCGCCTGGACCCACTACTGGTCCGGTAAGCATCCTGCTGCTGCTCTGTTCGGTTCCCCGCCTGCTGGTGGTGGTATCGGCATGGACAACCTGGCGTTCCTGTCATGGTTCCAGTTCGCTGGTGGTAAAGAGCTTTACGATCGGCTCTGGACCGAAATGGGCATGAACGTCAAAGGCTTCATGCTGCAGCCAGTTGGTCCAGAAGCTCTGGGTTGGTTCAAAGAGCCAATCAGCTCAATGGCCGACTTCCGTAAGTACCGCTTCCGTACGCCTCCAGGAATTCCTGGCCAGGCTTATAAGGACATCGGTGTTGCTTCTGTTGCTATGGGCGGTGGTGACATCTTGCCAGCTCTGGAAAAAGGCACAATCGACGCGGCTGAATGGTGCTGCCCGAAGCCTGACTCCGTATTCGGGTTCCAGAAAGTGCTGAAGCACTACTACCTGCAGGGTCTGCATCAGGTCGTCGTTAACGCTGATATGTACATCAATGGCGATGTTTATAACGGCATGACCGACCATCAGAAAAAAGCTATTGAAGTTGCTGCAAACGCATCTTTGTCAAAAGCGATGTCTTACCGCATCTATGAAAACGGTAAGGCTCTGAAAGACCTGACTGAGAACCACGGCGTTCAGCTGCACGACACTCCAGCCGATTACTTCCCAGCATGCATGAATGCTGCGAAAGCTCTGCTTGAAAAGAACGCTGCTGAAAACGCATTCTTCAAGGAAGTCTACGACAGCCAGAAAGCATTTGCTGCAATCGCAGTACCTTTTTGGGCTGGTGCTCAGGCTTCCAACGCTGCTCTGGGTAAAGCCTTTGCAGATAGCGTGAAGTAAGCGTCTGACTGACTGGGCGGGGCGCATGTCGCTCCGCCCCTTCTTTATGTGTGAGCGCCGCCGCCGCCGCCGCAATCGCCGCCGCCGCACTGACACATAAAGAAAAATAAGAACACTGACAAAACGAACCCACGGGGAGTAAGCCAAATGGCCGAAGAAGTTATTCCAGACGATCTTGATATCACTGATGAACTGATCGCCGAACGCCGCGCTGAAGAGCCGGGACAAACTCCCGAAGACATGACGCCCTGGCAACGTCCTATCACGGCGTTCATTGACGTACTCAACATGTGGGCTGGCCGTTTGATTTGCCTGCTGTTGGTGCCATTGATTTTTGTGATGGTATACGAAGTTGTCGCGCGGACTTTGTTTGGCACATTCACCGGTTGGGGAATGAACGAATTCGCCATTTCAATTGGCCTTGGTCCGACTTTGTGGGCCTATGATATTTCTCGCATGACGGGTGGCGTTCTGTTTATGATTGGCGCTGGCTATGCGCTGATGCGTGGTGTCCATATCCGCGCAGATTTCCTGTTTCGCAACTGGTCGCCAAAGACGCAGGCCACTGTTGATGCGACCCTATACCTGTTGTTCTATTTCCCAGCCATGTTGTTTTTCTTCTGGACGTCAGCCGATTTCTGGTGGGACGCCTTTATCAAGGGTGAAACGACAATGGATTCAACCTGGGCACCGATTCTGTGGCCAGCCCGTTTGGCAATGCCTGTGGGCGCTTTGCTTCTGCTACTCCAGGGATTGCCGGAATTGTTCCGCGCTTTCCATCAGATGGGCAAGGAGCGGGAGCGCTTCTTCGTGCGGTTGCTGCCAATCTATTTGGTTATCCTGGCAGTCGTTTTTGTCGCAGTATTTTTCGATAAATCCGTCCCCTTTGACAATTGGTGGGATGCTGCGGTTGGTGGCTCCGGCATATTCGACTTCTCAAAGCCGACGATCGGCTTGTTGATGCTGGCGGCGATGCTGTTCTCAATCTTTGTCGGTTTCCCGATTTCATTCACGTTGGTGTTCCTTGCCTTCACATTCGGCTCGTGGGGAACCAACAGTGCCGTGACGTTCTTCCTGATGACCTTGCAGGTGAATTCCACCATGCTGGACGATCAGCTGGTGGCGGTTCCGCTGTTTATCTTCATGGGCATCATGATGGAGCAGGCGGGCCTGATGGAGCGCCTGTTTAACGCAGTTCAGCTGATGATGTCCCGTACACGCGGCGCGCTTTATATTGCGGTGCTGTTCGTGTCGACCATCTTTGCCGCAGCCACGGGTATCGTGGGAGCGTCCGTGACCATTCTTGGCATCATGGCGGCGAAAACTATGAACAAGTCCGGTTATGATGTGAAGCTTGCAGCGGGCACAATTACCGCTGGTGGTACACTGGGCATTCTGATCCCGCCATCGATCATGTTGATCGTCATGGGGCCGGTGCTTGAAGTTCCGGTAACAGACCTTTTCCGGGCGGCCATCGTTCCGGGTATTCTGTTGGCCGTGTTGTACATGATCTATGCGCTCGGCCGTTGTATGATCAATCCAAGCCTCGGGCCGATCCTGCCGGAAGACGAACAGCCGGTAACTTCGCCTTACTATTTTGCCGAAGTTGCACTGGTTGGTGTTGGTATGGGCATGTTGATCTGGCTGATGGTTGCAGGCGCCAATGGCGAATTGGCGGTCTTCCCGCTCGCCGGGCTGCTCGCGCCAATAGCCTGGATAGGTGTCATGTTTGCAGTTTACCAATGGTCGCGTAAGGCGCGTCCTGGAGGCTTCTTCTTCTCGGACCTGTGGTACGAATTCTTCATGGGTCTGGTGCCGCCAACGGTGCTGATCGCCTTTGCGTTGGGCTCAATTCTTGCCGGTTGGGCGACGCCCGCTGAAGCTTCGGCCTGTGGCGCGCTGGGTTCAATCCTGCTGTCACTGGGGTATCGCAAGCTTACAGGCGCACGTTTCTACGATGCGCTGATCAAGACTTTGGAAATCACCGTTTTGATCATGTTCCTGGTGGCTGCATCGAACTTCTTCGGCGCTGTGTTCTCCAACCTCGGCACACCGAAGTTTCTGACAGAACTGCTGCTGTCGTTTGAATTGTCCACCGCGGCGATGCTGATCTTCGTGATGGCTTTGGTCTTCCTGTTGGGATGGCCGCTGGAATGGGTGCCGATCGTTTTGATCATCGTGCCAATTCTGGTGCCCTTGCTGGAAAGCCTCGGAGTTAACCTGGTCTGGTTCGCCATTTTGGTTGCGGTGAACCTCCAGACCGCCTGGCTCAGTCCGCCGGTGGCATTATCGGCCCACTTCCTGAAAGGTGTGGTGCCTGAATGGGATCTATCCGACATCTATCTGGGCATGATGCAGTTCATGGTCATTCAGGTGATCGGACTGGCGCTGATCTTCATCTTCCCGGGCTTTGCACTGTGGTTGCCTGACTTCCTGTCGTCGGCAGGGTCGCCTGGCTTCTTCAGCTATTCGGGCTACGGAAACTAAATTCGGACGGGGAGGCCGCAACGCTTCCCCGCCATTAAATTTCACAAATCAACTTGGGAGCATGCAACGTCATGGCCATAACCTATGTAAAAAAGGCTGAAAAAAGCCCTTCGACCGGTGAGGATGAAACCCGCACAATTGTCTCCAATATGCTGGCTGAAATTGAAGCTGGTGGCGAAGAGGTTGCACGTGCTTATGGTGAGAAGCTCGACAATTTTACCGGCAATATCGTCGTCACCCCCGAGGAGGTGGAAGCTGCTAGTGCCAAAGTCTCGCAGCGCTTGAAGGACGATATCCAGTTTGCCTATGACCGGGTGCGCAAATTTGCCAAGGCGCAGCTGGCCTCGATCAACGAATTTGAAACCGAACTGTCCCCGGGCCTGTGGGCCGGCCAAAAATTGATCCCGATGGAAACTGCGGGCTGTTATGTGCCGGGTGGACGCTACGCTCATGTGGCTTCAGCCATCATGTCGGTGGGCACTGCCAAAGTCGCAGGGGTGCGCAATGTTGTCGCCTGTTCGGCACCAAAACCGGGCGAAGGGATCAATCCTGCTATCCTTTATACAATGAACCTGTGTGGTGCCGATCACATTTTGGCACTTGGTGGTGTTCAGGGTATCGCAGCCATGACATTTGGCCTGTTTACCGGCAAGCCAGCAAATTTTCTGGCAGGCCCGGGCAACCGTTTTGTGGCTGAATCCAAACGCATGTTGTATGGCCGCGTCGGCATCGACATGTTTGCCGGGCCAACCGAAATCGGCATCATTGCCGATGAATCCGCCGACCCACAGCTGGTGGCAGAAGATCTTGTATCTCAGGCGGAACATGGGCTGGATTCACCTGCATGGTTGTTCACCACGTCGCAACAGCTTGCTGATGATACCATGGCACTGATGGACGGTCTGATCCGCGCCCTTCCAGATACGGCCCGTGAAGCGGCGACCGTGTCATGGCGCGACTATGGGGAGGTCATCTTGTGCGACACGAGAGAAGAATGCGCCAAGATCTCCGACCAATATGCTTCCGAACATCTTGAGCTGCATACTGCCGAAAACGATTGGTACACGGACAATTTGATCTCCTATGGATCGTTGTTCATCGGCGAAGAAACCACCGTGACCTATGGTGACAAGTGCTCCGGCACCAATCATATTCTGCCAACCAAAGGCGCTGCCCACTATACGGGCGGCCTGTCGGTGCACAAATTTATGAAAGTAGTCACGACCCAGAGAATGACACCGGAAGCCAACCGTGAGGTCGGACAGGCGGCGGCGCGTATATCGCGTTTGGAAGGCATGGAAGCCCATGCCCGTGCCGGCGATGCCCGGATGCGTAAATATTTCCCCGGCGAAAATTTCGACCTTGGCATTGAATAGGAAACTCGACTATGCGCGCGCTCTATTATACCGGAACAATGCAATCGGAACTGCGCGATGCGCCTGAGCCCGTGGCCGGCGAAGGCCAAGTCCATCTGGATATCTCTCATTGCGGTATCTGTGGGTCCGATATGCATGCCTGGCACGGCCACGACGAGCGACGCATCCCGCCGCTCATTCTGGGACATGAATCGGTAGGCATTCCGCGCAGCGGAAAATATGCCGGGCGACGTGTCGCGATTAATCCCATGCACACCTGTGGGGATTGTCGACATTGTCTGGATGGGGATGATCATATCTGCCCTGACCGCCAGTTGATGAGCATGCAGTTGCCGGGAGCCTATGCGGAGCAGGCGATTGCTGCCGAGCGCAATCTTTACCCCCTTTCGGAAGAGATTTCGAATGAAGACGCTGCCTTGGCTGAACCTCTGGCAGTTTGTGTCCATGCCGTGGAAGTGGCGCGCAAGACCGCGCGGCGACCGCTTGCCGAAGGGCGTTGCATCGTTTTGGGAGGTGGCGCGATCGGTGTCCTGACCGCGATGGTTCTGGCAGACCAGGGCTGCAAAGACCTGTTGATTGCAGAACCCAACGCCAAACGCAGAGAGGTTCTTGAAAAAGCATGTGCCGTGAAAGCCTACGACCCAATGTCGGAAGCGCCGGAACTTTCAAGTGCTGATGTGGTTTTCGACGCTGTTGGCATGGGCGCGACACGAAAGGCGGCCTGCGAATTGGTCATGCCCGGCGGAACCATCGTGCATATTGGCCTGCAGGATAACGCCGATGGAATCGATACGCGGCGTATCACACTGCAGGAAATTCATTTCTCGGGAACTTATTGCTATTCCCGCTACGACTTCGCCGCCGGACTGAAATTGCTGACCCGGGGCCTGGTGGGCAATCGTGACTGGATTGAGGTGCGCCCGCTGGAACAGGGAGCGCAAAGCTTCCTGGATATTCACGAAGGCAAGGCGCCGCCCAAAATTATTCTTTCCATGTAACTACTCAGCTACCCTATTTCTGCTGCCATTAGGTGCGACAATTTGATTC
>JAALLE010000084.1 GCA_011087605.1 Hyphomicrobiales bacterium
ATCAAATTGTCGCACCTAATGGCAGCAGAAATAGGGTAGCTGAGTAGTTACCAAAAATCATCTCTTAGGCAAAATCACTTCTCTGTCTCATGAATGCTGACGGGGAACAATAGGCGTGAGCCCAGACCCACCCATGCTTGGTCTGTTCAAAAATAAAGGTGAAAGCGTCATCAAACTTTTGATGCGTACCCAGCCAGACAAATTGACAAAGCCGCTGGTCAATATCGGCTTCAAAAACTTCTGAGAATTCGGCTCGCGTCTTCGAATTCAACCCGTCGGCAGCAACAACCACATCATAGTCCACCGAATAGTCTGACGTTTTTGAAACTTCTGCTTCAAATCGAAGGTCTACGCCCAACTCCAGCGCCCGTTGCTGCAAAATGACCAACAGCCGGTGGCGACCGATGCCGCAAAATCCGTGGCCTGTCGACAACATTTTCTGGCCGCTGTGAAAAACGGCAATATCATCCCAATATGCAAAATGCTGCTTGATGGTATCCGCACTGACTGGATCATTGACCTGCAGATTGTCCAGCGTTTCATCAGACAGAACAACGCCCCAGCCGAACGTGTCGTCGGCCTTGTTGCGCTCCAGAACCACAATTTCCCAGTCTGGCTGGCGCAGCTTCATCGAGATTGCAAAGTAGAGACCCGCAGGTCCGCCACCCAATACCGCTATCCGCATAGGTTTCCTTCCCCTGGTGAAGACGTCATCGGCTCCAGTTCAGTGATGGAAGGCTAAGCTGGCAAAAAATTTAATTCAAGTCCAAAATTTTTAAGCTTGAAATATCTGTCGATGAGAAATAGCCTGCCCGTAAAGGAGACTGTCCGTGAAAAAACACCAATTCGATATCCCGCAGGGCATGATCTATCTCGATGGCAACTCCCTCGGCCCCCTGCCGTCCGCCGCCACCCAACGGGTCGCCCAAACGATGCAGGACGAGTGGGGGGAACTGTTGATCAAAGGATGGAATCAAGCTGGATGGATGCAGCAACCAGCAAAGATTGGCGACCGGATTGGAAGAATAATCGGGGCCTCGCCGGGTAGCACGATGACCGGCGACACACTGTGCATCAAGGTGTATCAGGCGCTCGCCGCCGGATTGAACATGTGCCCGGACAGGAAAGTTGTGCTGTCGGATTCCGGAAACTTTCCCACCGATCTCTATATGGCGCAGGGCCTGCTCAAGACGATGGGCCAAGGCCACGAATTGCGTATCGTCGATCCCGAAAACGTCAGCGATGCGATAACAGATGAAATTGCGGTACTGTTGCTGACTCATGTGGATTACCGAACCGGCCGCATGCATGACATGGATGCGCTGACGCAAAAGGCTCAGGCCGCCGGTGCAATTGTCATCTGGGATCTCGCCCATTCAACTGGAGCGGTTCCACTGGATATGACGGCTTCGAATGCTGAATTTGCCGTTGGATGCACCTATAAATATCTCAATGGCGGTCCCGGCGCTCCGGCCTTCATCTATGTGCGGCCGGATATTGCACCAGGTGTTGAACCAGCTTTGTCGGGATGGCTTGGCCATCTGCAACCGTTTGAATTTGACCTTGAATATCATCCCGGCGCCGGCATAGACCGCATGCGCGTCGGCACCCCATCAATTCTCCAGCTTGCGGCGCTGGAAGCCTCGCTCGACATTTGGGAGGACGTTGATATGGACGAAATCCGGGCCAGATCAGTCGAGCTGTGTGATTTGTTTATTGACGAAGTTGAAGCGCGATGTCCGCAACTGACTTTGGCAAGCCCACGGGACGCCGCGCAACGCGGATCGCAGGTCTCCTTTCGCTTTAAAGACGGATATGCGGCGATGCAGGCCCTGATCGCACAAAACGTCATTGGCGATTTTCGTGCCCCCGACATCATGCGCTTTAGCTTCACGCCACTCTACATCGATCAACAGGACGTGCTTGAGGCGGCAAAAATTCTTCAAAACATCATGCAAACAGACGCCTGGGACACGCCGCAATTCAAAGCGCGGGCAGCGGTCACATGAGCAGTGATGAACCCTATGATCCTGCGCAGGAAGGGGCGCAGATGAATTTCAGCGACGGCGCCCTGTCCTATGGTGATTATCTGCACCTGGACGAGATATTAAATGCCCAGACACTGCGGACCAGCACCCATGATGAAATGCTGTTCATCATCCAGCATCAGACCAGCGAATTATGGATGCGCCTGGCGCTGCATGAACTGGCAGCAGCGCGTGAAGCAATCTGTCGCGATCATCTTCCTCCCGCATTCAAGATGCTCAGTCGTGTGGCAAAAATTTTTGAACAGCTGAACAATGCCTGGGATGTGTTGCGCACCATGACCCCCAGCGAATACACCGCATTTCGAGATGATCTGGGCCAATCCTCGGGCTTTCAGTCCTGGCAATACAGGTTGATCGAATTTACCGTCGGCAACAGAAATAAAGCGATGCTGCGTCCCCATGCCCATCGCGAAGACATTGCCAAGATGCTTGAGGCCGAATTGCAGCGGCCAAGTCTCTATGACGAAGCTCTCCAGGCGCTCTCGCGAGGTGGATTTTCCATCGACGAAGGCGGTGCTGTCTCGAGATCTGTCTCAGCCACACAGGCTTAATGACAGTGTGATGGAAGCCTGGGAACAGGTCTATCGCGACCCGGAAAAATACTGGTCTTATTACGATCTGGCGGAGAAACTCGTTGATTTTGAAGATTATTTTCGCCGCTGGCGCTTCAACCATGTGACGACGGTTGAACGAGTCATCGGCTTTAAGCGTGGCACTGGTGGAACCGGTGGTGTCAGCTACCTCAAGCGCATGCTGGAAGTTGAACTTTTCCCGGAATTGTGGCGAGTGAGAACCAGTCTTTAGCCGCGCTTATTGAAAATTGATCCCGCCATCGACGACGATGCTCTGGCCGGTTATTGCTGATGTCTTGCACAGATAGACGACCTGCCCCGCAACGTCATCAATGGAAGTTGTAACGCCAAGTGCGGAGCGATCTCGCCAATTGTCATAAAGATGTTCTGGTCCGCCACTGCCGAGCCCGGTTTCGGCCATCAGACCAGGTGACACACAGTTTACGCGCACGTCTGGCGCAAGCGCCGCTGCCAGAAAGCGCGTCAGCGGAACAACTGCCGCCTTGCTTGGCGCAAATGGCCGGTCGGCATACCAGTCGCCATGCCCCAAAGTGGAGCCAATATTGACCACCTGCCCCCATTTGGACGCCCGAAGATGAGGCGCGGCAGCGCGCGTCACAAGATAGGGGCCACGCACGTTAATTGACATCATCTGATCCCAAATTTCCGATGTGAAAGCCTCCAGATCTCCCAGGGGAATGGTATGACCACCCATCGCTATGGCGGCGTTGTTTACAACAATATCCAATCCACCCATCTCACCTGCCACCCGATCAACCGCCGACTCGATGGAATCCGCATTTCCATGATCGATCGAGACAGTGCACGCCTTCACTCCCTCAGCCTCAACCGCCACCTTCACTTTATTGGCTCGTTCTTCACCGCTGAGATAGCCAATGGCGACGTCAACTCCCTCTTTCCCCAACAGACAACAGATACGTGACCCCAACCCGCCGCTACCTCCGGTAACCAACGCCTTTGCATGAGTGAGTTCCATAGCGTTCTCCATTTTAGTGTTCGTTTACATGATCTTAACAACACGTTTTTTCTCAATTCAGATCAGGTTTCTCTATCAGCATTTCGGCCACCTGATGAAACGTACTGCCTAGTACGGGTGATTCCATAGCAAATATTTTGAGATCCATCGACTGTTCAACCCGCATACCAAACGGCTCCACCAAACTGCCGTCGGCAAGCGCATGATCAACCAGTGCTTGATGTCCGATCATGACGCCCGCGCCATTCTTGCATTCTTCCAGTGCCAATGAGTAGAGCGAGAATTGCGGACCGGCCACACTAATCGCCTGCCCAGCAGCGGCCAACCAGTTCTGCCAGTCATCGCGCCACGTAGTATCATGCAATAAAGTCTCCCCGGCCAAATCTTCCACCGATTGTAAACGCGCCGCAGTCGCAGGAGAGCACACGGGAAATATCGTATCTCGACCAACAACTTTGGCACTGCCCCGGCTGTCCCGTTGGGCATAGAAAATTGCCAGATCAAATGGTTCCCGCACCAAGTTGGGCTTGGTTTCAAGTGCGCTGACTGAAAGGGATATTTCCGGCATGAGCTTTCGGATCAACGGCAATCTGGGCGACAGAAAAAATTGCGCAATGCTTGGTAACGCAGCGATCCGAACCGCATGAGGAGACGCTGTCGCCCGCAATTTCTGAACCGCCACGCCCAGGGAATCGAATGCCGCGCTAAAATCCATCAAAACGCTGGCGCCGAGCTGGGTCAACTCAACCCCCTGCGGATGCCGCTCAAATAGTTTTTCACCTGCCCATTGTTCCAGCGATTTGACCTGCTGCGCCACGGCGGCGGGTGTGACACACAATTCCGATGCCGCTGCCGCAATGCTGTTCAGTCGGGCCACGGATTCAAATGCCCGTAATGAATTGAGCGGTGGCATGCGTGGGCGCGGAGGTGAAATCATGATCAGACCTATAATTTCTAGGCCTATCATTTAGCAAATCTCGTTTGCGCTGACCATCCCCACCTGTTTGAATTGTGCACAAATTCAGGCCGACCACTCCGCCAGTTCGTTTGATCCGGGAAAAGGAACCTTAATATGGGCATATCAGCAAACCAGCATCTCGCCACCGCCGATCCGATTATTGCAAATGCTCTGGCTTCAGAAAAACAGCGCCAGCAAGACCAGATTGAGCTGATTGCATCGGAAAATATCGTCAGCAAAATGGTGCTCGAAGCCCTGGGGCACGAAATCAACAACAAGACGCTGGAAGGTTACCCCGGAAACCGATTTCATGGGGGTGGCCAGTATGTCGACATTGTCGAAAGTGCTGCAATCGACCGGGCCAAGGAACTGTTTGGAGCAAAATATGCCAACGTCCAGCCCCATTCGGGAACCCAGGCCAATCAGGCCGTATTTTTCACCCTTCTGAAACCAGGAGACAAAGTTCTCAGCCTGGACCTTGCTGCAGGTGGTCACCTGAGCCACGGTGCCAAACCCAATCTTTCCGGGCGCTGGTTTGATAGCCACCACTATATGGTCGACCGAGATACCGGGCTGATGGATTACGACGCCATTGCCGATCAGGCTCAGCAGATACGGCCAAAATTGCTGATCGCCGGAGGCTCTGCCTATCCGCGGGAAATCGACTTCGCCAAAATGGCCAAAATCGCTCGATCAGTCGAAGCCTTATTTCTGGTGGATATGGCCCATGTGGCGGGACTGGTTGCAGCTGACGCTTATCCCTCTCCCTTGCCCCATGCCGATCTCGTCACCTGCACCACCACCAAAACGCTGCGCGGGCCTCGCGGCGGGCTCATTCTTTCATCCACAGACGAATTTTCAAAAAAACTTCAATCGGCGATTTTCCCCGGCGTTCAGGGCAGCCTGCATTCCAACGTGCTTGCCGCCAAGGCTGTCTGCCTTGGCGAAGCTTTGCAGCCATCCTTTAAAACCTACGGCCAGCAGGTGGTCGCCAACGGACGAATATTGGCCAAAACTCTCGTTAAAAAAGGCATCAAAATTGTCAGCGGAGGAACTGACAGCCACATGGTGTTGCTCGACCTTTCACCGCTTGGGCTCAAGGGCAAGGACGCCGAAGTGGCGCTGGCCAGTGCCAATATCACCTGCAACAAAAACCCAATTCCATTTGACACACCCAAACCTTCCGACTGGGTCGGCCTGCGACTAGGAGTTGCGGCCGCGACAACGCGAGGTCTCGATCAGGCAACTATTTCGGTCTTGGGGAATACGATTGCCGAACTGATCCTTGCCAAATCTGAAAATCGACTGGATCAGGTCTGTGATCAGCACAACGCCATCGTCAAACAGATCTGCGATGACCATCCGATTTGAGGCCTGGCCCCTTTTCACCGCAATTTATCTTGATTGACTAACCCGGCGTCTCTAACGCTGATGTCATGCTCGTTCTTGAAAATATAATCTCCGACCGCGGCTCCCGATATGCTGTCTCCGGCGCCTCCTGCAAGTCCGCCGACGAGGTGAACGCTCTGTTGAAAGACCTCAAACGAGCCAAGAAATTCGCCAAAGCGACCCATAACAGTTGGGGGATCATTTGCAGCGACGGGCCGATAAAAAATGACGATGGTGAATCAGGTGCCGGTATGATCATTCTGCAAATGCTGGAACGGGAAAACCTGAACAATCACCTGATCGTGGTTACCCGATGGTATGGCGGCAAACATCTGGGCGGTGATCGCTTCAAACACATCAAGTCAGCCGTTCGCACCTATCTGGACGCACTCAACAACTCCAAATAAGCGGCGAGCGTCGACGATACGTACGACGGCTCGCGGCGGCGGCGAGCGGCGGGCGGCGGTGGCGGTGGCGGGCTGCAGTCACACGCCCGGACAACAGTCCAATTGTGCATCGCGCCTTGCATTTTCGCCCACCTTTGGCATGAAGGACACACAGGCGTTTAACTTTAGGATTCAACTTGACCATCCGGCTGCACCAGGGCGACCTGCCCGATCTCTCAAATTATGGTGACAGTGTTGCCATTGACACCGAAACTCTGGGACTCAAGCCCCATCGCGACCGCCTTTGTGTGGTGCAGCTTTCACCGGGTGATGGCAGCTGCGATGTTGTTCAGATCTCCAAGGGTCAGACGTCAGCGCCAAATATTGAAAAACTTCTGACCGACCCGTCGGTCTTGAAACTGTTCCATTTTGGCCGGTTTGATATCGCTGTATTATATCATGCCTTTGGCGCGCTAACCCAGAATGTCTACTGCACCAAGATCGCTTCACGCCTGACCCGTACCTATACCGACCGGCACGGCCTGAAAAATTTGACACAGGAATTGTTGGGCGTTGATTTGTCAAAAGTTCAACAATCTTCAGATTGGGCAGCAGAACAACTCAGCGACGCCCAATTGTCCTATGCGGCATCGGACGTATTACATCTGCACGATTTGAAAGTGGCACTGGATGCAAGGCTTGCGCGCGAAGACCGGAGCGCCATTGCACAAGCCTGTTTTGACTTTTTGCCCCACCGCTCACTGCTCGACCTGGCAGGTTGGGATGAGACAGATATATTTGCTCATTCTTAATTTCGGCGTGTTAAATCTTTGTCAGTCTCAAAATGACCGCATTGCTGTGAGCTTTAGGCCAATGAGTCTGCGGTAGACTCAACAAAGAGCGGCAATGCGTTTGGGGTGTTTTGAGTAGTAGGACGAAGGGCTGGAGCCATTGATGGCACAGGAATCGACAGTTTCGGTAGGGTTTGCACCTGCACACGCTAATATGCGCGGTGCGGCAGATTTTAACCGTGCGCGCCGGCATTCCCGCATGGTGCTTTTGCTGAAGGCGGTTCTGCCGGTTCTTGCCACGACCGTTGTTGGGATATTCGTCGTGCTAGTGCTGACCACTCAATTGCCTGTGGCAGACGTGTCGATTGACAAGGTCAGCCTCAAAGAAGGCAAGTTGGTTATGGAAAAACCGAAAATGGCCGGCTTTGACAAGAACAACCGACCCTATGATGTTCAGGCGATCCAGGCCATTCAGGATCTTGCTCAGCCAGGAAAGGTTTTGTTGAACAGCATTGACGCAAAACTTCCCTTTGATGCCACTTCCTTTGCCAATATCGGCGCGATCTCGGGGGTCTACGACACAAAGAGTGAAAAACTGTTTCTCGATGAAAACGTCACCATCAACGGGGCACGTGGCATGGACGTGCACTTGAAAAACGCTGATATCGACATCAATTCGGGATCCATGGCGAGTGAAAAACCTGTGACCGTCAACTCCGAAAACACCAATATTTCAGCTGATTCCATCAGTGTTGAGAAAGGTGGAGATCGCATTTTGTTCAACCAGCGGGTCAAAATGACGATTACGCGCCCCGTAGAACGTGGTATTGGTTCGACAACCAAAGACGACTCGAGACAACCATGAAGTTTTCCCTGCGCTCCAGCATTTTTCAAATCGCTCTCATCCTGCTTGCGGCCTGTTTTGCGACTGCAGCCCAGGCCCAGGTTTCTGGACAGGCATTTGAAGGTTTCCGCGGCAACAGCAAGGACCCGGTGCAAATCGAAGCTGATCAGCTGGAAGTTCTGGACGCCGAAGCAAAAGCCATATTCGAAGGCAACGTCAAAGTACGCCAGGGAACCAGTCTGATTACCACTGCTCGTCTGGAGGTAAAATATCTGAAAGGCAGCAAAGGCGGTCAAAATGATATTGAAAAACTCACAATGACCGGTGGTCTGATCGCCACATCAAAGGAAAACACCGTCACCGCAGAAAAGGGCACATATCGGGTGAAAACCGAAGACATCGTGTTAACCGGCAATGTCGTGGTCAGTCAGGGTGCAAATGTGGCAAGTGGCTGCAAACTGGTCGCCAATTTGAAGACCAATCAAGCCAAACTGGAGGCCTGCGCAGGAGGTGGTCGCGTCAAATCTGTATTTACGCCGGGCACCCAACCTTAGAGCAACCTCACTCAAATTATCCAACACATGTAATCTGAATCGGCAATACGCTTGAAATTACCTGATTTTCTCTCAAAAACTTCAGAGCTCGATCAAAAAACCCAATCACCGTTGGCAGCTCCTGCGATCGTTCCGCCCTCCGATCAGGCTTCAAATCAGCCGAGGTCCCGCGAAGGGGTGTTGTTGGCGCGTGGATTGATGAAGACCTACAAGCAACGTACCGTGGTCGACGGCGCCAGTCTGGGAGTGCGGCGCGGTGAATCCGTTGGCCTGCTGGGTCCAAATGGTGCCGGCAAGACCACTTGCTTTTACATGATTACCGGCCTGGTCAGGCCTGACGCCGGAACCATCGTGCTTGATGGACATGATGTAACCCGCATGCCGATGTACCGTCGGGCCCGGCTGGGCATTGGATATTTACCACAGGAAGCTTCAATCTTTCGCGGCTTGTCGGTCGAAAACAATATCAAAGCCGTGCTCGAAGTCGTCGAAAAGAGCAAGAAGGAAAGACAGCACCAACTTGATTCCCTGCTGGACGAATTCAAGATCGCTCACCTGAGAAAATCTCCGTCCATCGCTTTGTCGGGTGGGGAACGACGGCGTTTGGAAATTGCCCGCGCACTGGCCTCTCGCCCGGCATTTATGCTGCTGGATGAACCATTTGCAGGGGTTGATCCGATTGCTGTCGGCGATATTCAGGACCTGGTTCGCCATTTGACGCGCCGTGGCATTGGCGTTTTGATCACCGATCACAATGTCCGTGAAACCCTCGGACTCATTGATCGGGCTTATATTATTGCCTCGGGTCAGGTTCTCACTCATGGCCAACCGCAAGAGATTGTTAACAATCCTGACGTTCGGCGGCTTTATCTCGGTGAACAATTTACACTTTAGTCTCTTCACCTTGCTATCAAACGAGCGGATGAACTAACTTGGCATGAAAATTGCCTTGCGTGGCATCCGCTGGAAGCAAGTGGATATCCGGAATTTTCGGTTTCGACGTTTAGGGTTGATGAAAGAGTAAAATGGCGATTGCCCAAAAATTGACAATGCGTCAGGGCCAGAACCTGGTAATGACGCCACAATTGAGTCAGTCGATTAAACTTCTGGCGCTGTCAAACATTGAGCTGGCCGCATTTGTTGAAGATGAAATGGAGCGAAATCCATTTCTCGAAATAAAGCCGCAAGAACCAAGTGAAGATCGAAATGCCACTGATCATTCAACAGATTCAGTCGCTCCCAGCGACCTGACGGGCCAAACAGAACTGGAAACAAGTGCCAAATCGTTGAGCGAAAATCTCGGCACCAGCATTGAAAACGTCTATCCTGACGAACAAGACTACCGCAATGGCACCAAGGACAATGCCAAGTCCAAGGAAGAATATGACAGCCGGATTTCGAGCGGTGGATTGCAACTTTCCGGCAACGCGTCCGCCCATGATCAGTCCGTCGCCGATTATACGGCAGCCCACGAAACATTGCGTGACAAACTGGTCAGCCAACTCGCAATTTCAGCCGCATCGGTGACAATAATTATGATCGCCACGGACATTATCGACAATCTCGATGAAGCCGGATATTTGCGCAGCGAATTGTCGACCATCGCAGAACGACTTGGTTGTAGCGAACCGGAATGCGAGCAAGCTCTCAATCTTGTTCAGGGACTGGAGCCTGTCGGCGTAGGTGCCCGCAGTCTGGAGGAATGCCTGAGCCTGCAGCTGAAGGACAAAGACCGGCTGGACCCGGCGATGTCGATTGTTCTGGAAAATCTTGACCTTCTGGCGAAACGCGATTTTGCTACTTTGCGCAGTCTCAGCAATCTCGACATGGAAGATTTGGGAGATATTCTCCTTGAAATTCAGTCTCTTGACCCGAAACCGGGCACGATGTTTGAAAGCACACCCGTGCAGCACATTGTACCGGATGTATTCGTTCGAGAAAGCAATGACGGATCCTGGCAGATCGAACTGAACAGTGAGACCCTGCCCCGGGTATTGGTGAACAATTCCTATGTGACCGAAATTGGTGGCAAATTGAGCAATCCACAGGAAAAGGATTTCCTCAGTGATTGCATGCAGACGGCCAACTGGCTGACCAAGAGTCTCGATCAAAGGGCCCAGACGATTCTTAAAGTGGCCCGCGAAATCGTCAAACAACAAGATGCTTTCCTGGTGCACGGGGTCCGGCATCTGCGGCCGCTGACGTTGAAAATGGTGGCCGATGAAATCGACATGCACGAATCATCCGTCAGCAGGGTGACCTCCAACAAGTACATGCTGACACCGCGCGGACTGTTTGAATTGAAATATTTCTTCACCACCAGCCTGGCAAATGCCGGTGAAGGGGAAAGTCATTCTTCAGAAGCCGTGCGCGACCGCATCAAGTCGCTGATTGACGCTGAATCCGCAAAAACCGTGCTTAGCGATGACGCGATTGTGGCTGCGTTGAAATCGCAGGGCATTGAAATCGCCCGCCGCACGGTGGCGAAATACCGCGACGCGATGCAGATCCCCTCCTCGGTTCAACGACGTCGAGAAAAACGGGCCTTTGAGGCTGCGAACCTATCCAACCCGGTTGAACTCACGCATTGACTTTTGGCGAGAGGCACAATACCACCCCCATCAAATAAATATCGGTCGCGAATGTCCGGTTCCGCATCGTGCAAAAACTTTATTGTCAAGCTTCCATCGCACATAAACAAAGTTGTAAACTCTCCCGGCGAGACGATTTCATTCGTTTGTTGCCATTCATGACTATTGGGGCACGTCGAAGGACTCAGCCTCGAAACCAAGGATAAACCGCTATGACACTTCGAATTTCAGGCAAACACATGGATATAGGTGAAAGTCTAAAGGGCAAAATCGAAGATCGCATCGGCGATGCTGTGAATAAATATTTTGGCCATGGCTTCAACGGCCATGTGAATATGGAGAAACAGGGTGCATTTTTTCACTGCGATTGCCTGTTGAATCTTGATTCCGGCATTACCCTGCAGACCAGTGCCCGAGAACCCGATGCCCATGCCAGCTTTGAAAAGGCCGCCGAGCGCATTGAGAAACGTTTGCGTCGCTATAAACGCAAGCTAAAAGACCATCATGCTGGCAACAATGCCCAGGATCAGTCAGTCGCCTATTCGGTTATGTCGACCCCTGATGATGATGAAGAAATTACCGAGGATTTTGCACCTTTGGTGGTCGCTGAAAGTTCAATTTCAGTTCGCACGCAAACCGTTGCTATGGCCGTTATGCAACTGGAACTGATGGACCAGCCGGTCAACGTGTTCAAAAACGCTGCCAGTGGTGAGGTAAATGTTGTCTATCGCCGCGTCGATGGGAATATCGGGTGGGTCGATCCGTCGGCCAGCAAAGCGTAAGCAAGAGTAACTATAGAACAAATCGGGTCGGCCACTTGTGGTCGGGACGGGATAAATCATGGATATCAACGAAATCATCAATCCTGAGCGGGTTCTCGCAAACCTCAAGCCCAGTTCCAAAAAGCAATTGCTGCAGGAATTGTCCGATGTGGGCGCTGAAGAAACCGGCATTGAGTCTCAGGCGATATTTGAAACGCTGTTGGAACGAGAAAAACTCGGCTCAACAGGGGTCGGCAATGGTGTTGCAATTCCACATGCCAAATTACCGGGTATGGACGGCATCGTTGGGGTATTTGCCCATCTTGGCAAACCGGTCATGTTCGAAGCGGTTGACGATCAGCCGGTTGATATCGTTTTCATGCTGCTGGCACCGGAAGGATCCGGTGCAGACCATCTCAAGGCCCTGTCCCGCATCGCACGGATGCTGCGCAATCAGTCAACTCTGGCCGGCATCAGGAGTTCGACCGATCCCGACGCCATTTTCAGCCTGCTGACGTCGTTTGATAACGCCAACGCAGCTTAAAACCTTTCAGCAAATTCCTGGCTTGCAACAGCCCTTAGGTTTTCTGTTTCCGTTTGCCCGATAGATGACGGTTGCTGCGCCTCGCTGCCTTGATGCCACACCGATTGACCTGACTAAGTCTGACCGGACATAGCACTGGTCATGCGCCTTAGCCGTGAGGCAAAAATTAACCATTTTGTTTCAATATTTGAGCAGTTTAGGGGAATAAGGCGCGGCACAACATGCGATCTTCGATCGTTTTTTATTTGATTGCATTATCACTGCTGTCGGGCTGCAAGTCCGGCACTTCCGATCAGAAACTGACCGGATCGATTAAGCGCGATGATAGCGCTCCTGCCGCCAATCTTCTTCCCGCAGAATCCGAGGAGGATGGCACCAAAGCCTCACCTGAAAGCTCGCTGACCCTGGTCAAGGAGTCATTTGCCGAAAGTTATGTGCCTCCCAAACGCGGCACGGTTTACACCTATCACAACAACTGGGCCTCATTGCCAAAGGTCATCAAGTACAAGGTGTCGGGTGTTGAAAGAATTGGCAGTCGAAAATATCTGAAATTCACGTCGGTTGCCGGGCTGAAAAACCCGGTTCATGCCTATTACAACCTTAAAAACTTCAACCTCAAAGGCTACCGGGACTTGTCGGGCAAGGCAGTGGTCACTTTCATGCCCGCCGAACAGCGTTACCGGTTTCCGCTCAAGCCTGGTGACAAATGGTTGACCAAATGGCAGTCCAAAGATCACAAGAAAAACGAAGTCACCAGCGGTGGCGGGATCGTAAGAGTGGAACAGATTGAGCAACTGGCTTTGCCGATAGGCGTCTACAAGACCGTCAGGGTACGTCTGCCAATGCCCAGCAATGCTCCTCGCGGCATGACCCACCATCTGTGGTTCTCTCCAAAACTTGGGGTAACGGTGAAGGAACAGATCAAGAGTACGAGTATGAACTGGACACAGATATTGGCAAAAATTGACAGCCCGGCGAGTTGAGTCCGCTCTGGTTTGGTATTTGCCCTTCATCTCACCAGCCGAAAACAGAATTTCGTTCATCTAATCGCGAAAAGGCCTATTCGCAGCGCACCGTCAACACCGAGCTATAGGTGCCAGCTGGAAAAGGGTCTGTCAGTCGATTCGCTGTAAAATGAGCCCTCATGTCGGTGAGGCCCCGTTTCAATTTGGTCTCGGTTGCGCCGCTGGTCTCAGCTGCTGCAGTCGCCCCTGTCAAAGAATAGTCCGACAGATAAGTCACATCAGCACCGCCGCCGGCTGGCATCGCCGTAAATCCGGCAGGCGTATCAATCGAAACCTTATATTTTCCGCTGGTCGTGGTTATTTGTAACCGGCCTGCGGCGCCGCCGACTTCCTTGGAACTCAACTGTTGCTGGTCACTGCTTTGAGCCAGCACACCATCCTCGACCAGAACTATCTGGCAGAATTGTTTCACCCCAATTGTACCACCGAAATTGATGCCCTGCTGCGCCGAAAGGGCTGATCCGGACATGGCCGCTCCAGCGATGGCGAGCAAACAGAATTTTGACAAACGTGTCGACAAGTGAAGCATCCCCAGCCCCTTTTACTATTCACAGCGAATGGTCAGTTCCGCCCCGTATTCCCCCGCAGGAAATGGATCGGTGAGGCGTTTTGCCTCCATATGAGTTTCGATTCTGGTTGTGCCCCGTCTCAACCGTCGCCGCAGGTTGCCCTGCCTCTCCCCAAAATTGGTCGCACCCTGGCCCGAGAAAGATGTAGTGATCGATACATCACCGTTGCCCTGGGCCGGAGCGCGGCTGAAGCCCGTCGCCTGATCAATGATGATCCTGTGGCGGCGCCTTCCTCTGGTGGTCACGTCAACAACACCTGCTCTCCCTCCTGCTGATTTTGAACTAAGAGCCATACTGTCAACAGAGGGGCGCAACAGGCCGGGTTCAACCAGAACGATCTGGCAAAAATTGCGATTTTTTTGCCACCCCCGGATACGGTCCGGATTCTGCTGAGCCTGGCTGGTTGAGGCGAACAGCGGTGCTTGAAGTGCGATCGCAACTAAGGTGAGCCCTAACAGTGTCAGCGGTTTGCGTCCCCGCATGCCCTATTTCTCTTTCAGACCATCGGTCGACCAGCCGTCGTCGTCCCAGGCATTGCCCGATGTCTTTGTGCTTTTGGCGACTTGAGTTGGTACAGATACGTCGCCAACACCGGAGACTGTTTCATCAACTGGCGCAATACCGCGGGTGAGTCCCATTTGCATGAGCTTCAATTCCATTTCCAGCCTTTGCACTTCCAGATTGTACAGTCTGGCGCAATTGATCCGTTCTGGTTTCTTCCCCAGAGGGATTACGACCCGCGTATAGGCAGAATAGGATGCGTCAGTGTTGGAGCTTTCCGGGTTGCCGATAATTCCGACATCCATATAAGCGCCGCTACCAGACACCGCAGAACGGCATGTCGTGCCGTCAGCGGCCCGCACTTCATCATGGCCCTGTGGTAGTTGAACCCCCGGCAGATTAAAGCCGGAAATACTCTGATTTATGTAAGTGTCAGCAGATTGCCCAAAAGCATTTTGGACACCGGCTGCGAGTAAAATCGCGACAGCTAATTTACTCTTACTCCTAAGAACTTGCCACATACTTGCGCCCTAATCGTTGTAGCTGATTTCTGTTGCGTCGGAAAAGGTACTGCTTCAGTGCACACCCTCACCTTTCGGTTTTTCGTGCCAGCAAACGGCACAATAACGCTGACCGGGCGCGCAAGGCGACCACCCAGAGTAAATTGCGACGGCGTCACACGCGCCCGCACCGGGCGGAAATCCTGATCGTAAACCTTCACTTCCATTCGAACCCGATGGGAGTATGGATTTGCCGGATAGACCCGCAATACAAAGAAGTCAGTAAAGCTTTTAACTTGTCCCCGCATGGGGGACATGGCCTGGGCCGCTGCCCGTTCGGGCAGCGCGGAGACGGCAAGTATCGAACCAACGGTCAGAATCTGACCGATGAACTTAAATGATTTGATTTTCATGTCCTACCGTCCCCAAGCCCAGTTTTTATTCGCAGCGCAATACGACAGTTGCCGCATATGTACCGCTTTCAAACGTCTCGCCAGGAACTGACTTGCTACCGCTCATGTTGACCGTAATAGCTGAAGATCCCCGCGAAAGAGAAGTGGCAGAAGCACCGTCGGTTTTTGCAATCGTATTCGCGCCAGTAGCGGAATAGCTTGCAGCAAACGAAACGTTGGTGTTGCCGGTGGCTGGTGCGGTGCCGAAGGATGCGGGAGCATCTGCACTGAGGGAAAAACCTCCCCCGGTGGTCAGAATTGTGGCTGTACCTGCAGCACCACCAGCTTCTTCAGAACTCAGCACTGCATAATCAGCACTTGCAGCAAGCGCACCGGACGAACCGACCGTAATAATACAAGAATTTGATACCGCTCCGCTAAATGGAATATTTCCAGTGGCCGAATTGACCTGGATTGGTGTCAAGGCGACAAAAGTCGTGGCTGCAATAGCAATAAGTTTTTTCATGGTATTCCCCTGCTCATTTTTTTTTGTTGAGTGAGGAGTTAAAGCGCCCTTGCCCAATCCCCACCATTTGACTTGTCCACAGTATGACATTGAAGTTTCATGCGAGTTGACAGGGATAGTTAAAATTTCATCTACTTTTTTTGCGGTGTTGGGACCGGAATTGGGACAGCTGAACTGAGTTTCGGGGCAGCAAACAACCAGTCTGGCCCGATAGTTGCAGCTAAAATGCAAATTGTTCCTGTTTGGGTCACAAAAGTGAAAATCCAAAAACACATCATTGCTGTTCTTCTTTTGGCACTGAGCTTTGTTGTTCAGGCAATGCAGCACACCCATGCTGGCACGGTGGTGAATTTTTCAGGTGTTGTGCAGCGTACCGAACCGGGACAGATCAGGGTCTATCCCCGAACAATCTTCAGTTTCACCGATGAAGTCGCCCTCCCCGTCCCATTTTCAGGCACGTCTCAAATCACCCTATATAATGTGACCACATCGCAGAGATTGAATTATCGACTTATCAATTTGGGCCCGCGCGGACGGGCTGCGATTCTGAATCTTTCTGATTCAACTCAACAGGTTTTTGCCATGTGCCCATCTGGTCAGTCGAGCAGCAGCAGCCATTGCGTACGGTTTCGCGTCACAAAACTGGGGTAGAATTCCGCAGTCAAAACAGAGGCCCAAATGAGGCCCTATTAATAAGTGTCACAGTGCACGAGAATTTAGTGCGATGAAATCCGTCGCTCAGATGACACAGATAGCTGCTCGTTGAGACAGACCTTCAAATTCACCGTACAAAGTGCATTTCGTTGAATTGCGAGCGCCAGTCTACTACTTCCGCCGCCAGATCATTGGGAGAATTTGTGGTGAGGCCCCGGACGATCAAGTCAGCCAGCCGCTCGGCATCACCAACCTGAACACCCCAGCGAACCAGTTCCGGGGTTCCGATCCGCAATCCATTCAAATCGTCGTCGACCGGATCAATCGGCAATCCAATGCCACAGGCAAGGAAACCCGTCTTGCGCAGGGTCTTTGAAGCTGCCTGCCCGCCGCCATAGGCTTTGGCTTGAACCGCAAACTGATGTGAACTGGTAAACCCTTGCTTGTCAGCAAATACCGGTGCGCCCCGTTCCTGCATCGCTGCAGCCAACGCCTGTGACAGATCAACCATGGCCTTGGCATAGTCTGTTCCATACTCGCGCCAATCCAGCATCGTAACCGCCAGCGCCGCTGATTTTGCGGCGTCAAAATTAGCGGTCATGCCGGGAAAAGCAATGGCGTCAAGCCGCTCAGCGATGTCGGCCTCATTGGTTACCAACAGGCCACCCGCCGGGCCTCCCAGGCTTTTATAAGGTAACTACCCAGCTACCCCAACCTGATGCTTTTATAGACGGCCCATCAGACG
>JAALLE010000176.1 GCA_011087605.1 Hyphomicrobiales bacterium
GCTTCAATCACAAAACAGGACTTGCAAAAAGGGAGCCATCCACACAGGACGAAGCACCGTTTTCGATTTGGAATGTTGTCTAACGTGCGGCCAACGCAGCGATGCCATAACGTGCCGGTATTGGATGTTCGCTAACCGGGCCAACCATCACATTGGCCCAATTTGGTCATTCAGCTCCGATAATTCTCAACACATGCACTCGGCGAAGCTGTATTTGGTTCAAAAATGTGGGACGAAATCAGCGCCTCATGGATGCACATCGGCTTTGGTCACTACCTGACTCTGGCCGGCACTTTTTAGGGCTAACGTGGTGAATATTGCAGCCAATATCCAAATGACCGGTCCGACCAAGCCCAGCGATACCGGCACGTATCCCGGGATTAGGATAAAAATAATGAAGCCGATGTCAGCGAAGCTAACCGTGACGAGATTGATCCAGTATCCTGTACGGGAGTTTCTCCAATTGAGAAAAACGGCTACGCCGATGGCGACGACAGCAAAGAAAAGAAGAGACCAGGCACTCTGAAACATCCGGCCCTGAGCGATGCCAAGCTCGAAAGTTTGACCCAGTTCATAGACCCGCCTTGCTGCCTCAAGGTGTGCAACGCCCCAGATCAGATAGAGCGCCGCGCCGACCTTTGCATACAGATTTTCCATTTTAGTTTTCCTCATCTATTGCTGCTGGTATTTTGTACGGGCATCGCACCAGCATTTGGAGCGACACCAGAAGGCAAGCGCGAGAAATTGCCCACCGCTTACCCAAAGAAATTTGTTAAATGTTTGCGAACGGCGGTTCGAAGAACGACCCAATATTTGCCATATGGTCCGGCGGGTCGAATGTTCGGAGGGATTGGCACTCACCCGTTTTATGGTTGGCCTCGCCGCTTTCCATAGAAATAACCCGCCGTACCCCACAACAAAAACGACTTCAAACGCGGCGAGCCATAACCCTGTACCCTGCAGGTCCCACTGATCCAGTCCGGAGTTGAAGCGATAACTCCAGTTCACAGGCCAGAATACCAAAATGCCGTCTTGTGCATGTGTAAACATATCAACAAGCGAATGTGACGCGGCACCGCAGAGCAGCCAAAACCCACGATAATCAATTCGATTCAGATGTTGCAGGGCAAACCAACAGCCAAAAAGCAGTACCAGCGAGGTTGGAGAATGGAGCACGTGATGTAGAGCAATGAATCCTGCATTGTCGAAATATAGTGCGTCCATGCGGGCCACAAAACTCAAACCCAAATATTCGCAAATCGTTTGCAGCCAGCTGAATAAGCCAACGAATAACAGAGGAGCATCGGGCAAAACTGCCCCCCACATCACCCATACGGCCTTTTGTGGACTGGAACCTGGCAGACTTCTTGCCAGAACGTGTCCCAGCAATAGGTGCGTCGGCGTTTTCATGCGCTAGCCGTTTCTCAGTGATCGCCGTGTTGTTTACAGTGATGGCACCCGCTTTCGCATGGTGCTTATTCAGGTACGGGCTTGAATCACGATAATTTCGATTGACCCTAAACCTATACTGGTTCCAAAATGCAACAAGATTAGAATGTTGCACCAGTATGGTGCATTATTGATCCACGGAATAAACCGATGCCAAAGCGATTCTCCGATATTCACTGGGATGATCTCAAGTTCTTCTTGGAGGCGGCCCGAAACGGAACTGTGCGCGGCGCGGCAGCAGCTTTAAGAACCAACCATGCAACGGTGTCTCGCAGACTGACATCTCTTGAAGCAGGTCTCGGTGCCAGGTTGTTCGACCGCTCGCGAGACGGTCTGAAACTGACCCAATTGGGAGAGGATCTGCAACCATTCGCCGTCAACGTTGCGGAGGAAATTTCTGCTGCGTCGCGCGCCATTGCAGGCCATGACGAAAAACCAACAGGATTGATCTGCATTTCAGTCCCACCATTTATGTTCCATACGTCAATTGGAGATGATTTAGCTGCATTCGCAGCAGAATATGCCAATATCGATTTACATTTTGACGTATCAAACAGCTTTGCAGACCTCCATCGAAGAGAGGCAGACATCTCAATAAGATACGCTCATTCGGTTACCGACAATGCTGTGGGTCGAGTCTTGGCGAATTGCACACGAGCTGCATATTGTTCGCCGAAATATGCCGAGGGGATGCTGGACAATCAGGGTAAAGGTTTAAATTGGATTGGTTGGAACGAGCCCGAGGCAGAAACGACCGCCGACTGGATACAGAAAACCGATTATCCCAAAGCGACGCTGCTATACCGTGTTAATGATGCAATCCCGCAGATGGTGTTTGCTAAAGCTGGTGCTGGCCTCGCTTTCGTACCTTGCTTTGTTGGAGACTGGCAGGAGGGTCTCGTTCGAGCTCCCTTTCAAAATCCGATACAAGATCGGAAACTTTGGGTGCTAATGCACCGAGATATGCGCAAGGCGGCTCGAGTCCGTCTGTTCGTTGACTTTCTGGTTGGCCGTATCGAACCGCGAAGGAGCGAGTTCGAATCCATGGCTGCATGAGGTATTTAGCAGGTAGTCGCACAAGCCGTTTACAGCAATACCAGCCCACAGTCCCTTACACAGAATGGCCTATTTCTTGACGCCTGTTTCGAGCCATCATTTACGAGCGCCGTCGTTTCAAAATGTCCTAGGAGCGACAGGGGTAAATTTGGTAAAAAGGGTTCGATGCAGCCGTTGACCGACTTTCAGCTCGACTGCTTTCAATGTCCGCTTCGACGAATTTGGCCGAGGCAATTCAAATGGCCCGACGACCGCTCCCCCCCCTATTCCGTTGAAAAACTCGCCTTAATCTCGGCAGTCTTTGCTGATTCAGTTTT
>JAALLE010000085.1 GCA_011087605.1 Hyphomicrobiales bacterium
ATTGTCGCACCTAATGGCAGCAGAAATAGGGTAGCTGAGTAGTTACATTTTTTCAGCTTGATTTCCTCGACATTCAAGGCGTCAGCCAATCGCGTTTTTGCTGAACCCGGCCGCAACGGTTTTTGCTGACTTTCATGGGGTGCCCAACCAGACATGGAAATCGTGCTGAAAGTTGCCCGGATGCGCCCGTCCGGATCGCAAAATTGTTCTGAATATATTTGCGCCATTCGGGCTACAATTTCCCTGCTCAGCATCGGATTGCCGGCATCGCGCAGATGAAGTGTTGCGCCAAAGTTGCGCAGATCACCGATCAGGTCAAAAGCAGAATCGTACCGCACGGTCACCACATCCTGATCGACAACCGGAATTGAAAACCCGGCCCTCTGCAGCAATCCGCCAGCGTCGCGAATGTCGGTAAACGGGTCCACGCGATTGGCAGCACCACCCAGCAGATCACTTTCCGCCTGCAGCAGGCATTGGCGCAGTTCGTGCAACGTATCCGGGCCCGGCAGACTGGCCAGCAGAAGTCCATTTGGCCGCAAACTGCGTCGCAGCTGGATTAACGTGCCCGGCAAATCATTTGACCAGTGCAGGGTAAGAGGAGCGATGATCAGATCGGCACATTCAGCCTCCAGGTCGAGTGCCTCCGGTCGTGCAATCTTGTCCGGGTCGCCTTGATGTACAGCTTCTTCAATCCGCAGCAGGTTTTTGACTTGAGAACACTGACGCAACTGGTTGGCGATGACTTCAGTTCGACCAAACAACAAAATGGCATCTTCGAAGTCCATTTTTATCGTCGACAGGCGTTCGACCATGTCTTCCACGCCCCGTTGCAGCAAAAAATCGTTGCCGTTCGCATAACGAGCGGCCGCCCGGGAAAGTCGCAATTGATGTAGGGAATCGCAGAACACGCGCTTCCTCCGGTTTAAGTCTGACGAGTATCGAAACTGATTCTGAAAGACTTCTACCCCTTTTGCAGAAATGGAGTCACTATGGGGTGATGGTAAATCTGGCTCCCCATCCGGTCGGTGGATATGCTCTTGGAACAAGGGTGGAAAGACTGGCCCGTGCGATGATCAATATGATCGTTCCGCCAACCTGTCTTGGATGCGATCTTGCGGTTGGACAGGTGGGGGCATTATGCGGTTCCTGCTGGTCCAGTTTGAGGTTTATTGAACATCCCTATTGCGCTGTGCTGGGCACTCCGTTTGCCTATGATCCTGGATTTGGTTCGGTGAGTTTGAGGGCGATTGCGGAGCCTCCGGATTTTGACCGGTCCCGCTCGGTGGTGCTTTACGACGAGGTCGCCAGAAAGATTATTCGCAGCTTAAAATTTGGTGACCGGCCTGAACTGGCGCCCTGGATGGCCAGATGGATGTTGCGGGCCGGAGGTGATGTATTGCACCCCGGCGCGCTCATTGTTCCTGTGCCGTTACACCGTAACCGGCTATTGCAAAGACGCTACAATCAATCAGCCGAACTGGCGCGCAATCTGGCGCGGATTACTCAACAGGCGTTCAGGCCAGACCTGCTGCAACGCATCCGCCCTACCCGCCAGCAGGTGGGTCTGGGTGCCAATCAGCGCGCGCGCAATGTCAGGGGAGCATTTCGGGTCCCGACATCTGTGCAAATTCACGTCAAATCCAGCCATATCGTTTTGATTGATGACGTTTACACGACGGGCGCAACATTGCAGGCCTGTGCCCGGGCGCTTCGGCGCAAAGGCGCTGCAAAAATAGACTGTCTCACCTTTGCCCGTGTCGCCAATGGGGTTGCGATCACCGACCTTTGACCCCACTATTTAGGCAACAATGCAATTTAGGGCCTATTTATGAATTCAGTGACCATATACACGCGCCAGATGTGCGGCTATTGCACGGCTGCCAAGAATTTGTTGAAAAACAAGGGCGCCGCGATCACCGAACATGACGCAACTTTTGACCCGGATTTGCGTCAGCAAATGATGAGTCGGTCGCACGGATCCAGCACATTTCCGCAGATATTTATTGGCGACGATCATATCGGTGGCTGCGATGATTTAATGGCGCTGGAACGTGCTGGCCATCTGGACGGCCTTCTTGGAGCATAGAACACATCATGTCGAAATTTACTGCCGCTGTTGTACAACTCAGTTCCGGCACTGACATAAATGCCAATATTGCGGCTATGGAATCCGGAATCCGGCAGGCCGCTGCACAGGGTGCAACCTATATTCAAACTCCAGAGATGACCGGGCTTGTGCAGCAGAACAGGAAAGAGTTTTTTGAAACTGTCTGCAATGAGGCAGATGACCCGGTTGCTCCCGCTGCTTCTCGTCTGGCAAAGGAGCTGGGCGTAACAGTCCATCTGGGTTCGACGCCAATACAAGTAGCTCCACAAATGGCGGCCAACCGCTCTTATCTGTTTGGCCCTGATGGTCAGCAGCGCGCCAGCTATGACAAAATCCACATGTTCGATGTTGATCTGGCAAATGGTGAAAGCTGGCGGGAATCGGCTGTCTATCAGCCCGGCAAACATGGCGTAACAGTCGACGTTGAAGGGGCGCTTCTTGGGATGGCGATCTGTTATGACTGCCGTTTTCCCGAGCTCCACACCGCCTATGCGCGCCTCGGTGTTCAAATATTGACCGGACCTTCTTGCTTTACGCGCCAGACCGGCCGCGCTCACTGGCATGCCCTGTTGCGGTCACGGGCGATCGAGAATGGTGCTTACATGATTGCCGCCGCCCAGGGTGGAGACCTTGAAGATGGTCGCGAGACCTATGGTCATTCCATCATCATCAATCCGTGGGGCGAGGTAATTGGCGAAGTTGCTGGAGAAGAACCGGGAATTGCGTTGGCCGAAATCGATACATTGCAAGTTGCCAAGGCGCGTGAGAGAATACCTAACCTTGTGAACAATAGAGCTTTTTCAATGATCAATGTCGGCAGCAATGCGGAGAACGTAGCTTGATCAACTTCAATCTAATCTGCGATCATGAACATGATTTCGATGGCTGGTTCGGGTCGTCGGATGATTTTGACGTGCAGTTGAAAAAGGGCTTGCTCACCTGTCCGGTTTGCGAGTCCGCCAAAATTTCCAAGTCGCTGATGTCGCCCTCGGTTGCAACCGGCCGCCAAAAAGAGAAACTGGCGCTGGCAAACCGGACCGCCGGTCAACAAGAAGTCGCCAAACAACTCAAAGCGCTGCGCGAGAAAATGACTGAAGGTTCCGAGGATGTTGGCAGCCGTTTTCCCGAAGAAGCCCGCAAGATTCACTATGGCGAATCGGAGAAGCGCGGCATTTACGGCGAGGCAAATCGCGAGGAAGTCGCATCATTGGTTGATGAAGGGGTAGAGATCGTCCCCCTGCCATCGCTGCCGGACGAAGCCAACTAGGCCAAGATTGGCGCAGACCGGTCAATCCATGGAGTAATTGGGATTTGATCAGTCGTTCGGACGTTCTGCCAGAATCATGTAATTCACATCCAGATCTCGCGACCGATTCCACGAATCCGATAACGGATTATAAAACACGCCAAGACGGTCGATCAGATGTAGCCCGGCCCTGTTCAGCGGCGCTTCCAGCTCCTCCGGTGTTACGAGTTTTTCATATTGATGGGTTCCCCGCGGCAACCAGCGCAGTACCTGCTCTGCCATGAATATCGCCAGCGCCCTGGCCTTGGCGGTGCGGTTGATCGTTGCCACAACCATCAACCCGCCAGGTTTGACCATATCGGCGCAGGCGGTCATGAACAGGTCAACATCTGCGACATGCTCAACAACTTCCATGTTCAGCACAACGTCAAATTTTTCTCCCAATGCGGCCAGTTCTTCGGCAGTGGTGGCGCGATAGTCGACTGTAACGCCTGACTGTTGGGCATGAAGTCTGGCGATTTCGATATTGGTCTCGCCTGCATCGGCACCAACAACATCGGCACCCATCCTGGCCACCGGTTCGCTCAACAGGCCGCCACCGCAGCCTATGTCCAAAATGCGCAGTCCCTCCAGAGCCCCAGGCGCCCGGTCATCCCGGTTAAAATGTTGGCACAGTTTTTCGCGAATATAGGCAAGTCGCACCGGGTTGAATTTATGCAGCGGCTTGAACTTGCCGGTCGGATCCCACCATTCCTGGGCGAGCGAGGAAAAGTGGTCGATTTCCGACTGGTCAACAGTGCTATTTTCGGATATCGGCGTTCTCGTTGCGCTCGCTGACATGTTGTGCTCCTAGGTGACGTCTCTTGTGTCGGTTGTTGAAGATAAAAAGGCAAGAGTAACTACGTGCGGCAAATGATTTCTGATTTAAATATGTTTCTGGAAACGGCATTTTGATTGACTTATCGGCCGGTTTTCTGACGAATGCGCGAGAATTTTGCAAGGAAGCAGCCTATGCCCATAGAAATTTTGAAAAACCCGTTGCGCGGCAATGGCCTGTCCAGCACGGAAGGCCTTGCCACCGGCAGTGTGGCTGTTGATGCACGTGCGGCGCTGGCGCTGTACAACAATTGTCCGGCCAAACATCAAACCGCCCTGCAAGAGTTCGACGGCCTTGCTGCCAGAGCCAAAGTTGCTCAGGTCTGGCTGAAACTGGAAAGCGAGCGCATGGGTCTCGGCAGTTTTAAGGCACTGGGAGCCGCATATGCGATCGCCAAGCAAGCCGCCAGTCGGGCCGCCAGCAGCGATGCTGACGCCATGTCAAAAGCGCTTCAGGGGGAAACCTACATTTGTGCCAGTGCGGGCAATCATGGCTTGAGTGTCGCAGCGGGCGCAAAACTGTTTGGGGCAAACGCAGTGGTAGTTCTGGCTGATACTGTGCCGGAAGGTTTTGCCGACCGGTTGCGGGCAAAAGGTGCTGAAGTTGTGAGGGCTGGCGCTGATTATGAAGCCGGTATGGAAGTTTCCAAACAGATGGCGGCCGACAACGGCTGGAACCTGCTGTCCGACGGAAGTTGGCTTGGATATTGGCAACCGGCACGCGATGTGATGGAGGGTTATCTGATCATGGGTCATGAGGCTGCCGACCAGATGCAACAGCCACCGACTCATGTATTTTTGCAGGCTGGTGTTGGTGGATTGGCCGCAGCCTGCACTGCGGTCGCGCGCGAACGTTGGGGAGATGAGGTGACGATCATTGTTGTCGAACCCTCCGCAGCGCCAGCCTTGATTGAAAGCGTCAAGGCGGGAACCAGCATCGATACGACGGGTCCGGTGTCGTCGATGGGGCGACTGGACTGCAAGACGCCTTCTCACCTGGCGTTGAAATATCTCGCCAAGGAAGCTGATTATTTCGTGACTATTGATGATCTGGCCGTCGAAACATGTGTAAACGAATTGGCGCAGATTGGCGTTGCAACCTCCCCATCAGGCGGTGCGGGCATTGCGGCGCTGCTCAATCTTGAAGATCGGCAACATCTGGGCCTCAATGATGCGTCGCGTGTGCTGTGCTACATTTCTGAAGGTCCCGCTTGATGGATTTCGAAACCGCTGAGTTCGAGCAACGTACCATCCGGGCTCAGGAGCTGATGCACGCGGCTGGATTTGATGCGCTGTTTTTGATGAGTGAGCCCGAGGTGCGGTATTTTACCGGATTTCGCACCTTGTTTTGGCAAAGCCCGACTCGTCCCTGGTTCGTTGTTGTGCCGGCAAAGGGCAAGCCCATTGCGATCATTCCGGCAATCGGTGAGCCGCTGATGCGCACCACATGGCTGGATGATGTGCGCTGCTGGTCTTCTCCAGACGCAAATGACGACGGCATCGCGTTGCTGACGTCGGCGCTGGCGGAATTTTCCACCGTCGGCGTGATGATGGGGCGTGAAAGTCAATTGCGCATGCCATTGTCGGATTTTCAGAATTTGCAAAGCGACCTGACCGGAACACGTTTCGTCGATGCTTCGCCGATGGTCGCAGGGCTCCGGTTGATAAAATCTGACGCAGAAATTTCGATCCTCAGTGAGATTTGCACAATCGCCAGCAATGCATTTGATCAGGCGGGTCAACTATTTCATGTCGGCCAACCTCTGAACCAAGCCTTCAAGGCGTTCAAGATCGAACTGCTGAAGCAGGGGGCTGAGGATGTTCCCTATCTGGTTGGTGGTGCAGGGAGGCTCGGTTATGCTGACGTGATCTCACCGCCGGATTCACGAAGTTTGAACGAGTCAGACGTGCTGATGTTGGACACTGGTGCGACGCTGAAAGGTTATTTTTGCGATTTTGACCGCAACTTCTGCCTTGGCGAACCTGAAGATGCAGTCAAACAGGCCCACGAAACCCTTTGGTTGGCAACTGAAGCGGGATTAAATGCTGCCAGGCCCGGTGCCACCTGTTCCGACATATTCCACGCCATGCGAAAAATCATCGGCTCTGAGGGTGGCAATGTTGGCCGCTATGGTCATGGGCTTGGTATTCAGCTGACCGAAACCCCTTCATTGATTGACTGGGATGTAACCGTCTTGCGGGAAGGCGCGGTGATTACGCTGGAACCAAGTATGAACGTCTCCGGTGGAGATATGCTGGTGCATGAGGAAAACATCGTCATTCGCGACGGGGCGCCACAATTGCTGACCCGTCGTACGCCACGACAAATGCCGTCAATCTAGGGCCGTTCACGCAACCTTGTCAGCACCCCTTGGTGGCACCGGTTGGCAGAACGGTGGCTCATAGTCTGGTTTATTCGCCACGTCGCTGTCGTCGTTTTCGCCGCTGTCGTCGCTGTCGCCGCTGCGCTGCCAGACGTGAAATGGTGCCATGCCGGGCCGCACATTGAGGCTGGCTCGCAATTCGTCGGTCACTCCATCATTCATCGCAAATCCACCTGGTACACCGGTATAAACGTCGTAGAAGTCAGGTCCGAAAATCTTGATGTGTTCGGGCATGCCAAACTCAAAAATGCGCTCTTCATCGGTCGCCATGAATTCTCCGCCCTCGATGGTGTCAACACCGCTGTAAGGTCCGGGAAATGAGAATACCATCCGCCCTCCCGGCGCCAGCAACCGGGCGAATTCCTGCAGATGATCGCCGTAATGGCCGGGGATATGTTCCAGTATGTGATTGTGAATAATGCCGTGAAAGTAACCGTCGGGAAATTGTTTAAAGTCTTGCGGAAAACTCAGGCGCAGACAGGGGGCATAGGGATAGCGTTCAGGTTCGGCATCGCTGACCGTATAAGCAGCGCCCAGTCTTTGCGACAATACCGGGAACAGAGACGGTTCGGGCGCCATATGCAGGATCCGGGCACCGGGATTGACGTCGATGATGGGAAACAGCATTCGTTCATAGACTGCAAGGCCCACTCTGTGCCTGGCCTTGGCTTTGCAAGAAACGCACATTTCGCCCGGGCGGCCTTTATAGTCGCGGAATTCCTGGCTTCCACATATATTGCATTCAGGCGTCATGGTGTGCTTCTCCTGCGTTGGCCAAGCCAGTGGTATTGTGGATATGGCAGATGGGGGAACCAGAGCCAATGATATTGATCAAGTAATTGCAGATTGAGCAGGCTTCAAGCAATTCAAATGAAATGCAAATTCTCTTGAGGCGTGTCTCATTATTTGCATGTGAAAGTAATCGCGACATTGCCCTTCTGTGCAGCTTGGGCTAAGGCACCACCAGATTCAGGTTTGCCAACTCGGGCGGGCTGATTTTTCAACGCAGGTGACTTTTCTTCATGGCCCGGTTGGTGATGAAATTTGGCGGCACGTCGGTGGCCGATCTGGAACGTATTTATAATGTGGCACGTCATGTTAAGCGTGAGCACGAAGCTGGCCATGAAGTCGCTGTTGTTGTTTCCGCCATGGCGGGCAAGACCAATGAGTTGGTGAATTGGGTCAATCAGATGCCGCAAGTTACCGGCACCAATGCACCGATCTTTGATGCCCGGGAATATGATTCCATTGTTGCTTCCGGAGAACAGGTAACCAGCGGTCTGCTGGCCATTGCCCTGCAATCCATGGGAGTTGACGCACGATCGTGGCTTGGCTGGCAAATACCTGTTAAGACAGACAACGCCCACGGTGCGGCCCGTATTGAAGATATTGACGGGTCTGATCTTATCAAGCGTATGTCGGGTGGGCAGGTGGCCGTCGTGGCAGGATTTCAAGGGGTTGCCCCGGACAATCGCATCGCCACGCTGGGTCGTGGCGGTTCTGATACCAGCGCTGTGGCACTGGCTGCAGGAGTTAAGGCAGATCGATGCGATATCTATACCGATGTGGACGGTGTATATACCACTGACCCACGCATGACCCCATCGGCGCGTCGTCTGGAGCGCATTACCTTTGAGGAAATGTTGGAAATGGCGTCCCTGGGAGCCAAGGTGCTTCAGGTGAGGTCGGTTGAGCTGGCCATGGTACATGGGGTACGAACATTCGTGCGCTCCAGTTTCGACGACCCCGATTCTATCGATTCGAGCAACGGCGCAAATCCGCCGGGAACTCTGATTTGCAATGAGGATGAGATTTTGGAACAGCAAACCGTAACCGGCATCGCCTATGCCAAAGACGAAGCCCAGATTTCGTTGCGCCGGGTGTCCGACAAACCAGGTATTGCCGCGGCAGTATTTGGGCCGCTGGCGACGGCTCACGTCAATGTGGACATGATCGTGCAAAATGTTTCCGAGGATGGAAGCGTTACCGATATGACCTTTACGGTGCCCGCTGGAGATCTCGATAGAGCTCTGAAAACACTGGAGTCTTCCAAAGAATCCATCGGCTATGAAGTGGTTCAGTCTGATCCTGAAATGGTCAAGGTTTCGGTCATTGGAATTGGCATGCGCAGCCATGCTGGCGTTGCTTCATCGGCCTTTCAGGCCCTTGCCGACAAGGGCATCAACATTCGGGCGATTACAACGTCTGAAATAAAGATCTCGATCCTGATTGACCAGGATTATACAGAGTTGGCCGTACGCACTTTGCATTCGGTCTACGGTCTGGATAAAGATTAGCACACAGATTTACCCGGGAATCCGCCATGTTCGACCAGACAACTGGTCCGCGGGTTCTGCTGAAAAACCTTCGTGAGGCGATGGCGGAACCCCTTGGGCCCCAGGAGCGGCTCGATCGCATTGTGCAGCAGATTGCTGCCGCAATGGACGCGCAGGTGTGTTCGGTCTATGTCCGCCGCGCTGATGATGTGTTGGAGCTGTTTGGTACCTATGGTCTGAAAGCTGAAGCGGTTCACCAATCGCAATTGCGGGTAGGTCAGGGTTTGGTGGGAACCATTGCCACCGCTGGTCGACCGTTAAATCTTGCAGATGCTGAAAAACATCCCGCCTTCGCCTATCTGCCTGAAACTGGCGAGGAATTGTACAAAAGCTTTCTCGGCGTGCCGATGAAGCGGGCAGGGCGTCCTCTGGGCGTGCTGGTTGTCCAGACAACCGAAACCAAAGTGTTTGATGAGTTAGAAGTCGAGGCTTTGGAAACTGCCGCAATGGTATTGTCGGATCTGGTCGCTTCCGGTGATTTCAAAGGTTTGGCGCAACAGGGAACCCAACTCGATCAGTCGGGTCCGCTGAGTCAGACCGGCATCAGACTTGCTTCCGGTATTGGTGTGGGTGAAGTGGTTCTGCATGAGCCAAGGGTTGTTGTTGAACACCTGTTTGGTGATGACGCGCAGGTGGAACAAAACCGGCTTGCCAAGGCGGTTCGCAATGTCAGGGCATCGGTCGACGAAATGCTGACCCGCAACATTGATCGCACCGAAGGCAACAGCACCGACGATCATATCGAGGTGCTTGAAAGCTATCGCATGTTCGCCAATGACCGAGGTTGGGTGCGGCGCATCGAAGAGGCGATCAGCCAGGGGCTGACGGCAGAAGCGGCCACTGAAAAAGTCAGCCAGGAAAACCGTTCCAGACTGTTACGTTCAAGCGATCCTTATTTGCGAGAGCGGCTGACCGACCTGGACGACCTGTCACGCCGGCTCATGAAAGAGCTGATCGGGGACACCGGAAACCCGGCAGCCGAAGGCAAGAATTTCGTGATTGTAGCCCGCACAATGGGAGCCGCAGAACTGCTGGACTACGACAGTGATTATCTGCGTGGATTGATTGTCGAGGAAGCTGCAGCAACAAGTCATGTCGTTATTGTTGCACGGGCCTTGGGTATTGCGGTCGTTGGCCAGCTTCCCGGCTTTGTCGCGCGCGCCGAGAATGGCGACCGGGTGATCGTTGATGGGGACGATGGCAGCGCCCATCTGCGTCCCGCCGATGAAGTCAATGAGAATTACGTTGAACGGGTAAAGTTTCGTGCCAAACGGGAAGCCCGATTTGACGCTTTGCGGGATCTACCTGCGGCAACGACGGACGGGGTCAATATCGATTTGCTGCTCAATGCCGGATTGACGATGGACCTGGCCCAGCTGGAACACACAGGGGCTGCCGGGATCGGTCTGTTCCGCACCGAACTGCAATTCATGATCGCCAGTCGTCTGCCGCGTCTGGCGGAGCAGAAAGAGTTTTACAAATCGGTGATAGACGCGGCTGGCGACAAGCCAGTGACATTCCGTATTCTCGATGTTGGTGGTGACAAGGTTCTGCCATATCTGCACCCGGTCAAAGAGGACAATCCGGCACTTGGATGGCGCGCCATCCGTTTTGCAATTGATCGTCCTGGATTGTTGAGAATGCAGATCAGGGCATTGCTCAAAGCAGCTGATGGCCGCAGGCTCAAGATCAAATTGCCGATGATCACCGCGGTGACCGAATTTGATCAGGTAAAGGCCATCATCGATAAAGAGGTTAAGGCGCAGGCGCGGTTTGGCCATACTTTGCCGAGTGAAATATTGTTGGGTTCGATGATAGAGGTGCCCAGCCTGTTGTTCCAGCTGGACGAATTGATGCAGCGCGCCGATTTTGTTTCGGTCGGGTCCAACGATCTGTTTCAGTTCATGGCCGCCAGTGATCGAACCAACTCTTACCTTTCCAATCGCTATAATCCGTTGTCACGGCCTTTCCTGAGAGCATTGCGGGAGATCGTCAGGGCCGCTGATCGCCATTCAACACCCTTGCAATTGTGTGGCGAACTGGCTGGCGATCCGTTATCGGCACTGGCTTTGTTGGGCATTGGATACAGGGCAATTTCAATGCCACCGGCATCAATAGGTCCGGTAAAGGAGCTGGTAAGATCACTTGAACTGGCGACGGTATCTCAGACTGTTAACGCCGCTCTTGACGAACCGATTGGTGGACGGACAATTACGGAAATGCTGACAGATTTTGCCGACCAGCACGGCATTCCATTGTAGCACCAGCCATCTGCCAATTCGTGCAACCAAGAAATTTCCAAACAGAAGATCGCCATGCTCCCCCAAGAAAAAATTGATCAGATCCTGAGTCGTCACAAGGAGATCGAAACTCAAATGAGTTCCAATCCCGATCAGGAAACATTCGTCAAACTGGCCAAAGAATTTTCGGACCTGGGACCGGTGGTCGAAAAAATTCGCGAGCTTGAAATGGCCAAGCAGGAATTTTCCGACCTTGAGGAATTGCTGGCCGACAGTGACACGGATGCTGAGATGAAACAGATGGCGGAAGAGGAAATATCGCCGCTGAAAATCGTGATCGAGAAATTCAGTGACCAGTTGCAGGTTCTTTTGCTGCCGAAGGATGCAGCAGACGACAAAAACGCAATTCTGGAAGTGCGCGCCGGGACTGGCGGTTCCGAGGCAGCTCTGTTTGCCGGTGATCTGTTTCGCATGTACCAGCGGCACGCTGAAACCCATAGATGGAAGATTGAGATACTTTCAGAAAGTCCTGGTGAAGTGGGTGGGTATAAGGAAATCGTTGCGTCGATCACCGGAAAAGGCGTGTTTGCCCGGTTGAAATTTGAATCCGGTGTTCACCGCGTACAGCGGGTGCCGGAAACTGAATCCAGCGGCCGGGTTCATACATCTGCAGCCACGGTTGCGGTTCTGCCGGAGGCGGAAGACGTTGATGTGGAAATTCGCAATGAGGACCTTCGCATCGATACCATGCGTTCGTCCGGCGCTGGTGGTCAGCATGTCAACACCACCGACTCAGCGGTGCGCATCACCCATATTCCAACCGGCGTTGTGGTGATGTCATCTGAAAAAAGTCAGCATCAAAACCGCGCCAATGCGATGAAGGAATTGCGCAGCCGTCTGTATGATATGGAGCGTCAAAAGGCCGACGAGGAACGAGCTGAATCTCGAAAAGGCCAGGTCGGATCCGGTGACCGTTCGGAACGCATCAGAACTTATAATTTTCCGCAGGGTCGGGTCAGTGATCACCGTATCAATCTGACGCTTTATAAGCTTGATAAAATGATACAAGGCGAGGGACTTGATGAATTGTTTGACGCCCTGATTGCCGATTACCAGGCTGGCCTGCTGGCGTCGCTTGGGGATGATGAAGCGTCCTGATCCGGGCGACTCTCTGCTATGTCAGAACCTGTATCTTTTGCCGATATTCAGTCCCGGGCGCTGAACCAGGTTGCCCGATCTGAAGTGAGTGTTTCAGCACGCGAGATCCAATTGCTGCTGATGGCGGCTGCAGGATTGGACAAAGCGACGCTGATTGCCCGTGAGCGAGATTCGTGCCCAGCGCCTGTGATTAAAATTTTTGACCGTTATATGGCCAGACGGCTTCAGCATGAACCGGTCTATCGCATTCTCGGGAGGCGAGAGTTTCACGGATTGGACCTGGCGCTCAACGAGGCAACTCTTGAACCCCGTGATGATACCGAATGTCTGGTTGAGGCAAGTCTGCGACAAATATCAAATCTTCATAGCTCTTTGCGGATTTTGGATTTGGGGACCGGCACCGGTGCCGTCGCGCTGGCGCTGCTGAGCGAATTGCCAAATGCTGTTTGTGTCGCAGTCGATATCCAGCAGCGCGCATTAGAGGTGGCGTTTGCCAATGCCCGTAAACACAATCTGCACACCCGTTTTGAAACTCTGCTAGGCAATTGGTTCGATGGGGTTGAAGGAACCTTTGACATTATTGTTTCAAACCCGCCCTACATATCCAGTTCGACCGTACAGAAACTTGATGAGGAAGTTCGCCTGTTTGATCCACCAGTCGCATTGGATGGTGGCGTTGACGGTCTCGATGCCTACCGGGTGGTTTTGGGAGAGGCCCGCAGTTATCTCGACGCGGGTGGTTTCATGGGTTTGGAAATAGGCCATGACCAAAAGGCCAGTGTTTCACAGTTGGCTGCAAAATTGGGTTGGAGCGAGATAAGTTCGTTTGCGGACCTTGCAGGTTTGGACCGGGCATTGATCTTGCGATAGGCCGGGCGCTGGCGGATTGACTTTGGAAGTTTAAAAAAAGGGCTTGCAATTTTCGCTCCAAAGCGTAGGTCTATAGGCAGACAAGCGCTTGGCGCTTATGCGTTCCCACAAATCAGTTTTGTTTTGTTTCGTCTGTGACGTTCAGGTAGTTGAGGGAAATTGGAATGTGTTTTGCGGTGATTGCAGGGAGCCACCGCTGATTTGATAATAGGACCCAAATTCGCTTGAGCCCGGATAATTATCTGTGTGGCACGTGAAAATTGAGCGCTCGCCCAGATCAACGATGCTGTTAAGCTAGGAAGCATTGATAAGTTTAGAATTTGCGGATTTCGCAAAATTTTTGGCGGAATACCGCCGTTAGCCGGGGGCTTGGCCCCTTAAAAGAGAGAGCCCGAAACAGGGCATGTCAAACCAGATTGGGTCAACTGCATTCATGGCGATGATCCCGATCGGTTATTCAAAGAAGAAGTGTTGAATGAGACAAGGTCAACCGCAAAACAGACAGCGTTCGCGCGGTCGCGGCAATAACAACAGAAATTCTAATAATAGAAATCAACTTAATCGTTCCATGGAGTCCAATGGACCCGACGTTCGTATTCGTGGAACGGCGTCTCACATTGCTGAGAAATATTCGCAATTGGCCAATGACGCGCAAACAGCCGGAGATACGGTTGGCGCCCAAAGCTATTGGCAATTTGCCGAACACTACAACCGGCTTGTAGCCGCCGCTCAGGCAGCTCAACAGCAGGCCCGCGAAGAGCAGCAGGCGGCACGAGAAGCCCGCGGCGAACGCGGTGGTAGCGAAGCAGATTCAGATGGTGATGAGAACCGTCGTGACGACAGAGGGCGTGGCCGCAATCGTGGTCGCAATCGTGGGGCAAATAACGAGGCTGCTGCTGAAGCTGCTGAATCGACTGCCTCAACCGGTGCCGCAGATGGTGATGCAGCCGCCAATGCCAAAGAAAAGGTAAACGGCGAAGGCCCGCAGCCTGATTTGCAGGACACACCGGCAGAAGTTGCGCTCACCGATAAATCTGGCGCCAACATTGATGATGGCGATGCAGAAGTCGCCGCCAAACCGAAAAAGCCCAGACGCCCACGCAAACCCAAGGAGGAAGCAGCACCTGCAGCCTCTGACGATGTCAGTGGTTTGCTTGCATTTGTGACCGGCGCTGAATAAATTCGAACCATTCTGAAGCTGCTGTTTCATGTTCGAAACGGCATAATTTCCGTCTATTTTTATCAAACCAGCCGCCCTGTGAAATGCATTTTTATGCTTTGTGCGGCTGGTCCCTTAAAAATCTGAATTTTCGACCTACATAATTGTTGTACCGGGTTTGCCATTTGGGAACCCATTTCTTTGTAAGCTGGTTTCGCTTCGGGTTATCGGCGCTGTGAAGGACAATGATTATGAATTTGGAAAACTATACAGAACGTATGCGCGGCTTTATCCAGTCGGCGCAGGCCAAGGCTCTCGCCGATGGCCACCAGCAAATAACTCCCGAACATATTTTGAAAGTTCTGCTTGAGGACGAGCAAGGTCTGGCCGCATCTTTGATCGACCGGGCCGGAGGCGATTCCAAGAAAGCCTTGCTGGCCACCGAAGCCAGCCTGTCCAAGCTACCCAAAGTGACTGGCGGCAGCGGGGTTTACCTCTCTCAACCGCTTGCCAAAGTGTTCGAACAGGCTGACGCGATTGCCAAAAAGGCTGGCGATTCTTATGTCACGGTCGAGCGATTTCTTCTTGCTTTGGCGATTGAAAAAGCTGCTTCTACTAGTGATATCCTCAATAAGGCAGGCGTTACACCGGCATCTTTGAATGAGGCGATCGAAACCATTCGCAAGGGGCGCACCGCCGATTCAGCTTCTGCTGAAGAGGGCTATGATGCTTTGAAAAAATACGCCCGTGATCTGACCAAAGATGCGCGCGAAGGTCATCTTGATCCGGTAATCGGCCGCGACGAGGAAATCCGTCGAGCGGTTCAGATATTGTCGCGACGCACCAAGAATAATCCCGTCTTGATTGGTGAGCCAGGAGTCGGGAAAACCGCTATTGCTGAAGGTTTGGCATTGCGCATAGTCAATGGTGACGTCCCTGAAAGCCTTAGGGACAAACAACTCCTGTCCCTTGATATGGGTGCGCTGATCGCCGGTGCAAAATACCGCGGTGAATTTGAAGAACGCCTGAAAGCGGTCCTGTCTGAAGTAACGTCTGCTGCCGGCGAGATAATTTTGTTTATCGACGAAATGCATACTCTTGTGGGTGCGGGCAAGTCTGAAGGCGCTATGGATGCCTCCAATTTGCTGAAACCGGCTTTGGCGCGCGGTGAATTGCACTGCGTTGGCGCCACCACTTTGGATGAATACCGCAAACATGTTGAAAAGGACGCAGCATTGGCGCGGCGTTTTCAACCGCTGTTTATTGCTGAGCCCACAGTGGAGGATACCATTTCGATACTGCGCGGCATTAAAGAGAAGTATGAGCTGCATCACGGCGTTCGCATTGCCGACAGTGCACTTGTTGCATCGGCAACCCTGTCCAACCGCTACATTACCGACCGGTTTTTGCCGGACAAGGCCATCGACCTGATGGATGAGGCCGGGTCGCGGTTGCGCATGCAAGTAGATTTCAAGCCGGAAGAGCTGGACGAACTTGATCGCCGTATCATCCAGTTGAAGATTGAACGTGAGGCCTTGAAGAAAGAAACAGACAAAGCCTCAAGGGACCGGCTTGAAAAGTTAGAAATTGATCTGAACGAACTGGAAGAAAAAGCACAGGTTCTTTCGGCCAAATGGTTGGCGGAAAAAGATCGCCTTTCTGGTACGCGTGATCTTAAGGAACAATTGGATCAGGCCCGTTCAGAACTGGAAATAGCCCAACGGGACGGTAATCTGGCAAAAGCCGGCGAACTTTCCTATGGCGTTATTCCCGGACTGGTCAAACAAATCGAAGATGCTGAAGGTGCTGAAGCCGAGGCAGTCATGGTCGATGAAGCCGTTACACCGGCCCATATTGCGCATGTTGTCTCGCGATGGACCGGCATTCCCGTTGACAAAATGCTGGAAGGCGAGCGTGAAAAACTTCTCGCCATGGAAGACGTTCTCGCCAACCGGGTTGTTGGACAGGGGGAAGCCGTAGCGGCCGTATCCAAGGCGGTGCGCCGCAGCCGTGCGGGACTTCAGGACCCCAACCGGCCTATGGGGTCGTTCATTTTCCTGGGCCCAACAGGTGTCGGCAAAACTGAACTGACAAAAGCCTTGGCTGATTACCTGTTCGACGATGACAGTGCCATGGTGCGCATGGACATGTCCGAGTTCATGGAAAAACATTCCGTGTCGCGTCTCATTGGAGCGCCTCCCGGCTATGTCGGCTATGACGAAGGTGGCGTGTTAACCGAAGCCGTACGCAGGCGGCCCTATCAGGTCGTCCTGTTCGATGAGATCGAGAAAGCCCATCCAGACGTCTTTAATGTGCTGTTGCAGGTGCTCGATGATGGTCGATTGACCGATGGGCAGGGCAGAACCGTCGACTTCCGCAATACGCTGATCATCATGACCTCCAATCTAGGTGCCGAATTCCTGGTCAATCTAAAGGACGATGAAGACGTGGACAGCGTCCGTGATGTGGTCATGGATGTGGTCAAGGCATCTTTCAGACCGGAATTCCTGAACCGGGTAGATGAGACGATCCTGTTTCATCGGTTGAAGAAATCCAACATGGCGGCAATTGTTGCAATCCAGCTGACCCGCCTGGAGCAGTTGCTGGAAGAGCGCAAGATTGCGCTGGACCTGGATGATGATGCAATGGCCTGGTTGGCCGATAAGGGCTGATTTTGATGAAAAAGGCGGTGTTGCAGTAGTTCTCGTGTTCTGATTC
>JAALLE010000086.1 GCA_011087605.1 Hyphomicrobiales bacterium
CAAATTGTCGCACCTAATGGCAGCAGAAATAGGGTAGCTGAGTAGTTACAAATTTATATTGATTGGCGTATCCGTTGATAAATATTAGAGGTGAATATTATAAGTCGATCAAAATGCTGATAAATATTATTTCTTTTGTAATATTTATCCACACGAATGCTGCTTTTGGCGCGATTAAGCTGGATTGGTCATTTGCCGACCATCCCTATCCGGACAGATCGGAATACACTGAGGCGGAGGTCGAGGCACTGGAAGCCGCCCGTGAACCGGGGGAAACTTACACCAACAATTGCGGTCTGGGTATTCAAGCACAGTACAAGATTTACAATGATCGATATCCGGAATTTGCGAAAGTCGCCGATGAGAACGAGCGGTTTCTTGCGTGGAAGTATCATATTGTCGCGGATGGCAAAGATTGGTTGGGTGGCTGCGTCTTTGGCATGAGTTTTCTGACTATTCTGGATCTGATCTATCAAGTCGAGCTGGTTTTTTGCGGGGTTTTTTCGCGCCAACCGAATTCACCCGTTGAAAAGGCCTTTGTCGATTCTGTGGTTGAGATGCGCGAATATTTGAAATTGGATGTGGGGGTAATGATGAGCCATGTTTTGATCCTGCATGAGTCTGGAAGCTCTGTGAACCTGAACCCTGACGTTGAGTACTACATTCGTAAGTCGCTGGAAATGAAGGATCTTTACGATGAGACTTTCCGAACGGATCACCTGGAAGAGCTGCTTACCAGGCAACGTCGGGCTTTCCTCGATGCTGCAGTTCAAAACCGGGACTTCGACGCCGTGTTAGACACGACACCTCCTTGCAAAGACCGTTCGCCTGTTAAGGACTAACCGACCGACGCATTTGTAATATCTCGCCGCCGCCGCCGTCGCCGCCGCCATCGCCGCCGCCGCCGAGCGAAGGCGGTGAGCGATGGACGTTTGCCGGATTGAACTATGTCGCAGGGCCACTCGGCCCTTTGTTGGTAAGCCGAATTCTGGAGTTCACCGCACGCAGTTCAACCGATACATTTCTGCCGCGTTCCGGGTCAAACTGGTTTCAAGCCTTCGTTGATCCGTCTCAAGTTGATCAAATCCGGCTTCGGTGGTCCTTATCTGGTCGTCCAGTCTTTCGATTTGCAGTTTGACATCCTCCAGTTCCTGTCTGAGTTTTGGCTTGGCGCCAGCCAGAGCTCTCCCAATGGCACCTAAAGCCATACTCCCAACCGCCATCCCCAAACTCTCATTTTGCAGTCGGTTGCGTCGTTGAACCAGCAGGGCTTTGCGGCTGCGAAGGTTCTGAAGACGGTTATTCAGACTCGTGCGTTTTCTGGCAGTGCGCCCGATTTCATTGTTTATCTCTCCTTCAATTAGCCTTAAGTCACGGCACCGGGTTGAAGAGTTCTTTTTATGGATCTTGATATTCAACCATATCTCCTTTTATATTTAGGAGAAATTTATATTGATTGGCGTATCCGTTGATAAATATTAGAGGTGAATATTATAAGTCGATCAAAATGCTGATAAATATTATTTCTTTTGTAATATTTATCCACACGAATGCTGCTTTTGGCGCTGTTAAGCTGGATTGGTCATTTGCGGACCATCCCCATCCTGATGAAACAAATCTGACCGCGGAGGAAAGAACTGCGACGTTCCTCTCGATTGGCTGGCGCGGAAAGCCCACCGACTTTTGCCCGAATGTCATTTCCGTACAGTTTGAAATTTATAATGATCGATACCCGGGTTTTGCTGAAATCGGCACCGAAGAAGAGCGGTTTAAGGCGTGGAAAATCCACATCGTGGAGGGCACCTATGATAAATCGCTGGACTGCATCGTGGGGGAACCATTTATGAAAATCCTTGATGTACGTCGTGAAGTTGAGTTGGTTTTCTGTGGTGTGTTTTCCCGCCAGCCTATCTCTCAATCCGAAAAAGCCTTTGTGAACCTTGTCGTCGAGATGCTGGACTATATGAAATTGGGAATTGGGTCGGTCATCGGTGATCTTATCATCCTGCATAAGCCTGATGATCCCTATGTGCGAGTAAACCTGAACCCGGATGTGGAATATTTGTTTCGTAAGTCGCTGAAGCTGATGGATATTTACGAAGGTCATTTCAACACCGATCACCTGGAGCCACATCTCACGAAGCAGCGCATGGATTTTATCGATGCTGCAGTTCAAAACCGGGACTTCGACGCCGTGTTAGACACGACACCTCCTTGCAAAGACCGTTCGCCTGTTAAGGACTAACCGACCGACGCATTTGTAATATCTCGCCGCCGCCGCCGTCGTCGCCAAACACCTCTGCTGTGCGGCCAGGCAAATTGCCTTTGGGTAAAAACCTGCGATGCTCGCCCAGTCGCCGCACTACAATTCTAATTTAATTGAGAGAAACCATGGCCAACACCGATCTGCCAATTCTCCAGCAGCGCCGCATCGAAGCTAACATCATCAAGCCAATCTATGAGGAGATGGTCGAACGACTGGGCAAAGCCCAGGCGTCAGAGATTTTGCGCGCTGCCATCACCCGCGATGCCATTCAACAAGGTCAGACCTATGCCAAGATCGACAGCGGCAGCGACGACGGCGGTGACGGAGACGGCGACGGCGACGGCGACGGCGGCGAGGGCGACGGAACTACTTTGCAAGGGTTCCACGCCCTGTTGCCGCAATGGAAGGCCAATGGCGCGCTGGAAGTAGAGATGCTGGCGGAAGCGGACGACCACGTGCATTACAATGTCACCCGATGCAAATATGCCGAGATGTACAAGGAAATGGGGTTGGCTGAAATCGGCCACATCCTGTCCTGTGGTCGGGACGGGACCTTTTGCACGGGCTACAATCCAAACATCAAACTGGATCGCAGCCAGACGATCATGCAGGGCGCCGACCATTGTGATTTCCGCTACCGTTGGGAGGAGGAGAAATGAACCACAGGGTTGAGTCAATCGAGCAATTGGAAGCGCTATATCCTGGCAAGGTCGCCGAAGCGTCATGGCGCAAGGAAACCGCGCAAATCACGCCTGAATACCGGCAACTGATTGAAGCTGCTCCATTCTTCGCCATTGCCAGCATCGGCGGCGGCGGCGAGGGCGGCGGCATGGACTGTTCGCCGCGCGGTGATGGCCCCGGATGCGTTAAAATTCTCGACCCCAAATCTGTTGCCTTTGCAGATCGGCGCGGGAACAACCGTCTCGATACGTTGCGCAACATTGTCCAAGACCCGCGTGTGGCACTGTTGTTTTTAATCCCCGGCTGGAACGAATGCCTGCGAATCAACGGCCGTGCCAGCATCACCACGGACCCGGAACTTCTGGATGGATTTGCTGTTGCCGACAAGCGCCCGGTCACCGCCGTGGTGGTGAATATAACCACCATGTATTTCCAATGTGCCCGCGCCATCAAGCGGGCAGCGCTGTGGGATGAGGCATCAAAGGTCGATCCCAAATCCCTGCCCACGGCGGGTCGATTGGTAAAATCCGCGATGCAGGATTTCGACGCCGAATCTTATGATGCCGCCTTGCAAGAGCGGCAGGCAAAAACCATGTACTGAAACCGTTTCCGTTAAATGGAGTTTGAACCGTCATGGAAATATCCATCTCAAACGACAGGTCTCGCATTGATTTTCCACGCCTGTGCGAGTTGATTCAAAGTGCATATTGGGGCAAAGGCCGCGCTGCCTCGACCATCAAAACATCGTTTGATAATTCGCTGTGCTTCATCGCCGAGGAAGCGGGGCAGCAGGTCGGCTTTGCGCGGGTGATAACCGACTACTCCGTTATCGGTTATCTATGCGATATCTTGGTTTTCGAAGAATATCGGGGTCGTGGAATTTCCAGAATTCTGATGGCCGCCATCCTGGAACACCCACAGCTTTCAACGGTGGAGAGCTTTATGCTGGCAACGTCGGATGCTCACGGGCTCTATGAAAAATATGGCTTTCAGCGTCTCGACGGCAACAGCAATCAGATGAAATTGCTGCGCCCGCCTCGATAAATACGATCAGCTTAAGTTGCTATTGAGTTGATGCACCAATGCCGGCAGATCTGAAATATCCGCAATCACGTGATCCGCGTGAGGGGCCAATTCTTCCGCTGGTGCTCCTCCGCTGGTGACGGCCACCGAAATGGCTCCTGCAGATCGACCAGCCTTGCAGTCATGGGGGGAGTCGCCAACCATTATGACCTGTTCCGGCGCCAGGCTCAGATGTTCTATATAGGCGGACACCATGCCGGGGGCCGGTTTTTCACCATGTCCGCTGTCAAATCCAGCAAAAAAGCCGAACCGATCAATCACCCCAATCTGATCAAGATGGGCCCGGGCGGCTATCTCAGAATCATTGGTGGCCACTCCCAGATCCAGACCGAGCGCCTGCAATTCATCCAGGGCGGAGTTCAAAAAGCTGAAAGGTGTCAGACTTTCCAGAGAATATTCGACATAGAGTTCATCAAGGCGGGCCGTCATGAGGTCCAGGCTGGCTTGCTTGCAGAAGGGCAGCAGGCATTTGGCGATCTCTTCAAGACTGCCGGCGATCAGCACGGATCCAGGATTGATCGATGTCTGGGACTGATTGAAACCAACCGCACTGGCCAAAGTTTCGACCGGGCATTTTTCAGATTCCGCCAACGCAGCAAGCACCTTTGCAGTGGCAGGTGCGAAGGTTGCGTGGAAATCCAGTAGCGTGCCGTCTTTATCAAAAAGAATTGCTTTGATTGTCATGCCGGGAGCTTTGTCGCAGTCTGGTGCGGGAATCAATGGTGTTGAAGCAAGATTGTGGGGTTTGGGATGACAAAGTTGTTGGGAAAATCCGTGGCGCTGGTCGCCTTGGCGGCGGCGGCGGTGGCGGCGGCTCCATCGGTGGCGCTGGCGGAGCCGACCATATCCCAATGCGGCGGTCAGGCGCGTGTTGACGCCATTGTTGAGCCTTGGAGCCAGGCGACGCGAACTTTTGCAAATGGGAAAATTCGTATTATTGCGCTGGATACGGCCGAGCCGGCGTGCTGTTCCTTTCATCTGGCGATCATCGCCCCAAATCCCGAGGACGAATTGGGACTGCGCCAATGCGTTACGCTGAATGATGGGGCAGAGTGGACCGGTTTCCAGTCGGTCAGCGTGAGCAATACCCAATCGTCTTATGATCCCGGTCGCGGGCTTTTGCTGAGTGTTCCTGTGGAACGCTATATTGATGGCATTCGCTCAACCAAGTTGATTGTTGACGTCCGGATTAATCAGGCGACCGGTGCAATTACCATTGAATAGGTTTCATTGACGCTGTGTCGGGCGTTGCCAGCGCGTCGCCGCTCGCCGCTCGTCGTTTGTTGCCATCGTTTGCCGCCACCGTCAGGCGAATCGGACCAGTCCGATCATGGCTGTAGCGGCGTAAAACAGTTGCAACAGGAGAAATGACCAGCGGTGGTCAATGATGGCCCATCCTGCAAATAGACAGGCGGAAAGCAGCAACATTGTGAAACTTGCCAATTCGTAGCCGGTATTGGAGGCGATTAAAAATGCATAAAATATTCCAAGTGTTGACCCGCCAATTTCAAATACAGATGTAAGTTGTCTTCTTTTTACTATCATAAAAGCATGTTCCTCGAAACAGAGTTGTCGACGGCATCTTGTTTGTTGTTGGATTCAAGACCCTGTTACTTTGGGCGATGTGCAATATTCCCCTGTTGTTCTATTGCAAGTCAATCTGCACAAATATGTTTTGGGCAGCTGCGACGGCGGCGACGGCGGCGGCGAGGGTGATAACGAGGGTGATGGCGAGTTCGTACGTCCGGAAAAGTGTAAAACGTCAATGCAGTTTGATTGATGCTTTTGTTAATGAAAGTCCCGACTTTTCGGGATTATCCGTACATTTCTGGGGTGATTGCCGCGTCCGGGCACATTGGCTGGCCGTTTTGGTGCAGCCGCCCGCTGGGGTCTGTCTGGTCCGGTTTCGGTTTTCTGCGGTGTTTTTTGAGATCGTTCCAACGCCCTTATACGGGCCTTGTCCTGTTCCTGCCGCTCCCTGCGGCTCATGCGCAAATATTCCTCGCCATTCTCGCCGCCGCTGCTGCCGCCGCCGCGGCCACCGCGTTTGATCTCATCGGCGCGGGCGAGGAACTCAGCCTGTCGTTGAGGTTTGCGTTTGGGAGCTTTCATGTGATCGGCATGGGCGACAACTTCCGGCAGTTCGTCAGCTGATAACAGATCCAGATCGCCGGTCAGGTCATCCAGCGTATGGGCAACCACATGGATGACATCACCGGCCCGCTGCACCTCGCCATTGATCCGCACCAGCCGCGCCCCCATGACGGTCTTGCGAAATCGTTCCATCACCTTTTTCCAGATGACGATATTGGCCACCCCGGTTTCATCTTCCAGGGTCATGAACACCACGCCTTTTGCAGTGCCGGGTCGTTGGCGCACCAGTACCACGCCGGCGATGCTGCAGCGTTGTTTCTGGCGCATGTTGAACAGATGTCGCGCTTCAATCATGCCTTGCTTTCGATAGGCGTCGCGCAGGAAGGAGACCGGGTGGGCTTTCAGTGACAGGCGGTGGGTCTGATAATCATTGACCACATGTTCGCTGGTCCGCATTACCGGCAATTTCACCGGCATATCAGCCCCGGTGGAAACCGCGTCTGCAGCGGCAAATAACGGTAATTGCACATCGCTCATCAACCCGCGCACGGCCCATAAAGCCTGACGCCGGTCCATACCAACGGAGCGAAACGCATCATTGGCGGCAAGCCTTTCCAGCACCGCCACGCTGAGCGAAGAGTGGCGGCGGATATGATCCAGCGACATATAGGGCTGAGCCCCCGGCTCCAAGGGTGCCGCCTGCGCAGCCAGAGCCCGTCGCTCCTGCAGAAAATCCAGCATCACTTCCTCGCGCAACCCATCGGCCTGTCGAAAGCCCAGACGCACAGCAAAGGAACCATCGCGCTTTTCCTCCAGCGTGTTGTCCCAGTTGGAATGGTTGATATCGATGGGTCGTATTTCGGTACCGTGTTCCTTGGCGTCGCGGACAATCTGTGCCGGGGCATAAAACCCCATCGGCTGGGCGTTCAGCAGTCCGGCGCAAAAGACGTCCGGATAGTGGCACTTGATCCAGCTGGAAACATAGACCAGCAGTGCAAAGCTGGCCGCATGGCTTTCGGGAAAACCATATTCGCCAAAGCCTTTGATCTGCTCAAAACAGCGGCGGGAAAAGTCCGGATCATAGCCGCGGGCAATCATCTGCCCGACCATTTTCTCCTGCAAGGTGTGTATTGTGCCTGCCCGACGGAAAGTGGCCATCGCCTTACGCAGCAGATTGGCTTCTTGCGGGGTGAATTTTGCCGCATCGATGGCAATCTGCATCGCCTGTTCCTGAAACAGCGGGACCCCCAATGTGCGCCCCAGAATGTTACGTAATTCATCAGGGTCCGCCGGAGGTGCAGGCGAGGGATAGATAACCTCTTCTATGCCGTCGCGTCGCCGCAGATAGGGGTGCACCATGTCCCCCTGGATTGGTCCGGGACGAACAATCGCCACCTGGATAACGAGGTCATAAAACCGTGCCGGTTTAAGGCGCGGCAACATGTTCATCTGGGCCCGGCTTTCCACCTGAAATGTTCCCAGTGAATCGCCACGCTGCAGCATTGCATAGGTCACCTCGTCTTCGCGTGGCAGGTTGGCAAGGGTATAGTCCTTGCCGTAATGGGTGCCGATCAGGTCAAAGCATTTACGGATGCAGGACAACATGCCAAGCGCCAGCACATCGACTTTCATGATTTTCAGTTCATCAATGTCGTCCTTGTCCCATTCAATAAAGGTACGGTCTTCCATCGCTGCATTGCCTACCGGCACGGTTTCCACCAGCGCATCTTCGGTGAGAATAAATCCCCCAACATGTTGCGACAGGTGACGGGGAAAGCCGAGCAGTTCCTGGGTCAGTTGAATGGTACGGGCGAGATGCGGGTCGGTAATATCAAGACCAGCCTGCTTGATCTGTTCGGCTGGAATATCGGAGCCCCAGGAACCCCACACAGTTGAAGCCAGCGCTGTTGTGACATCTTCAGTCAGGCCCATCACCTTGCCCACTTCACGCACCGCAGAGCGGGGGCGGTAGGTGATGATGGTGGCGGCTATGGCGGCGCGGTGACGGCCATAGCGGCGGTAGATATACTGGATCACCTCTTCGCGGCGCTCATGTTCAAAGTCGACATCAATATCTGGTGGCTCGCGTCGTTCCTCCGACAAAAACCGTTCAAACAGCAGGCTGATCTTTGACGGGTCCACCGCCGTTACGCCAAGGCAATAGCAGACCGCCGAATTGGCCGCCGATCCACGCCCCTGGCACAGAATGCCATGTTTGCGCGCCCAGGCGACAATGTCATGGACGGTGAGGAAATACTGCGCATAGCCGAGCTTCTCGATCAGCCGCAATTCCTTGTTGATGGTTTGGTGGACATCACCTGGCACACCATCGGGATAAAAGGCTTTCGTGCCGGCCCATGTCAGATCGCTCAAATGTTGCTGTGCCGTTTTATGTGGCGGCACCGGTTCATTGGGATAATGGTAGGAGAGCTCGTCGAGCGAAAATGTGCAGCGCGAAACGATTTGATCAATCGCCTTAATCGCCTGCGGATAACGGGTAAACAGACGAGCCATTTCGGCCGCTGGTTTCAGGTGCCGCTCGGCATTTTGCAACAGGGTGAAACCGGCTGTTTCCAAAGTGCATTTTTCGCGAATACAGCTGATGACATCCTGCAGCGGACGTCGGTCGGGATGGTGATAATGGACATCATTTGTTGCCACCAGCGGCAGACCAATGCGCTGCGCCAGTTGATTCAAAACATTAAGTCGCCGCCGATCATCGCCGAGATACAGAACCTGCGCCGCCAGCCAGACACGCCCCGGTGCCAACCGATTCAATTTCTCCAGATACATTTCGAAACGTTTGTTTTGATTCAGCTTTTCTTCCTGATCATTCACTTGAACCAGTTGAATCACTTTCTCAGCAACCTGATCGACTCTCTCAACATCACATTGCCGCGCCCCATAGCCCTGCGGCGGTACAGCGATCACCATCTGCCCTTCAAGCGCCTCTTTCAGATCGTCAAACCACAAGTGACACTCGCCTTTTTGAGCGCGCATTTTGCCCTTGCTCAACAGGCCGCAGAGGCGGCCCCATGCGGCCCGGTCGGTGGGGTAAATCAGACAGGAAAAATCCGGTGCTGCATCGGCAAATTCGCTTTCGGAAAGCTTTTCATGGCGGCCGTCTTTGGTTCGCGGTTTGAAGCCATGGGGCAATGTGTCGATGCGGGCACCAACCAGCAATCGAAGCCCCGCACTCTTGGCCGCAGCGTGGGCGCGCACAACACCGGCCACCGTATTACGGTCGGCAATGGCCAGCGCATTCAATTCAAGTTCTTTGGCGCGGTCGACCAGTTCGGCCGGGTGCGACCCACCCCGCAGAAACGAAAAATTGGTCACACATTGCAGTTCAGCATAGGACGCCGATTGTTGCTGTGAGGATGAGGCAGGACCGGTCTTTTTTTGCGGAAAGGGAATGGGGGTGGTCATGGTGTCGCCGCTCCGCCGTTTCGCCGCTCATACACCGAAGACGCCATGGACAAACCAGACCGGATTGGCTTTGCCCCCATAAAGCCCCTCACGGAACAGCCAGTAGCGACGGCCTTCGGTATCCTCGACCTCGTAATAATCGCGAATGGCGACACCGCGCGGTCCCTCACGCCACCATTCAGGGGCAATGCGTTCGGGCCCGCGGGCGCGGGTGATCTGGCGCGGCACCCGCCGCCAGCGGAAATGCAGCGGCGGACCATCAGGCACCTGGGCCGTTACATCGGCAGCTTCGGGTGCATCAAACAGGCGGAAGGGGCGTGAAGCCGTGCGGAATACGGTTTCTGCTTCTACCTCCTCCCAGCGGGTGACATCCAGGGCTGCGGAGCCGCCGCCGCGGTCGCCGCCCGTGGATGCGGCACTGACCATGCGCCAGGCGCGTTCGGGAATATGGCTTTTAACAGGTGCGGCATAGGTGATGTTGCGTTCGCCAAACCGGTTCGACAGGCGGTCAACAAGGCCGGAGAGCTCGGCGGCCAGCACTTCATTGGCGGCGCCGGCGGCGGCGGCGGCGAGAGCGGTTGCGTCGGCATGGTTGTTGGCCACCAGCGAAGTCTGGCTGGCCTCAACCGCATCACAATCGGCAGCTTCCAGGAGAAACCCGTCAATGCCATAGCCAGGGTCAATACGGTCAAGCTTTTCTTCAAACAGCCGCGAGATATGGGCGTGATCGCGGGAGGCCCGTGACAGGCGTATGGCCACGGCAGAAGAGCCGCCATCGGCATGAAAGGCCGTCAGCCGCCAGCCACGGGCGCCCTGGGCTGCAGTCTCCATACGGGTGATCAGGCGCGTTGTCAGATCATTTAAGGCAAAGCGGATGCCGGTAATGTCGAGTGCCGGTTCCGGACAGGGCATGTGGCTACGCCATGGGGCAGGGGGTCGCAACGGGTTGATCGGCTCATGGATTGCCCCGGTAAACTGGTCGATACGCAATTGCACGCTGCGGGCATCGCTTTTGGCGCGAAACCGCCGTTCCAGCGCGTGGCGGGGCACCCGAATGACACTGTGGGCGGTTTTCAGCCCCAGACGCCGCAACAAGGTATTGCGATCATGGTCCAGCCGCAAAGCTTCAACGGGCAGGGCGGCGGCGAGGGCTTTGGCCTGATCCATGGTTTCGCAGATGGTGAAATCGCCGCCGTAGCGGGCGAGAGCGTGTGCCGCTCCTGGGGTTGGGGCAAGCGCTGCTTCGGCGCTAAAGCCCATGGCGGCCAGTCGCTGCAGGCAATCGCGGATCATTTTTTCCTCACCACCAAACAGGTGGGCACATCCGCTGGTATCGAGCAACAGGCCGAAATCCTGGGCGACCGAGTCGGGCGCAGCGGTTGTATCAATGGCGGTGATCGGGCTGTAGCGTCCGGCCCACAGCGCCAACCGTTCCAGCATATCAGTGTCGGCTTCGGGTTGGGCCTGGTCGACGCTGACCAGCGGGCAGGCGGCACGGGCATCGGTGAGCATCTGGCCGACATGGGCTCCGGCCTGCTGGGCGATGCGGTTGATGGCAGTGATACGAGTGCCACGCACCCCATGTTCCACCAGCACAAAAGGTTTGCTGATGTCTGGTTCAGGATTGGCCTGACTGTTGAATCTGGCCATACGCTGTTTGGCTTTCCAGTGCCGTTCCAGGGCGAAATGGGGAAACCAGATGGAAAGTATGCGTCTCATGGTTCCAGGCTGCTTTCATGGGGCTTGCAAGGGTGGGGTTGAGCGCCGCATTGCCGCCACGGGCGCGGGCCAGCGTAATCGACCAGGCAGCAAGGCCGGGTCCTTCCGGGTCCTGTGGGTCGGGCGGTCCGGCAATCGGTGCGATGCGCCAGCGGGTGGCGGCAGCAGATGCCCCAAGACTGTTACTGGTGTTGAGAATGAGGCAGGGCACGTGGCTTTCCTGGGCCGCCAGCGTCAAGCGTCGTGAAGCGGTAAAGTCCGGAGCCGGCCCTTCGCCGACCACCGCAGCAAGGCGCGGTACCCGCACACATTCTTCCAGCACCAGCGCCAGATCGCGCTCCTTTGGCACGCTGACAAAGATGAAACTGTCGGGTGAAAAAGAGCTGCCGAGCAGGCCCGGCGCATAGACACGACCATATTCGCGGCAATTAAACGCCGTCTGACACCAGACAATTGGCCCGCGTCGGCGCCGTTCTTCAGGAAGCCGTTGTAACAGGGCAAAGATAAACCCGGCGACCTGTGGCACATCGGTTTTGACCAGCGGAGTGAAATCATGACAGGCATCATAGGGCAGGCCATGCTGGCCATCGGCCTGGAGGGGCAGGGCACAATCCAGGTTGCCCGACCCATCCTCGCCGCCCTCGCCGCCCAGACCCAGCGTCCAGGGGGTTGGCTGCGGTTCGCCAGCGGCAATGAACCGTTTGGTGCGCCCTTCGATACGCGCAATTCTGGCTTTCAGATCGTCTAGAATCATACCTGTCTCCAAGCTGAATTCCGCCGCCACCTACTGGGGCAGACTCAGGTCAACGCAAAACTTTGCAGGCATATGTTCCTACTTTGTTCTCATTTAAGAGTCAAATATTCCTATTCGATTTCAGGTGGATTTTTGTGCAGGGAGGGCGTCAAATTTCGATGTCGATGAGATTGAAATAGAGTTCGCACAGTAAATCACCGCACATTGACGGTGGCACTTCTGTTTGCTCGATTCCTGCCGTACCCTGCCAGAATGTTGAAGATTCTCGCCAACAAAACCTATGCTCAACTGTTCACTGCACAGATCGTGGCATTGCTTGGAACCGGCCTGCTGACTGTGGCGCTGGGGCTGATGGCCTATGATCTGGCTGGTGATGCTGCAGGACTGGTATTGGGTGGCGCGCTGACCATCAAGATGGTGGCGTATGTTGTCTTATCACCCGTCGCCAATGCATTGTTTGGCCGTTTTAACCGCAAACATGTGCTGATTATCGCCGATTTGGTGCGGGCGCTGGTGGCATTGCTGCTGCCTTTCGTTGACGCGATCTGGCAAATCTATGTGCTGATTTTCATATTGCAGACCGCCTCCGCCAGCTTCACGCCGACTTTTCAGGCAACGATCCCTGATATTTTGCCAGACGAAAAAGATTATACCAAAGCCCTCTCCCTGGCGCGGTTGGCCTATGATCTGGAAAACATCATAAGCCCTTCCATGGCCGGCCTATTGCTTACCGTGGTGAGTTATCACTGGCTGTTCAGCGGTACGGCACTGGGGTTTGTACTTTCCATGTTACTGATAATCGCAGCCCGCTTTCCAGCGGCGGCGACGGCAGCGGCCCAAAAAGAACAGAGTTTTAAACAACGCCTGACACGGGGAATACGCATTTATCTGGCGACACCGCGCCTGCGGGGACTGCTGGCCCTGAACTTTGTCGCCAGCGCTTCAAGCGCCATGGTCATCGTCAATACAGTCGTTATCGTGCGGGGCACGCTGAGCGGATCGGAAAGCGACGTGGCCATTGGCTTTGCGGCATACGGACTGGGATCGATGATATCGGCCCTGGCTTTGCCGAACCTGCTTGAAAATTATTCAGACAGGCCGGTCATGATGGCCGGGGCAACAGCGACAACAGCAGGTTTAACACTATTTGGCGTCTATCTGCTGTCCGGTGGCGGGATCGGGTGGACGATATTGCTGGTGACCTGGTTGGGCTTTGGCCTTTGCTATTCGATGATCCTGACCCCGTCCGGGCGACTGTTACGACGTTCATCCCACAGCGAAGACCGACCGGCACTGTTTGCCGCACAATTTGCACTTTCACATGGTTGCTGGCTGATCACCTATCCGCTGGCTGGATGGCTTGGACATGCCGCAGGCATGGGGACAGCAATGTTGGTGCTGGGTCTGTTATCTGCTTTGGCCTTGGTGATTGGACTATACGTATGGCCACGCTCTGCCGGAGCGGAATTGGAACACAGTCATGAAGATCTGCCGCCGGATCATCCGCACCTGAAAACCCATCAGGGGCAGGGGACAACCCACCGCCATGCCGTTGTTATTGACGATGAACACCGCATTTGGCCAACCCAGGGTTAGGGTGCGGGGGCTGAGACTTAAAGTAATCCATTAAAGGAATTTGTATCAGTTTCGGAAATATCATCTGTATAGGTCCAGAACCGCTTGAAAAAACCTTCTGACTTGCGTTGTTCATCTTGCGTTGAATTGCTTCCTGACAAGATCTGATCACTGGATCGGGTAGCGCCATTGGTGGGGAGGGTGAATGCAAATTTCAAAAAAATGTTCATTTTTGGCCTCTTAGGTGTATGCTGCGGAACTGAATTTAAACTATCCGCCCTCCACGCCGCGCGCTTAACCGAAAGCTTTAGAATGCCTTGCCAATTGCTTTATTGTGCTTTCCGGAAGGTATATTTTCAGTGATATTTGCGTTTGAGGACTTTCAGTTGGACACGCAATTGCGTGAAATCAAACGGGCAGGCAGCATTGTCGAGGTTCAGCCCCAGGTATTTGAACTGATTGCCTATCTGGTTGAAAATCGCGACCGGGTTGTCAGCAAGGATGAGGTCATTGAGCATGTCTGGGATGGTCGCATCATTTCAGACGGCGCGCTGAACGCGCGGATCAATTCGGCCCGAACCGCGCTAGGCGACAGCGGCGATGTCCAAAAGATGATCAAGACATTTGCCCGGCGTGGGTTCAGATTTGTAGGCCAGCAGGCGTCTGAACCAGCCGAACCGCAGGCATTGCAAGGTGATGATGCCAGACCAACTCTGGCGGTGCTGCCATTCATCAATCTGTCCGGTGATCAGGAGCAGGACTATTTCTCCAATGGCATGGCGGTGGATCTGGCAATTGACCTGTCAAAACATGCCGGTCTGAAGCTGTTATCACGCAACATCACTTTTGCCCTTGATGTTGCTGATGGCGATCGATTGCAGACTCTTGAAAAACTCGGCGTTACACATCTGATTGAGGGCAGTGTGCGCAAGATGAATGACAGGATAAGGGTGAGCGTCGAACTGATTGGTGCAGTGGACGGCGAAACCCTGTGGGCAGAGCGGTATGACGGCGAATTTTCAGAAATTTTCGAGTTTCAGGATGCGATCCGAAGCCAGATCGTAACGGCGCTGAACTACAATCTGCTTGGCGAGGAGAAAGTTGAACAGCAGGGTCGTAGCACGTCAAATGCGGTGGCATATGATCTTTATATGAAAGGCCGCGAACGGTATTTCCACTACACGCCAGATGGATTGAAGGATGCCATTGAATTGCTCAAGCAGGCGATCGATCTGGATGGTGATTTTGCTGATGCCCACGCCTATCTCGCCTATTTCTATACTGCGGTGCGCACCCTGCGCTTTATCGATATGGATGATCCGCTGGGGCTGGCGGAAAGCTCTGCTCTGAAAGCTGTCGAACTGGCGCCGGAATCGGCTCTGGCCAATACCTGGCTGGGCTGGGTTTACGGATTGCGGGGCGAGCATCAACGTGCCTACGACTATTTTGACAAGGCCATATCAATCGATCCTGAGCTGCCGGAGGTTTTTACCTATTACGGGTCAATCTGCATCTATGGCGGGCGCCCGGAAATGGCCCTGAAACTATCGCAGCGGGCACTCGAGCTGCATTCCTTTGCACCGCCATCGTGGGACTTTCACGTCGGTCAGGCCTATTACCTGTTGAAGGATTTTGACAAGGCGATTCAAAAATACGAACAGGCGCGGGAGCGGATACCAAAGTTCACGTCGCTGCGGCTGCACATGATTGCGGCCTATTGGGAGGCCGGTCGGTTGGACGAGGCGCAACAGGAAGTAGCCGCCGTTATGGACATCGTGGCGGATTATACTTTGACCATGGCGTCGGATAATTACCCCTATGTCGAGGGCGAGACGCGCAGCAGATTTCTGGCGTCCCTGAAGGCTGCCGGTATTCCAGAATAGCAGAATTGAGAGGCGGAACTAGACAGGACATTGCAACCTGGCCTGGCCAATTTCATGGATACACCTGCTCCAGATAAGGTCGGGCAAGTGTTAAGGATTGGTTTGGCGACGATCAGTTTGAATTGTTGGCGGCGGAATTACACGCTGCGTTTTCGGCTGCGTTATCGGATGCGTTGGAATTGCCCGCATTGGGATTTGCCGAGCAGTCTTCTAATCCGGAATTGAGATCCGACCATTCGTCGCTCATCCAATCACTCACAATAACGACGAATATAACCAACATCGCAGTTATCAAAGAAAGAAGAATCGTGTACTCGATCAGCGCGGCCCCGCGTTCGTCCTTGGCAAATTTGCGAATGAATTCAGAGAGCACGCTCGAAGTCCTCCTTGTAGAAACTGTTACCACTATATTTGCCGAATAAAAAGCGGGCGCATAATTTTGCTGGGAATACCACAGCAGATTGTTGCCACTTCTCAGGATTGAAAAGTGACTAGATTGGCATGGTTCTCAGTTGCTGCTGGCAAACAGGCCTGGTGTCTTTTGCCGATGGTGAGGAAGCCAGGGTGTGGAATCCGCAAATGGATGGTCGACAACAAGGAGTTGAGAAATCTTGTGAGTCAGGAAAGATCGGCATCGATCCGACCCTTTCCTGCTGATCGGGAGAGTTTGCGGCATGGCATATCGAGGGGGCAGCATTAAATAGCCAACAAATTTCAAAATAAATCCTTGCAAAACAGGTGGGTTCCCCTGTATTCCCGGCGGCGGAGAGGTGGCCGAGTGGTCGAAGGCGCGCCCCTGCTAAGGGCGTAGGCGAGGAATCGTCTCGAGGGTTCGAATCCCTTCCTCTCCGCCACTACATTAACCTAAGTAGTTGTTATAATTAACCTATATATTGTACAAATGCATGGTGCCTACTTTTGTGCCTACTTAATCTTTTGGATAGGGCCTAGAATGGCAACACATTGCCGAAATTGATGAAACAAGCGGCGATTCATTCTTGGCGGTGACTTTGTTGAATTGAATCTTAGGCGTGACAGCTGTTCAAATTTGATTCTAGCTGAAACTCCCGTACAGGATACTGGATCAATCTCGTCACGGTTAGCTTCGCTGACATCGGCTTCATTATTTTTATCCTAATCCCGGGATACGTGCCGGTATCGCTGGGCTTGGTCGGACCGGTCATTTGGATATTGGCTGCAATATTCACCACGTTAGCCCTAAAAAGTGCCGGCCAGAGTCAGGTAGTGACCAAAGCCGATGTGCATCCATGAGGCGCTGATTTCGTCCCACATTTTTGAACCAAATACAGCTTCGCCGAGTGCATGTGTTGAGAATTATCGGAGCTGAATGACCAAATTGGGCCAATGTGATGGTTGGCCCGGTTAGCGAACATCCAGTACCGGCACGTTATGGCATCGCTGTGTTGGCCGCACGTTAGACAACATTCCAAATCGAAAACGGTGCTTCGTTCGAAACTCGGCCATTGGGCCAAATCTTAGCCACGAATCCGTCAACGACCGTTTCGAGTCTATTCCGTTGAAAAACTCGCCTTAATCTCGGCAGTCTTTGCTGATTCAGTTTTC
>JAALLE010000087.1 GCA_011087605.1 Hyphomicrobiales bacterium
GAATCAGAACACGAGAACTACTGCAACACCGCCTTTTTCATCAAAATCAGCCCATGCAGGACGTAAGGCGTCTGCTGACCTGCCGTGGAACGGTGGAACGGCCCTTGCAGAGGATAATGGCGCCTGGGAAACATCTGCACCGTCTGCCCTGCCTTATGCCGATGGATGGCACACCCCCACAGCTCTCGACAGCCAAGGGCTTGAACGTATCACCGAGGCTTTCGTATCAGCTGCGAGGCGGGCTGTTCGGCTGGGATTCGACGTCATAGAAGTCCATGCGGCACACACGGATATCTGTTGCATCAATTCCTTTCACCAATCTCAAATCAGCGGGACGATGAATATGGTGGTTCGCTTGAAAACCGAATGCGATTTCCGCTGAAAATATTTCAGGCGGTTCACGATGTCGCCCCCGACACGCCCGTCGGGGTTCGGTTTTCAGCAACCGATTGGGTTGAAGGCAGCGGATGGGCACTGGAAGAATCCTGCCAGTTCGCCGCAAAACTTCAGCAAATCGGCTGCGACTTCATCGACGTCTCTTCCGGCGGCAACAGTCCACTACAGAAAATCCGTGTTGGTGCTGGCTATCAAGTGGGCTTTGCTGATCACATTCGCCGCGAAACGGGTCTTGCCACGATGGCCGTTGGCATGATCAACGACCCACGTCAGGCCGAAACCATTATCTCTACCGGCCAGGCCGATTTCGTCGCCATGGCGCGCGGTATGTTGTACGATCCGCGTTGGCCATGGCATGCCGCAGAAGTTTTGCGCGCTCAAGCCAGCTTCCCGCCGCAATATATGCGTGGACATCCGACGCTGCAGGGAGAGCCGATACCGGGCAATCCACCCAAAAAGTAGAACCTGAGAAGATCAAACACTCAGTGGTTGACTGATCAGCAATAACCTTCTGCGCCAAGCCATTGTTGTCTCGTGTAACGGTCTCCATAGGCCCAACCGACAGGCAATGCTTTGTCTATGGCCGCCATATCAGCATCGCTGAGATTGAGCTGAGATCCTGCTGTCAGCTCCTTAAGATGTTTTGACGTCCGGGTTCCCGGAATGGAAATCATATGGTCGCCACGGGCCAGAACCCATGCCATGGCCAAGGCTGGTGACGTGGTACCCATATCAGCTGCTAGTGCCTTGAACTTGTCCACCTGGGCAAGATTTTTGCTGTAATTCGGTTCGCTGAAACGCGGCGTTTGATAGCGAAAATCAATTTTTTCGAATGTCGAAGGGTCGGGTGCTTGTTGGCTGAAAATTCCGCGACCCATTGGTGAAAATGCCACAAAGGAGGTTCCCAGTTCTTCACAAGTCTGCAGCATTCCCAGATCGGGATAGCGCGACCACAGGGAATATTCGTTTTGAACCGCCATAACGTCTCCACAGGCCGACGCGCGACGCAGTGAGAACGGGGCGATCTCGGAAAAGCCGATGCCTTCGATCTTGCCTTCCTGTTTGAATTTCAGCAGCGTATCCATCACGTCTTCAATGTCCGTATCAGGATCGCGGCGGTGAATGTAATACATTTGCACCTGCTCGACGCCCAGACGACGCAGGGATTTCTCCAACTCCTCGCGCAGGTAATCGGCATCATTTTTAAACCAGCGCTCCTTGGTCTCGGGATTGCGATACAAACCGCCCTTTGTGTGAATGGTGAACTTTCCGGGATTGGTTTTGATGAAGCGTCCGATGATCTCCTCGGACAGGCCCATACCGTAGACATTTGCCGTATCCAAAAATGTGATGCCCTCATCGATAGCGGTTTTGAGAGTCTCTATGGATTCCGCCTCGTCGGTGGGTCCATAAGCGCCTGCAAAATTCCAGCAACCAAGGCCAATTTCGGAAACAAGCGGGCCGTCACGGCCAAGAGAACGTTTTTTCATGTGTCAATTTTTGCGTTGGAGATCTGATCTTACAAGTTTGCTTCAAAGCCATCGGTTTGCCAAGAGCAAGCATCGGTATGCTGCTGTTTGCTCTTTGATTACCCGGTTTTACAAGACCTGCAGAACATGGACGAACCCCAATATGTCATCCTTGTCATAGGCAAATCCGGCAAATGGCGGGCTCACCTCTATCGGCTTGATCAGACCGGCCGCCTCTTGTTCCTGAAGTTTGGCGGCAAAACCGTTTTCTTCAAAAACGCTCTGGCGAATATTGAATATCGCATGCCCGCCGGGGCGGGTGATCCGCACCAATTCGTCAAGGCTTGAAGACGGTGCATGACCAGCTGTGAATACGCCTGCGCTGATAAATGCCGCAAAATGGTCATCGGGCCAGGGAAGCTTTTCTCCCAGAATGGTGTTCTGCAATTCATCATAGCAGCCTCGCGTGCGCGCCATTTGGAGCATTTCATCGGACATATCAGTTCCCACCAGACCGGTATAGCCTAGCGCCGCAAGATAAGGACCGGTCAACCCAGTACCAACACCGGCATCAAGGATTGGCCCGGAGCCTTTTGGCAGATAGCGGGCAACAAATGAAGTTATGAAAAAAGGAAGCACATACCCTTGCGCCAACAAATCACGATCATAGCGCCGCGCCCATTCGCCATAGGCGGATGCCAGTTCTTCTTTGTCTTGAGCGTCATAGACGCGTTGCAGCATTTGTGAATCGTCACTCATGTAAGTTTCTGTCTGATCGCTATTGCCGTCGAAGCAAGGATAACCCCACACAGAACCGATGCAATAGAGGCCAATGTCCGCCAAAAACAAAAAACCCGGCACATGGCCGGGTTCTTGAATTCTTAAAATGTCTGTTAGATCAGGCGCTTTCGGCGAAGTCCATGTCTTCAATTTCGCGCAACACATATCCACGACCCCAAACGGTCTCAATATAATTCTTGCCGCCGGTGGCAGATGCCAGTTTCTTGCGCAATTTACAGATGAAAACGTCGATGATTTTCAGTTCCGGCTCGTCCATGCCGCCATACAGATGGTTGAGGAACATTTCCTTGGTCAGCGTGGTGCCTTTGCGGAGCGAAAGCAGCTCCAGCATCTGGTATTCTTTACCTGTGAGGTGAACACGCTGGCTGTTCACTTCTACGGTTTTGGCATCCAGATTTACCTTCAGATCACCAGTGGTGATAACCGATTCCGCATGACCTTTCGAGCGACGCACGATGGCCTGAATACGAGCGACCAGTTCATCCTTGTGGAATGGCTTGGTCATATAGTCGTCTGCACCAAATCCAAGGCCCCTGACCTTGTCTTCAATGCCTGCAAGTCCCGAAAGAATGAGAATTGGCGTTTTAACCTTGGACAGACGCAAGGTACGAAGAACTTCGTAACCCGACATATCAGGAAGGTTCAGATCAAGCAGAATGATGTCATAATCATAAAGCTTTCCCAGATCGACACCCTCTTCCCCAAGATCGGTGGTATAAACGTTGAAGCTCTCAGACTTCAGCATCAGCTCTATTGACTGTGCGGTGGCGCTGTCATCTTCAATCAGCAAAACTCGCATTTCATTCCCCTTAAAGGAGCGTCCCGACCGGTACGGTACCGATACTGGAGGCCATTATCTCTAAAACTCGAACTCAACGCTATGACAGAATGGTTAACAAAAGATGATTCTTTATGGCAAGTGCTTATTGCAAGAATCTAGAACTATCCGACAAACCTATGAATTCCTTATCTTTATTCCAAATTGTCATGGTTAATGTTTCACTACGTTCCATCCAAAATGGCCCAACCGAAACACAAATCTGACAATTCAGATGAAAACCCCAAGGTGATTTGCTCAAAACAAGCTTGTGCGAACCTGATAGGGTTTCCTTCACCAGTATTAATCAGGCAGGTAAACGAGCAGTTAATGCGAAACGAATTTGAAAGGATTGTGAAGAAAACCTTTCGCCGTATCTTAATCCTGAAAAATTCTCCGCGATCAGACTGTTTTCAGCATTCTGTGCATTAATGCCAATAAAAGCGATTTTCGTTAGGTAAATTTTTAACGATCATGGGTGATAGTTACATTTCCGGTGTGCGTTTTTCTGCCGGAAAGTAGCGGAGTAATGAGTATGAAATCGCGTGAAAGCGTTCTACGTCTGAAAAGATTTCAGGTGCAGGATAAAGCCAGACAAGTGGCGCAAATTGAGACAATGATCTCGCAGTTCAAATCCATGGCCGAAGATCTGGTCTCCCAGATCGCCTATGAAGAAAAGAAGGCGGGGATCGACGACGTCAATCACTTTGCCTATCCAACTTTTGCCAAAGCTGCCCGCTTGCGGCAGGACAATCTGCAAACATCCATTCAGGATCTTCATGACCAGCAGGACGCCGCAAAGCTGGCGCTGGAGGAAGTTCAGGAAGAACTCAAGAAGGCTGAAAAGCTGGAAGAGCGCGATGGTAAGTCGATTGAGCCCGAACAGCCAAAAGCTTACGAACAAGCTGGCATGATCGGCTGACTTCGCCGCCTATCAAACGCACATGTTTATTTTTGCTTGAGCGCCGCAGCTGTCAGCGGCGCTTTTGCTGTTTCAAAAAGGCTTCGCTGAGCGCCTTATAGGTGTCATCGGGCTGTTTGGGGTACAACAACCCTTCGAGTTGCAGCCATTTTTGAGCTGAATCAGTCCAGATATGCCCCACCGGGTGCAGCCAATCCTTTTGATCCAGCGTTCCTGCCTTGATGCTTGACCCTGAATCCTCCCCTCTTCCGCGATGCACGATCCTGGTTCCGCATTCGGGGCAGAATACCCCCTCTGCAGCGCTTGTTTTTCCCGTATCGCGGGTAAAGCTTTCATGTTTGCCTTCAATTTCCACAGCGTCGACGGCCACGCGCAACGACATGCCGAATGCGCTGGACGCCTGCCCCTGACATTCGGTGCAATGGCAGCAATACAGGGTCATGGGCGTTTTGGTTACGCGATATCGCAGTTGACCGCACTGACAGCCACCGGTTAGTGGCAATTGCGGCATAAATTTTTCGCACATGAACCGGCTCCACGTTCTTATTTTTGAGGCCTTTATCAACCAAATCAGAGCAAAACATGCCGAGCGGTGGTCAAGGTGCGAGACGCATCACATTGATAAAGGTTTCGCCAAATTGCTGAAGCTTGCTTTTGCCCACCCCTTTGACTTCGGCAAACTCTTCCAGATTGGACGGACGTTTATGGGCCATGTCTGCCAGGGTCTTGTCTGGAAAGATAACATAGGCGGGAACACCCCGCTCCCGGGCCAGGCTAAGCCTTTTCTTTTTCAACTCCGCCAACAGATCCAGATCACGGCTCGACAGGTCGACAGCCGGTTGGGCCGGTTGCGAAGTGCCAAAGGCGCTCTTGCCAGCCTGTTTGGAACCACGTCTCTTTAGAGGCTGCAGGGTGTCTGCCCGATAGCGAAACTCGCCCTGCCCCCGGCTCAGCGCATTTCCCTGTTGGGTGATCAACAGGCTTGAATAACCGGCAATATCCACCTCCAGAAAGCCCGCGGCAATCATCTGACGGATGATCGCCTGCCATTCAACTTTTGAATGCCGTGCCCCGCTGCCGTGAACCTCCAGTTGGTCATGGCGCATCTTAATTACCTTTTCGGTTTCAGCGCCGCGCAATACATCAACTATATGAGCCTGGCCAAATCGCTGGCCTGTTTCAAATATCACACCGAACACAAGCTCCGCATCGTCTCTGCCATCAACCAGCTCCACAGGATTGAGACAATTGTCGCAATTACCGCAGGGCTCGGTCGGATCACCAAAATAGGCTAATAATGTCTGACGACGGCAACCCTGCGCTTCGGCATAGGTAACAAGAGAGTTCAATCGCGAAACTTCGCGACGACGATGATCGTCATCAGTGTCTTCCTGCTCGATGAACTGGCGGCGAAGACGAATATCTCCGGGACCGAACACCATCATGGCGTCTGCCGGTTCACCATCCCGCCCGGCACGACCGATCTCCTGATAATAAGCCTCCACCGAGCCTGGCAAATCGGTATGAAAGACAAAACGCACATCGGATTTATCGATACCCATGCCAAAGGCGATTGTTGCAGCAACCACCAGGTCTTCTTCGGTGACAAATCGATTTTGGCGGGCTTGTCGTTCCTGCCGGTCAAGACCAGCATGATAGGCCGTCGCGTTAATACCGTTGGCCCGCAGCGCTTCGGCGCATTCCTCGGTTTTCTTGCGCGACAGGCAATAGACGATGCCGCTTTGGCCCGGTCGCGCTCCAACAAAATCAAGCATCTGCTGTTTCCAGCTGGCTTTTGGGGACACATTCAACGTGATGTTGGGACGGTCAAATCCCGACACAAAGGTTTGAAAGCGGCCTGCAAACAAATTTCGCTCAATATCGATGCGAGTGGCTTCGTCGGCAGTGGCCGTCATTGCGGCGATAGGTATGTCTGGAAAACGTCGCGACAATTCGCCAAGTTCAGCATATTCCGGGCGAAAAGCCGGTCCCCACTGGCTCATGCAATGGGCTTCATCGATGGCTATCAGGCAGACTGGAAGTCGGGTCAACGCTGCCAGCATACGTTCCGACATCAAGCGCTCGGGGGCCATGTACAATATTCGCGTTTCCCCAGCGGTGACCCTGTGCCAGGCGGCAACGTTGGCATCGCGATCCTGGGTCGAATTGATGGCATCGGCGGCGACGCCTGCCAGGCGCAATGCGGCTACCTGGTCCTGCATCAGAGCAACCAAAGGTGACACAACGATGGTCAGGCCATCCATCGTCAACGCCGGCACCTGAAAACAAAGCGACTTGCCGGCACCAGTTGGCATGACGGCCAGCACCGAAACTCCGTTCAGCAGCGCATCGATTATTTCTTCCTGACCAGGGCGGAAACGGTGATAACCGAAGATATCTTTCAAAACCGCATGCTTACTGACCGCGTGGGGAATTGGGTCGGGAGTGGAAGTTGCAACCGCTGGCATAAATCAACAAATAACTGATCGAATCAGTTTTCAGTGTAACCATGATCCAGCCCGATTAACACGGCTCATCTATGCCTAAGGCCGTTCAGGTTTATGCGGATTTTGCGCAGCCCGCGACCGTTTCCACTCGACAAACAGGGTTTTGCGCCGCTTCGGCACCGGCTTGTCCAATATCTGATAAGAAGAAATCCGATCAAAGCGAAAGGATCGAAAATCATCCCGTAATGTGCACCAGGCAGCGAGCACCGTTGAGCCCTGAAAAAAACTGATCAGGACCGGCCAGATTGTGCGAGTTGTGGATATACCTTTCAGGTCTTCGTACGAAATGGTGACCTGGGATTCGCTACGCAATGAATGGCGGATCGCAATCGGATCAATCGCCAATTTCTGCTTGTCGACAATTTGGGGAGCAAACAAGGGCGTGTCGATCAACACCTCGCGCAGGTCCTTGGGAACGACCGTTGCAATTTTGGCAACAGCATCTTTCGCTGCCCGGGACAGGGACTGATCGACCCGCCCATCGAGCATCCGCGCACCCAACATCAGCGCTTCCAGCTCGCTTGCGGTAAACATCAGCGGCGGCATGTCATAGCCATCTTCAAGAATATAGCCGACACCTGCCTCACCCCGGATCGGTACGCCGGTGGATTCAAGTGAAGCCATATCGCGGTACAGAGTGCGCAACGAGACTTCCAGCTCTTCAGCAATCGTCGACGCGGCTATCGGTCCATTCACGCGGCGCAAAATCTGAATGATCTGTAACAGGCGGTCAGCACGTCTCATCAAGCCAGTATAAAACATGTTTTCATTGCTGACACCATGGTGTCAGTGGGCTGTCAATAAACTTGCAGAGGTTTCAAAATTCCGGGTCGATTTTTTCTGACCCATTGGGCAGTATATTTCTCATGAGCAATGACATTTCCCCTGATGTAGATGCTGCCTTTGCGGGTTTTGATCCGCAGGTTCGTGATCTCCTGATGCAGTGCCGGGCGCTGGTCTTCGACGTTGGCGCTGAAGTGGAAGGTGTTGGACACATTAATGAAACGCTGAAATGGGGACAGCCAGCCTATTTGACCGATGCAACTGGAGCCGGCAGCACAATTCGCCTTGCCCCGGAGGGATCTGGATCCGGCACCGCTTCGCTGCGACCAGCAATGTTTGTCCATTGTGCAACCGACTTGATAGAACAATTCAAAACATTCTACCCGAACGCATTTGAGTATCAGGGAAAACGAGCACTGATCATCTCCAACGATGTTGTCTCAGTTTCTGCAGAGCTGCGTCACTGTATTGCTTTGGCGCTTACCTATAAATTGCGCAAGCGTGCGGGTAAGATGCGTATATCCGCAACCTGATAAAGCGCCGTCTCGATGCGGGCGGACGCAAAAACCGTTGCAAAACCGTGCCCCCTACCAAGGAATAAGGCCGAATTGGGCTTTTAAACTGGACACGCGGCACGTTTTCCTTTTTATGCCCCCCAACGCATGTCCAACCGGACATGGGAACGTAAACTTATGGCCAGTTTCCTGCAGTAAAGATTAAGGACGCCGGCTGACCTCCCACAGGAGGTAACGTGAAAGAGGGGGCATTATGCTCGACTACATTCCACCACTCATGGGCGTGATCGGCCTTGTCGTCGCCTTCATCCTTTATGGGATGGTTATGAAATATCCTGAAGGCGATGCCGCGATTAAAAAGATCGGTGATCAGATTCATGACGGCGCAATGGTCTTCATGAGACGCGAATATCAGATCCTTCTGGTTTTCCTGGCCGTTCAGGTCATCGCTACTTTGCTGTTCCTCGGTTCCAGTGTTGCCATCGCCGTTGTTGTTGGCGCAGCTTCATCTTCAATTGCTGGCTGGATTGGCATGTATTCTGCTACCAAAGCCAACATTCGTACAGCGACAGCTGCACAAACCGATGGTGCATCAAGCGCCCTTTCAGTTGCTTTCTTTGGTGGTTCCATCATGGGCCTGTCAGTTGCATCGCTTGGCCTGATCGGCCTTGGCGGTCTTTACTGGTACCTGGGTGGTGACGCTCATTCACTTGAAGGTTTTGGCATGGGCGCATCGACTGTTGCTCTGTTCAGCCGTGTTGGCGGTGGTATTTTTACCAAAGCCGCAGATGTTGGTGCTGACCTTGTTGGTAAAATCGAAGCAGGCATTCCTGAAGACGATCCTCGTAACCCTGGCGTTATCGCTGATAACGTGGGTGACAATGTTGGCGACGTTGCCGGCATGGGTTCTGATATTTTTGAATCATATTGCGGTGCGATGATCGCAACTATCGCAATTGCTGCAACTTCGGTTGCTGTTGCTGATGGTCAGGCAAATATGATGTTCCTGCCTCTGGGCCTTGCGGCTCTGGGTCTGGTTGCATCAATTATCATGATATTTGTTGTGAAAGCGCGTTCGGCCGCTGAACCCGCCGCTGCACTGCGCACAGGCACTCTGGGAGCGCCGGTGGTATTCCTGATCGCGGCCTTCTTCCTTGTCCAAGGGCTTGGTATTAGCACCAATGTCTGGTGGGCAGTTGTTGCAGGTGCAGCTGGTGGCGTTGCCATCGGCCTGATCACTGAATACTACACCGCTGGTGGTCCGGTTCGCCGCATCGCCAATTCCGGTGAAACCGGCCCGGCAACCGTCATGATTACCGGCCTTGCTGTTGGCATGGAATCAGTGGTTATGCCACTGCTCTGCATCGCAGCGATCGTTTGGGTCTCGACTTCCCTGGCTGGCCTTTACGGTGTTGGCATTGCCGCTGTTGGCATGCTGGCAACTGTTGGCATCACCATGGCAATCGACGCTTACGGCCCTGTTGCAGACAATGCCGGTGGTATTGCTGAAATGGGTGGCATGGGCGAAGACGTTCGTGAAATCACTGACAGCCTCGACGAGCTTGGCAACACAACTGCTGCGATCGGTAAAGGCTTCGCAATTGGCGCTGCAGCCCTGGCTGCTTTGGCAATCATCGCGGCTTTCGTTCAGACCGTTGCTGTGAACAACCCTGGCTTCTCGCTGGAACTGTCGGAACCATTGGTGCTTGTCGGTCTGTTCATCGGTGGTACGATCCCGTTCCTGGTATCTGCTCTTACGATGACTGCCGTTGGTGAAGCCGCGTTTGACATGATCAACGAAATTCGCCGCCAGTTCAAAGAAATCCCCGGACTGATGGAAGGCAAAGCTGGTCCTGATTCAGCCAAATGCGTTGAGATTGCGACGTCTGCAGCTCTTAAACGCATGATGCTTCCTGGTATTATCGCTGTCTGCGCCCCTCCAGCCGTTGGTCTTCTGATCGGCCCACAGGCTCTCGGCGGCATGTTGGCCGGCGCATTGCTGGGTTGTGTTCTTATGGCTCTGATGATGGCCAATGCCGGCGGCGCCTGGGACAACGCCAAGAAATACGTTGAAAAAGGCAATCTCGGCGGCAAATGCACCGACACTCACGCTGCTGTGGTTGTTGGCGATACTGTCGGCGATCCCTTCAAGGATACTTCTGGCCCGTCCATGAACATCCTGATCAACGTCATGGCGATCGTCAGCCTGGTTATTGCACCACTGCTGTAATCAGAACCTGAAATCAAATTTGAAAAGGCCCGGATTTACTCCGGGCCTTTTTTTTGGGCGACAGAAAGCTGAAACGTCCCAACGGAACTCTCTTGCACGATTGCGTGAAGCTGAGCAGCTGCAATTTGCAGGGCTTGCGCATCTCATGCACAATGCAGGCACCTACCTTTATCGAAGGGAGATTGGTGCAATGACTGATTGCAAACCTGCATGTCGGTCGATTCTGACCGCCGCACTTGCCGTATTTTTTACATCGGGAATTGCTCAGGCCGACTCGAACAGATTAACTCACAAAAAACTCGACTTGGTTTCGTCGCTCGGCAGTGAACGCGTCGACATGATGATTTGTCTTGCTGCTGATGTTTCAGAAAGCGTCACCAGCATGGAGTATGATCTGCAAAAGCAGGGACATGCAGCTGCTATATCCGACCCACGCGTGGTTGACATCATTCAGGGCGGTTTGCGCAGAAAAGTGGCCGCCATTTATGTTGAATGGGCAGATCAGGATCAACAATTCCTCGCTGCCGACTGGCATATAATCGAGGATCAGGCGTCAGCTGACCGGTTTGGAGAAAGCATCCAGAACTCTCCGTCACCGCCATGGATTGACTGGAGTGTGCGCAACACATCGACCAGCGAAGTTGTGCGATATTGTTTAAACCAGTTTGAGAATTCCCCCGGCCATTCGATGCGGCGGGTGATAGATATTTCCTCCGACGGTACCAATAATGTCGGCCGCCGGGTCGATGGGGTGAGAGATCTGGCCGTTAGTCAGGGTGTTGTCATCAACGTTTTGGCGATTGAGGATTCCAAGGACCCGTTTCCCGACGGCACACATACAAGACCGATTGAAGGACTGGTCAGCTATTTTAAAAACAATGTCGCTGGAGGCACCGGCTCGTTTGTCCATGCCGCCAGTGGCTATTCATCGTTTGGTGAAATGATCCGCAAGAAATTCATACTGGAACTTGCGAGCGTCAGATAGCGGTTCGATAGGGCTTTTGATCTGATCGCGGGGTTGGCTGGCTAAATTTACAGAATAGCGGACTGTCCGCCCAAATTCCCACACTTACGCTTGCCGCAGGGGATTTGAGTTCCTATAAGCGCGCCACAAAGTTGAATGATCGGGAAGTCCCGGAGAGATAAATGGCAGGCCATAGTAAGTTCAAGAATATCATGCATCGCAAAGGCCGTCAGGATGCGGTGCGCTCCAAAATGTTCGCCAAACTTTCCAAGGAAATTACTGTTGCATCGAAAATGGGCGGCCCCGACCCGGATGGTAATCCGCGCCTGCGCCTGGCCATTCAAAATGCCAAAGGCCAATCAATGCCTAAGGATAATATCCAGCGGGCAGTCGACAAAGGCTCTGTTGGTGAAGGCGATGACTATTTTGAAATTCGTTACGAAGGCTATGGCCCCGGTGGCGTTGCGGTGATTGTTGAAGCGCTATCCGACAACAAGAACCGAACTGCAGGAAATGTTCGCGCCTGTTTTACCAAAAACGGTGGTCAGATGGGAGAAACAGGTTCCGTCGGATTCATGTTCGACCGGGTCGGCGAAATCAAATACCCAGCCGCTGCCGGCGACGAAGATACGGTCATGGAGGCAGCGATTGAAGCCGGTGCAGAGGACGTGATCAGCGACCTGACGGAAGATGGCGACGGCCACACTATCTATTGCGGTTTTGAAGATATGGGAGATGTAGCTTCAGGACTTGAAGAGTCGCTGGGCGAAGCCGAGAGTGTTAACCCAGCGTGGAAGCCGCAAAACACGGTTCCGGTTGGCGAAGACAAGGCGGGTACATTGATGAAACTCATCGCCGCCCTTGAAGACGATGACGATGTGCAAAACGTCTATTCGAATTTTGAAATTGATGATGATGTGATGGCGGCATTGGAATAAAGTGCCTCGTCGTTAATTCCTGCAAGAATATTACTTTGTGTAATTTACACGGCCATCTAGGCTGCCGGTTGTGCCTGTCAATCGGAAGCTAACACCATGTGCCATCACTGCGTGATTCAATCCACCAAGCAAAAAATGCTAAATCGACGCGCCCTGTTGCAGGCCGGATTGGCTGGTGCAGTTTCAGTTTCAATTGCAGCACCAACAAGCGGATTTGCACAGCAGTCTGCACCTTCATTAAAAGATCGCACGGGCCAGATCATCGATCTTACTCATGCCCTGTCACCAGAATTTCCAACCTTTGGTGGCGAGCCTGGTATCGCTTACGACCAGCAATTCAATATTGATGACCATGGCTACAATCTCTACCAACTGAGGATTGATGAACACACGGCAACCCATATCGACGCACCATTGCATTTTTCAAAGGACGGCAAATCTGTCGACGAAATCGAGCCCTCCGATCTGGTAGCACCGCTGGTCAATATTGATATCAGGGAAAAAGCCGCGCTCAACACCGATACCCAATTGACGCCGGACGACATCAAAACATGGATGAGCAAATATGGACCTTTACCGGAAAATTGCTGCGTGGCGATGAATTCCGGTTGGTCGTCAAAGGTTGAAAATCCGACAGACTTCACTGGCCGTGACGACAATCAGGTGATGCATTTCCCGGGATTTCATATCGATGCCACACAAATGCTGTTGGAAGAATCTTCGGCGGTCGCCATCGCCGTCGATACATTGTCGCTTGATCACGGCCCCTCTCAGAATTTCGCCACCCATTACGCATGGTTGCCTGCAGGACGCTATGGGATTGAAAATCTCGCCAATCTGAACGCTGTTCCCCCCAACGGAGCGACGATCATAGTTGGCGCACCGAAAACCAAAGGCGGAACCGGTGGCCCCGCTCGAATATTTGCGGCCGTATGAGCCGGGCTAATAGTCGGCATTCACCTTTTCGCTCATCGCCGGGTCTTCATGCCAGGCCCAATAAGTTTGATTGAACTGGCGCGTTACCTCCCCGGGTGCATCATTTGAAAAAACCCGCTCGTTGATCCGCGTAATCGGCACCGGTCCACCACCAGTTGTCGTCGCAAAGACTTCATCTGCTTCAAGAAAATCGGCAAGTGATATATCCTGCTCCGTCACGGGAACACCGTGATGCTCACAGATTTCCATTGCGACCTTGCGGGTAATCCCCTCCAGCACTCCCGATCGCGGGGTCCGTACCTTGCCATCCTTGACCATGAATACGTTGAAACCGGGTCCTTCGGTGACATGGCCGTCATGATCAAGCAGCAATGTGTTGTCAAAACCCGCCTCCTTGGCTTCAAACAGCCCCTGGGTAAAGTCTCCCCAATGGTAATTCTTGGCAGTCGGGTCGACGGATTCTGTGGCAATCCGCGAAATCGTCTCCGGAACCTTCAGATGAGCCCCTCGCTGTACAACTTCTTCCAGAAACACCCAGACAAATGGAACACACCAGGCGTAGAAATGATTGTCGCAAAGCCTTGGATCGCGACTGCCGGGAACCGATGGCTGCCCCCGACTGGCGACCATTGATACATAGGAACGGTCCAGCCCTGAACGAGCTACAATCTGATGAAGAATACGACGCATATCGTCGGCGCTCTGATCCACTGACAGCCGGCATTTGGCAAGGCTGCGTTGAAATCGTTGCAGATAATCATCCATGCGGAAAAACCGTCCATCCCAGACATGCACAACGTCATAAGTTATGTCCGAATGGGTCAGCCCCCAGTCGGTCACCGGAATGGCCGCTTTGCCGACCGGCATGATTTCTTGGGCCATCCAGGCCGCGCCGTTGGAAAAATCCTTGTCCACCATGTCAGGTTACCTCCGGGAGTTGAGGACAAACGTTGACAAGAAGCGCTGGCGGATTCAAGAGAAGATGTTCCCTCTCGGGCCAGTAATGGCCGCAACCACTCAAAAAGGCTTCCTGTGACCAGCCAGTCGGCAAATTCAATTCGAATTATCGGCATCGATCCGGGCCTGCGCAGCACCGGGTGGGGAATTATCGACAGTAGCGGCGGCAGCCTGCAATTCGTTGCATGCGGAACAGTGCGCTCCAACGGAAAGGCAGAATTGTCCAGTCGCCTTTGCCAACTTCACGATGGCCTGGTGGATGCAATTCACGCCCATTTGCCTCATGAAGCGGCGGTTGAGCACACTTTCGTCAACAAGGATGCCAGCGCCACTTTGAAACTGGGACAGGCGCGAGGCATTGCCATGCTGGTGCCCGCCCGTGCCGGGCTCCAGGTGGCCGAATACGCCCCCAATGCCGTTAAAAAGGCTGTCATCGGCGTCGGCCACGGCGATAAGGCACAAATCAAGCTGATGGTTGGCATGTTGCTGCCGAAAGCCAAATTTGATAGCGCCGATGCGGCCGACGCACTGGCCATCGCGATCTGCCATGCCCATCACCGCGGCAGTCTGGGAAGCCGAATGGCCGCCGCGCAGGCAAGCAAATGAACAGCAGAAGCTGGTGGTTGACCTGCAAATGTTCTTGACGTGTTCTCCTGTGGCACCTATCCAATGTGATTAAGAGTCATCCCTGATTACGGGCCCGAATGCGATGATTGGCAAACTCAAAGGCATTGTTGACGGTACCGGAGATGACTGGATCATACTCGACGTCCAGGGCGTTGGTTATCAGGTCCACTGTTCGCCCCGCACCCTTTCAAGTCTGCCGTCAAATGGCGAAGCTACGTCGCTTTCCATTGAAACCCATGTTCGGGAAACCGAAATCAAACTCTATGGCTTCCAGTCGGACTTCGAGCGGGACTGGTTTCGTCTGTTGCAAAATGTGCAGGGTGTCGGTGCCAAAGTTGCACTGGCCATTTTGGGCACATTGTCTCCCGGCGACCTGGCCTCGGCAATTGCGCTTCAGGACAAGGCGATGGTGTCACGTGCCCCCGGTGTCGGTCCGAAAGTTGCCCAGCGCATCGTCACGGAACTGAAAGACAAGGCCCCTGCCCTGTCAGGTGACACATCCGGTACAATTGGACTTCAACAAGAGATCGGCGAAGGAGTTGCGGGCAGCGCCGTCCAGGATGCTGTCTCAGCTCTCACCAATCTGGGCTATTCCGGCCAGCAAGCCAGTGTCGCGGTCGGCGCAGCTTTGCACCAAGCTGGTGAAGATGCCAGCAGCGCAACTCTCATCCGTCTCGGCCTGAAGGAGTTGAGCAATTGAGTGATGAGCGCATTATCGATGGTCAGGTCAAAGGCGAAGACTACGATACCGAAATCCGCCCGGAGCGGCTGGTTGATTTCACCGGGCAAAAACAGGCACGCGCCAATCTGACCGTATTTGTTGAGGCGGCCAAACAACGTGGGGAAGCACTCGACCACGTTCTCTTTGTCGGTCCTCCGGGGCTGGGCAAGACGACTCTCGCGCAGATCATGGCCAAGGAATTGGGTGTGAACTTTCGCTCCACGTCAGGACCGGTAATCGCCAAGGCTGGAGACCTGGCGGCCCTGTTGACCAATCTTGAAGACCGCGATGTGCTGTTTATCGACGAGATTCACCGCCTCAATCCGGCTGTTGAAGAAATTTTGTATCCAGCGATGGAAGATTACCAACTGGACCTCATCATCGGTGAAGGTCCGGCCGCGCGATCGGTCAAAATTGATCTGGCGAAATTTACACTGGTTGCAGCGACCACACGGCTTGGCCTGCTGACCACACCTCTGCGCGACCGGTTTGGCATTCCGATTAGATTGCAATTCTACACCGTGCCTGAACTCGAGCAGATCGTGCGGCGCGGAGCGCGCATATTTGGCATCGGCATTGATGATGAAGGGGCGTTGGAAATCGCCCGAAGAGCCCGTGGCACGCCGCGTATTGCGGGTCGCCTGCTGCGCCGGGTGCGCGATTTTGCAATCGTCGATGGCAGCGCTAAAATCACCGTTGCCATCGCCGACAATGCACTAAATCAGCTGGGTGTGGATCCGTCTGGGCTTGATGAACTCGACCGACGCTACCTGGACATTATCGGGGTGAATTTTGGCGGTGGCCCGGTGGGCATTGAAACGATTGCTGCTTCCCTGTCGGAACCGCGTGATGCGGTTGAGGACATCATCGAACCCTATCTCATCCAGCAGGGTTTTCTGCAGCGCACCCCGCGCGGTCGTGTATTGACCCCGAAGGCGTTCGATCACATGGGGCTGGCGGTTCCAGGTGGGCTGGCGACGCGGCAGGCAACATTGTTCGAAGAAGATACCCCCGATGGTCAATAGCGGCACTCTAGGTGACGGATTTCACACGCTGACGGAACGGGTGTATTTTGAACACACCGACTTTTCCGGTGTTGTCTACCACACCCGTTATCTAGACTTCCTGGAGCACGGCCGCTCCGATTATGTCCTGTGTGGATGGCTCCCTTTTTGCAAGTCCTGTTTTGTGATTGAAGCAT
>JAALLE010000088.1 GCA_011087605.1 Hyphomicrobiales bacterium
ATTGTCGCACCTAATGGCAGCAGAAATAGGGTAGCTGAGTAGTTACGAAAATTTGGTCATTCGTCCCACTCCACGTCAAAATGTGTGATCAATTGTTTGATCTGCTGATCCGTCAGCATTCTGGCATCATGGCCGCGCATCAAGATTGCCAGCCGGGCAGTGTCTTCGAGTTCTTCAATGGCGTTACAAGCGGCTTCCACATCTTTGCCGGCAACTACTGGCCCGTGATTGGCCAACATCACTGCGCTGCGTTTACCAGCCAGGCCTCGCACTGCATCTCCCATGGCCGGGTCGCCCGGACGGTAATATGGCAGCATTTTCACCTTACCCAGTTTCATGATCGCATAGGGAGTGAGAGGTGGTAGAAAATTATCCTCATCGACCTGCGGCATCAGCGACCAGGCGACTGAGTGGCACGAATGCAGATGCACCACGGCACCGGCGGTGCTTCGGGTCTCATAAAAGGCCATATGCAATGGCATTTCCTTGGTTGGTGAGTCTCCACCTATCAGATTCCTGTTCACATCAAACCGGCTCAACCGGCCAGGGTCGAGGCGCCCAAAACTGGTGCCTGTGGGGGACACCAGAAGCCCGCCGTCAGGGGTGCGGGCAGAAATATTCCCGGTGCTGCCACCGGTCAATCCACGATCGAACAGCGATTTTGCCAACAGACAGATTTGTTCCCTGAGCAAGGTTTCTTCAGTCATGGGCCTGTCCTGACAAGGTGGTCGCAGCATCATCGAAGAATGTTGGTCCGCCAAAATTACCGGATTTTAAGGCAATGACCAGGTTGTCCCCAGCCCGCAAGGCCGGTACGCCGGGTGCAATTTCCGGTCCTATTTCCAATGTTTTCAGTGCCAGACCTTCGATCACAGCACCGGAAGTTTCTCCCCCGGCTGTGATCAATCGTTCAACACCACCAGCAAGCAGATGACGGGCGACATCGGCAAAAAACGCCTCGAGTTTTTCCGCCGCATGTTGACGACCAAATTGCTGTTGAACCTGTCGCACAATGTCGGGATCTGCCGAGCTGTAAGCCAGAGGGAGCCCAGACTGGGACAACAGCCAATCAGACAGCGTTGCGGCGGACAGCTGATTTTCAATGACCTGCGCCGCCTCAATTTCAAAGCTTGGATTGGATTTTGAATGTAACGCGACCTGAGCGCGTGTGGCGTTGGAGCAGGAACCTGAGAGAATGGCGCATTTTCCTTCCTGTCCAAACCATTGATTGGTGTCGCCCGTCAGCAGACCGCGGCGACGAAAATTTTCTGGTAGGCCAAGAGCAATGCCGGAACCACCGGTAATCAGGGCAAGATCTGTCGCGGCCGTGCCGATATCCAGCAAATCGCCGTCGCTTGTGGCGTCGACCACAATCAGTCTGTTGCCCTGATTTTGTTGTTGTTCCAACGCCGCAATGATTGCCTGCGGGCCCTGTCGAACATCGGCGGCTGCAACGTGGCCGACGCCATATTTGGTTTGCGGCGCCAAACAGCGGCGGATATCCGGATCTGTCATCGGCGTCAAAGGGTGGTTTTCCATACCGCTTTCGCTCAGCAAAACATCATTGACGAACAGATGGCCCTGATAGATCGACCGGCCGGTGCCCGGAAATGCCGGGCAGACAATGACCCTGTGAGCCTCCAGGGCATCAGCCAGCGCGTCGCAAACAGGGCCAATATTTCCCTTAGGTGTTGAGTCGAATGTCGAGCAATATTTAAACAGGAACTGCTGGCAGCCCTGAGCCTGCAGCCAATGCAGAGCCTCTAGGGATTGTTGGACTGCTTGTTTTGCCGGAATAGAGCGGGATTTGAGCGCCACCACACCGGCTTCAACGTTTGGATCAGCATTTGATGTTGGAATGCCGGTATATTGCACTGTTTGCATGCCCTGCTTGGCCAATGTGTTGGACAAGTCGCTGGAGCCGGTAAAGTCGTCACCAATACATCCAAGAAGCATTATATGCCTTTCACCCGGACCGCGTTATCGTTTTGCCAACTAGGTTGGAGCAATCATCCACCGCTCATTCCCCAAGGTCCGTGGTGAGCGCCGGCCTCATCCAGCCGACCGAAGGAATGGGCGCCAAAGAAATCGCGCTGGCCCTGAATCATATTGGCCGTGCCGCGAGACGTACGCATCGTGTCAAAATAGGCCACAGCCGTGGCTAGCGCCGGAACACTGTGTCCGTGACTGATGGCCGTGGCGACCAGTTGGCGCAGGCTGTCATGGGTGTCCTTCAATATGTCGGCGAAGAAGGGGGCCAGCATCAAGTTCAGTTCGGCATCATCAGACAGCGCCTGCGCCATATCGTTGAGCATTGTTGAGCGGATGATACAGCCCTCACGCCAGACTTCGGCAATCTGCGGCATTGGCAGCGACCAGTCGTAATCCTTTGATGCGGCTGACAACATGGCAAACCCCTGGGCATAACAGGCGATCTTTCCGGCCAGCAGGGCATTTTCCATCATTTGATCGGGCAGGGCGTGCGCAGCAATTGGTCTGGGGCTGGCACCAAATAATGCCTCTCCGGCTTTACGTTCATCCAGACGCGATGACAGGTTGCGCGCTGCAACAGCTGCATCGATGATTGATACGGGAGACGCAAGTTTCAGTGCTTCAATGGCGGTCCAGCGTCCGGTGCCCTTCTGCCCAGCTGAATCCAGAATGATGTCGAGCACCGGCTTGCCGGTCTTTTCATCCGTCGCGGCGGCAACATTGCCGGAGATTTCGATCAAATAGGATTTCAGCGGGCCTTCATTCCAACCTTTGAAGACGGGTGCGATTTCACCGGCTGCCATGCCAAGACCGTCGCGCATAAGTCCGTAAACTTCGGCAATCATCTGCATATCGGCATATTCAATGCCGTTATGGACCATTTTTACAAAATGACCGGCACCGCCTTCACCCATCCAGGTGGCACATGGCGTGCCTTCATATTTGGCCGAAATCGCCTGCAATACAGGTTCCACCCGCTGCCAGGCCGACTGATCGCCACCACCCATGATGGATGGACCGTAGCGGGCACCTTCTTCGCCACCAGAAACACCAATGCCAAGGAATAATTCCCCGGCAGCGGTGGCTTTTTGAGCGCGGCGGTTGGTATCTTCAAAATGCGCATTGCCCGCATCGATAATCAGATCATCAGCTTCCAAAAGCGGGCGCAGCACCTCCATTTGCTGATCAACAACCGGTCCGGCGGGCACCATCAAAATGATGTTGCGGGGACGCTCAATGGCGTTGACGAAATCTTCAAGCGAGGTCGTTGGCACCACCATCGACGCGAGATCGCCAGCTTCCTTGTGGAATTCGCCGGCCCGCTCAACGGTGCGGTTGAATACGGCAATGGAATTACCTTTTTCGGCAATGTTGAGGGCCAGGTTGGAGCCCATGGTGCCTAATCCAATCAGGCCATAGGAAGGTTTTGCTGAAGGGCTCATGGGATGAATGCCTCATAATTATGCTGAATTTCAATCGATATAGGAATATTCGCCAATCGCTGTTGTGTCCATGCGCGTTCCTCTATACCCAAGCCTAAATTGATGTTGTCTGTGCCGGAGTGGGTTGATGAGCGGTTTGAAGTTATTTGATTTGTCGGGAAAGCGGGCGCTTGTGACCGGTTCTTCCCAAGGAATCGGCTATGCGCTCGCCAGAGGTCTGTTGGCAGCTGGCGCATCGGTCATTTTGAATGGTCGCGATCCGGCCAAACTTGCAGTAGCAGCAGAAACGCTTTCTGCGGGTGGTGAAGTCCACACTCTGGCCTTTGATGCAACGGACCACGCCGCCGTCAAATCTGCGGTGGACGGGTTTGAGGCCGAAACCGGGGCAATCGATATTCTGGTCAACAATGCCGGTATGCAGTTTCGCACGCCGCTGGAAGACTATCCCGCCGACATGTTTGCTAAATTGCTGGAAACCAATATTTCCACCGTCTTTAACGTCGGGCAGGCAGTGGCCAATCACATGATCAAGCGCAGCGAAGGCAAGATAATCAACATAGCTTCAGTGCAGACTGCGTTGGCCCGCCCGGGCATTGCACCCTACACCGCAACCAAGGGGGCCGTTGGCAATCTGACCAAGGGCATGGCGACAGACTGGGCCAAATATGGCCTGCAGATCAACGCCATTGCGCCAGGGTATTTCGATACTCCATTGAACGAAGCGCTGGTCAATGATCCTGAATTCAGCTCCTGGCTTGAAAATCGCACCCCGGCTGGCCGGTGGGGCAATGTCGATGAACTGGTCGGTGCCTGCATCTTCCTGTCGTCCGCCGCCTCAAGCTTCGTCAACGGGCATACGCTCTATGTCGATGGTGGCATTACAGCTTCACTTTAAAAAAATCTTTAATTTCCGGAAAATACAGGCTTTTCCTTATCAAAAAAGGCCTGAACACCGATTTTGAAGTCATTGCTTTTAGCGAGCGGTGTCTGAGCAAAACCTTCTGCCGTGATCGCTTCTGAAAAACTGATTTGGCCTGCGCCGCGCAACAATTTCTTGGCGGCGGCCATCGCTAATGGAGCGCCGTCGGCCAGTTGGCGGGCCCATTCGAGCGTCTTTTGATCAAGCTCGTCTTCGGCGAATAATTTGTTGGCGATGCCATAGGAGAGGCATTCGTCAGCCGGGATTTGCGCCCCTCAACAACTGCCTGCAGCGCCCTGTGATAGCCCATGTTCTGCAACAGCAACTGGGTATTGCCGCCGTCGGGTATCAGCGAAATGGCGGCGAAGGCCATATAGACCGTGGCGTTGTCTGCCATGGTGACAAAGTCACAATTCATCGCAAATGCAGCGCCAATTCCCGCAGCCGTGCCGTGGATCTGGGCAATCCAGATTTTGGGGCTTTGTGCGATCCCGACCAGCGCCGGTTTATACTCCCGATCGATATGGGCACTGAGAGGGTGATCGATCCCGCCGGCCAAATCTGCTCCGGCGCAAAAGCCGCGGCCGGTGCCTTTCAATATGACGATGCGGATTGTGTCATCGGCATCAACGGTCCCGACGACCTGTCGCAATCTGGCCCGCAATTCCTCGTCCAGCGCGTTGAATTGTTTGGGCCGGTTCAGTGTGATCGTTGCCACCGGACCGTCAGTTTCGATTAAAAGCACGTCTTCAGACACGGGATTTCTCCAACAGTTCAATCTTCTGGTTGGGTGGAATATTCCACTTTGTATGGAGGCAGGCAATTGCCAATTCAACGGATGGGATTGACAGTCAGGACTTATCCCCCAATGGGTAGGCGCAGTTCGCTCAACCCGCATAAGCCCTTCGTCAACCCATGCCCAATCCTGAACAAAGCCAGTTCCTAGAAGCCTGTCAGGCTTCGCTGAAAGACGGCACGTTCAAGCGCGTGGTGTTGAGCCGCAAGACATCTGAGGCTGGTGGTGGCAAATACCGCGCAAGTTTCGACCTGGTGGTTGGTGGCAAAAAACGGTTTGTGGATTTCAGCGATACGATAGTGTCCGAACCGCAACGCAGCGCGCTGGACGTTGACGCCTTGCTTGCTCAGATGGAACAGGCGCCGATATTTCCGTTCCAGTCGGCTGTATTGTTTACCGAATCCCACGATTTTCACTATGCGGAGAATCGCAAAGGCCATCCGCGGGTGTATCGGGCAAAGGCCTCCATGAAAGGGGTGTCCCAGGACCATAACCGCGCCAAAAACTATGTCCTGAATGCCAAAAGGCCTTATCTGAAAGGGCTGGGGGTGACCAGCGACAAGGGTGAGGTGATCAAGAAGCAATATGGGAAGTTCCGTCAGATCGCCAATTTTGTCGAGATTATCGACCGCGATATTGGTGACCATGTTGCCGGTTCGGACGGTCCTATTTCGATGCTCGATCTGGGCTGTGGCAAGGGATATCTGACATTTGCGGCCTATGATTATTTGCGGTCGCGGGCCAAGACGGAACCGCGTGCAACGGGCATTGATATCAAGAAAAACGTTATCGATTTGTGCAATAGCCTGTCCGACAGGCTTGGATTTGACGGTCTGACTTTTCAAAATGACCGGATCGAACAGGACAAGCCGGTCGATCTGGATATCCTGATTGCCCTACATGCCTGCGATACGGCGACCGATGACGCGCTGGCGCTGGGGTTGCGCTCCAATATGCAGTTTTTCTTCTGCGCTCCATGCTGCCAGGCTCAGATTGCAGCTCAAATATTGGCAAAGGGAACCGACAGTGGATCTGACTTTGATCTGATCAGTCAGTTTCCATTGATGCGACGACGCGAGGCGGATGTGGTTACCGATGTGGCGCGCGCATTGTTGCTTCAATCTTTTGGCTATGCGGTGAAGTTTTTAGAGTTTACGCCGTTGGAGCATACGTTGAAAAACGTCATGCTGGCTGGCAGGCGCGATGATTCAGTGGATCGTGACAAGGCGTTGGCTGAATATCGGCAGTTGAAAAAGGCGGTCGGTTTTGAGGTCCACGCATTGGAAGAAAATACCAGGGACCTTCGCGGCTGATCAGTCTTCAACAAGTGGTTTCAGCTGGCTGTAGTCGACCTGCAAATCGATGCCGAGATGCTGTTCAAGCAATTGTAAATATTGCTGATTGTCAGGAAGATGGATTTCCGTCTGCTCGCCGTTTTTTCGAATTGTCAGCTTCTGGTCTGACAGCGTCACGACACCACCCTCAATTGGCAGCGCTGCGACGCGCCGTTGTACAAAATGCGAATCCGGGTGTGTGGACGTGTAGTGATTGCTGTATTTGATATCTGCTGGTCCAGCATAGGTATCGTCGAAACTGTAAAGCGTCGTCCATCTGCCGGCATTTTCGACCTGCATCAATGTGCCCAGATGGGCACCATCTGCAAATTTCAGATTTTGTTTGTTGCATGAAATTGGTTTGTCCAATTGCAGGGGAAGCGGACAATGGGGCGTATCCCGGCCAAATCCTGCGTCAACAATCCACTGCTGATGATCCAGCGAGACCAGCGTCAGTTGATGGTCCCGCCCGCCAATAAAGTCTTCACCATGGACCCGCGCTAACAACGGCCGAGCCTCAAAGCCGAAAGATTGCAATGCGTTCAACATCAGGCCGTTGACTTCAAAACAATATCCGCCGCGGCGATGTCGCACTAATTTGTCGAATTGATGGTTTGGGTCGAGGTCAATTGTGCGGCCAAGACAGATGTCAAAATTCTCAAACGGAATTGCATAAATCTGGTGGCGCAGAAGGCGGCGCAGACTATCCAGATTCACCTCGACCTGGCCGCTGTCTTCAATTCCTATACGGCGAAGATAGGCTTGTTGATCGAATTGAAAATCTGTCATCAATGGCACCATTCGCGCCAGTTCCTGTCCATGTCAATTCATCGCTGCAACCGGCGGGGCAGACGCCAGAACCGGGCGGCGCATGCTGAGGCTTCGACGGGCTTCGTCGGCCTGTCCGAGTTTCAACAATACATTGACCAGGGCCAGTTCCAGCAAATCTCGTTGTGCCCGGCTGCCGCCAAACCTTTCGTTCGTTGCTATCACCGGAACAAGCTCCTGCAGGGCGGTTTGCCAGTCCTGACGGGCAATGGCCCCCCAGGCTCTGGCGACAGGCTTGACCAGATCGCCGGCAAAACCTTTCGCCGTTTCAATGATATGGGCCAGTCGCTCACCTTCGCCCGCCATGGCATGGCTTAATGCCGCATGCATATCGGCAAAGCTCTGGCCGGTTTCTGGAAAATATTGCGCGGCATAGTCGCTCATCGTCGACCAGCGCGCCGGGTCGACGTTCATGCCGGCCAGTTCTGCGCGATAGAGAATCGCTGCCGTGTCGGTCAAGACGTTTATTGGAAGGCTGCGGCCTGTGCCGGGCGCAGCGCCACCGTCAATGCGCTGCCACATGGCTGCCTCGTCGCCATCGTGTAAGGCCCAGAGCGCCGAATGCCACGACAGATGACCGTGTAATACCGAACGGTTGTCATAATCCACCAGCCAGTCATCAAGATATTTTCGTCCCTCGGTCAGGTATCCGGCCTCATATTGTGCATGGGCTTTAAAGTGCGATCCATTGGCGTTGCGTGGGTTGATCGCCAATGACTGCTCCATTAGGTCGAGGGAAAGGTCCGCCTGACCGGTCTCGCACAGCGAAATGGCGTGCATCGATTTGATCCACCAGTCGCCGTCATAATGGGGCAGTAGATCAGATGTATAGGCCAGCAATTCCGCCTCACGTCCGACTTTGCCGGAAAAGCCGATCAGGCCGAAAACGCTGGCGCATAACTGTGCTGCCAGAACATCACAGGGAAATTCCTGGACATGGGTTTTAACTTTGGCGCGCGCCTTGTCGGCCTGACCTGACATTAATAACGCCATGGCTTCAACATGTTGTTGAGATCTTTTGTCATCGGAAGCTGCCAGTTCACTGGCGCGGGCAATTTCGGATTTGGCAGTTGCCATGTCACCGCCCATCATCGAAGCGCGGGCCAAGGCTGCGTGGCCAAGGGCGAACGAGTCATCGGCATCTATGCAGGATTGAAACGCCTCGACTGCGCCATAATTTCCTCCAAGAAACAAACCAACACCTGAATCATAGGCTTCGACGGCCTCTTGAGACTTTGTTGAAACTTGGTTGCCGTAATGATCTTTAAGAGACATTTTTTCCACTCCTACCGCGATGCACGACCCTAACCGTCATCCAACCGGCTGCCAATGCCGTTACCACCGCTTGTCTTTTGGTTGTGGTTCATTTTACTGTTGAGAGGGCAATTCCATACGAGGTTACCTGTTTTCAGGGGCTTCGAAATTCCATACTTTTTCGTCAAACCCACCGGACTCGGTGTGGCGACAAACTTTGAGGGAAATCCATGAACCTGTTTACAAAATCTCTAATGGCAGCTGCCGTTACCACCGGGGTGGTTGCTGGCTCAATGGCGGCCTCTTATGCCGCAGACAATATCAAGATCGCCTTTATCGATCCGCTTTCCGGGCCGTTTGCTTCAACCGGCAATCAGGGTCTGTCGCATTACAAGTTTGCCGCTCAGGAACTGGTCAACAGCAAGGGTGGTGTTCTTGGGGGCGCAAATTTCGAAATCGTCGCGTTCGACAACAAGATTTCGGCCAAGGAATCGCTGATTCAATTGAAGGTCGCCATCGATCAGGGCATTCGCTTTATTGCTCAGGGCAATTCATCCGGGGTCGCCAACGCAATCACCGATGCGGTTAAGAAACACAATCGCCGCAATCCAGATCAGCAGGTCCTGTTCCTCAATTATTCTGCTGTCGACCCGGCGCTGACCAATGCCAAATGCAATTTCTGGCATTTCCGGTTTGATGCCAATGCCGACATCAAGATGGATGCGTTGACCGATGTTATGGCGACCAACAAGGACATCAAAAAAGTCTATCTGATCGGCCAGGATTATTCGTTCGGCAAGGCGGTTGCGGCAGCGGCGGTCAAATTCCTGAAGGCCAAGCGCCCCGATGTTGAGATTGTCGGGAACGAATTGCACCCAATCGGCAAGGTAAAGGACTTCACACCCTATGCCCGCAAGATCGTTTCATCGGGAGCGGATGCAATGATTACAGGGAACTGGGGTTCCGATATGGTGGGGCTCGGAAAAGCGGTGATAGAGGCCGGTTTTGAGAACCCGATCTACACCTATTATGCGGCCTCTGACGGAATTACCAAGACCTTCGGCGAAGCTGGTGAAGGCAAATTGAAACTGGTGATGGAAGGCCAGCTCAATCCACCCGTATCGGACCGGGCTGCAGCCTATACCGCCAAATTTGAAGCCCAGTATCCAGGTTATGATATCGGCCAGCCACGTATTGCCAATGTCATCGAAATGCTGGCAAAGGCCATCGACAAGGCCGGTACTGCCACCGATATGGTGAAAGTGGCCAATGCGTTGGAGGGCATGGAGCACGATTCCATTTGGGGCACCAAAGTGACCATGCGCGCCAAGGACCATCAGGCCATTCAGGACGTGCATATCATGGCGCATACCGCCAAAGACGTGAAATTCGATTTCGACAGTTCAGGATATGGACTGAAGGTTGAAAGCACCGTCAAAATGGCTTCTGCCGACAGTGCCACAACCTGCAACATGAAACGTCCGTAATGCGCATTGCCTGATTGCCGGGCAGGGGTCGCCGCCGCCGCCGACGCCGTTGTCGCCGCCGATGTCGTGGCCGCTGCCCGGTCTTTCGTTTGAACTGAAATTGCGGGCCGGGTGTGGTGTCTCTATTCATAGTCAATATTCTCGACGGGCTGGTGACCGGTCTGCTGCTGTTCATGCTGTGCAGCGGTTTGACGTTGATTTTTTCGATGATGGGCGTGCTCAATTTTGCTCATGCCAGTTTTTATATGCTGGGGGCTTATTTCGGCTATCAGATCAGCACCTATGTGGGGTTCTGGCCGGGATTGATCCTCGCCCCGATTATTGTCGGGGTCATTGGTGCGGCGATTGAACGCTATGGCCTGCGGCGGGTGCATCAATATGGTCATGTTCCGGAACTGATCTTCACCTTTGGGCTGGCGCTGTTGATCGAAGAGGTGGTGCAATTCTTCTGGGGCAAGAGCCAGATGGCTTTCGAGGCACCGGCGGCGTTGAAATTCGCCGCTTTTTCGATCGCCGGGAATGCCTTTCCCGCCTACAAGGTGTTCATGATCTTCATCGCTATCGGCGTGTTTCTGGTGCTGCTTTACATACTCACCAAAACCCGCATTGGCATGATCATTCAGGCGGCGCTTTCCTATCCTGAAACCGTTCAAAATCTGGGACATAATGTGCCTTTGATTTTTATGGGTGTCTTCGGGGTTGGCACGGCAATGGCGGCGATTGCCGGGGTTATTGCAGGTCCTGTTCTGGGCACGTTCCCCGGGATGGCGGTGTTGTTGGGGTCGATTGTCTTTGTCACCATCGTAATCGGCGGGCTGGGCTCTCTTTGGGGAGCGCTGTTGGCGTCACTGCTCATTGGTTGGCTGCAGACATTTGCCGCGGCTTATAATTTGCGCATGGCCGACCTGCTGACCGCCATTGGACTGACGGAGCCGGCTGATCTCGCACAAAGCCTGCTCAGCGATCTGTGGACGCTTACGCTGCCGCAGGTGGGTCCGATCCTGCCTTATCTGTTGATGATCATTGTATTGGCGCTGCGCCCGCAGGGGCTTTTCGGGAAGCGCGAAACATGAGCCTTCAGGGTCAACAATCGATCGGCACAAAAACGCCTCTGATACCGATCCGCAAGGTCCTGCCATGGCTGATAGCCTGTGGATTTTTGTTGCTGTTGCCACAGGTCTTTCCTTCAGGTGCCGGTCTGACGATCATGAACCAGATGGCGATCACTATCGTTTTTGCGCTGGCTTACAATATGTTGCTGGGACAGGCTGGCATGCTGTCATTTGGACACGCGGTCTACATGGGGCTGGGCGGGTTCTTCTGCATGCATCTGCTGAACCAGGTGGAGTATAACCAGCTCTACCTGCCGCTGCCCCTGTTGCCGCTGTTTGGTGGTCTGTTTGGCCTGATCTTTGCATTTTTGATCGGTAGTTTCTCAACCCGACGTGCGGGCACGGTATTTGCCATGATTTCTCTGGGAGTGGGAGAATTGATCGCCGCGTGTTCGATCATCATCGTGGTGTTTTTTGGTGGTGAAGAAGGGGTCAGTGGCGATCGCACAATGGGTCCGCAGGTCTTCGGCTTTGATTTTGCCTCGCAGCTTGAGGTCTATTATCTGACGGCAATCTGGCTGGTTTTGGCGGCACTCGGCATGTATCTGTTTTCACGCACGCCGATGGGTCGGATTGCCAATGCGGTGCGCGATAATGAGGAGCGGGCCGAGTTTCTGGGCTATTCACAACGCAATGTGCGTTGGATTTCGTTTTGCGCGTCCGGCTTTTTCTGCGGCATTGCCGGTGCCTTGTTCGCCATCAATTTCGAGATCCTGACCGAAGAAAACCTCAACCTGGCGACGTCTGGTTCGATACTGCTGATTACCTTTTTGGGTGGCGTCGGTTTCTTTGTTGGACCGGTTATTGGAGCGGTGGTGTTTACGTTGCTGCAGACGGTACTCAGCCTTTATACGGAAATATGGCAACTTTATCTGGGCATTCTGTTTGTACTGACTGTGATGTTTTTTCCATCTGGATTGACCGGGCTGATTGCGATGCATTTCAGACCTTGGAACCTGAGTAAGGTAGGTCTGCTGATCAGGCCTTATGCCAAGATTGCAGGTCCTGCCCTGGTGCTTTTGTTTTCCGCCATTGCGATCATGGAAATCCTCTTCCATGCCAGACATTCTTCGATTGGCAGCGAGGAAATGAACCTCTTCGGCATGACAATCAACAGTCATAGTCCCGTACCTCTGATCATAGCTGTTGGGCTTTTATTGATCAGTTTTTTTGTAGTGCGCAAACTTGCCCCGGGCCTGCTTGATGCCTGGCAGGATGCAAACCATCAGGAGCGTGAGACCTGATGGAAAACAATCAACCGACACCGGCAATCGAGTTGCGCAACCTGCATAAAAGTTTTGGCCTTGCCCAAATTATTCAGGGGGTTGATCTGGCGATTCACAAACAGGAGCGTCATGCAATTATCGGTCCCAACGGGGCGGGTAAGTCGACCCTGTTCAATCTGATAACAGGCAAATATGTGCCAACCGCAGGAGGCGTTTTTCTGCATGGTGAAAATGTCAGCGGCATGAAACCCTATCAGATCAATCGGATGGGCCTTTCCCGGTCGTTTCAGATCACCAATATATTCGCTAAAATGACCGTTTTTGAAAATATTCGCTGCGGCCTGCTTTGGTCGATGGGCTATAAATACTCGTTCTGGCATCTGGTCAATCGTCAACGGAATGTGACCGATCGCGCCGAAGAGATATTGCAGCAAATCAACCTGTTGGAGCGGCGTGACGAATTGGCCGGTGTGTTGACCTATGCCGAGCAACGGGCGTTGGAGATTGGCATTGCCATTGCTGGTGGCGCCGATATTGTCATGCTGGATGAACCGACCGCCGGGATGAGCGCCTCAGAAACCAGCTATATGGTCGACCTGATCCGCAAGGTCACTGAAGACAAGACACTGATCATTGTCGAACACGATATGGGAGTGGTTTTTGATCTGGCTGACCGAATTTCGGTGTTGGTCTATGGGGAAATTATTGCCACGGATGAGCCCCAAAATGTTCGCGAAAGCGCGGCCGTGCAGGAGGCCTATCTCGGCACTGCCGTTGAGGAGGCCGGTTAGATGTTGAAAGTCCGTGATCTGAATGCCTGGTACGGCAAAAGCCATATTCTGCAAGGGGTGGATTTCGAGGTTGGTGAAGGCGAGATCGTATCGTTGCTTGGCCGCAATGGTGTTGGCCGGTCGACCACCTGCAAGGCGATTATAGGAGAGGTTGAGCCGGCAGGTGTGGTTGAATTTCAAGGCCGCAACCTGGCTGGTATGAAACCTTACGAAATCGCCCAAGCGGGGATTGGCTATGTGCCGGAAAACCGTGATATTTTTCCAGGGCTGACGACCCGCCAGAACCTGCTGTTGGGTTTGAAGCCCGGGCAGAAAGACGGCGACGGTGCTGGACGCTGGTCGATGCAGGACATGTTTGACATGTTTTCCAACCTGCGGGAACGGGCTGATGTTGATGCTGCTGTTCTGTCCGGAGGCGAAAAGCAGATGCTGACCATGTGTCGCACCCTTATGGGAGATCCTCAGATCATCATGATCGACGAACCCACTGAAGGTCTGGCACCAAAAATTGTGCAGCAGGTTGGAGAGCTGTTGGAGCGGATTGCCGAGCGGGGTGTATCGATCTTGCTGGTCGAGCAAAAACTCACGATTGCCATGAAAGTATCCTCACGTGTTTATGTGATGGGGCATGGCCGGATTGTTTTCCAGGGCGCTCCTGCCGAACTTGAAGATAATCCCGATATCAGGCGCGAATGGCTCGAGGTGTAATGGCAAACAAGTCCACACAAAACGGTTTCGACATGGCTCGATTGGGCCTCATTGATGAATGGATGCACCGCAACATTGAAATTGGTCGCTATACGGGCTGTTCGGTGCTGGTTGCCCGAAACGGTGAAATTGCCCATCTGTCCTGCGCAGGCTTGAGTTCGGTTGAACGGCAATTTTTCTATGGCCGCGATACGATCGTGCGCATCAAGTCGATGACCAAGATGATTACCACTGTTGGTTTCATGATGCTGGTGGAACGCGGCCTGATCCATCTTGATGCGCCGTTGTCAGCAATCTTGCCGGAATTCGACACCTGCCACGCTCTGGTGGATGGGGCGAAGCGCATTGATCAGGTGGAGCCTGTCGCACCTCCGACGCTGCACCAATTGCTGACCCACACAAGCGGCATGACCTATGGTTTCAATCCGGGCGTCCTGGCTGAACATTATGCGAATATTGGTCTGGATTTTGGCCCGACAACTGGCGGCACCGAAGCCGTTTGCAAGAGGGTTGCAGAACAGCCGCTGGCATTTCGCCCCGGTACGAGCTGGGAATATTCCATTGGTGTAGACGTCATTGGCCGGCTGATTGAAGTGATCGATGGACGACCGCTGGACCAATATTTGGAAGAAGAAGTATTTGTGCCGTTGGGCATGGCGGATACGGGATTTGAGGTGCCGCACGGTAAGGTCCACCGGTTTGCGGATTGCTATACCAAGACTGCCGAGGACCCGCTGGTGTGTACAGATCGAGGCGAATCCAGTCCGTATCTGGAGGGGCAAGCGCGGACATTTTCCGGTGGTGGTGGGTTGGTTTCAACCCTGGATGATTATTTCAAGTTCGGTGAAATGATCCGGAATTTTGGGCGCTATGATGGTGGTATGTTGTTGTCACCGCGCACGGTCGACTTCATGCGCAGAAATCACCTGAAAGGGGAAATCTCCTCGATGGGGCCGAGCTCGTTTGCTGAAATGCCCATGGATGGCATGGGGTTTGGGCTCGGTGGTGCCGTCGTTCTCGATCCCGCCCGCACTCGCACGGTCGGATCGATCGGGGATTATGGATGGGGCGGATTGGCCAGCACAAATTTCTGGACTGACCCTGTGCAACACCTGACCTGCATCTTTTTTACCCAACTGATACCTTCCAGTTCCTATCCCAGCAGAGCGGAGCTAAAAGCGCTGGTGCACGCAGCACTCATTGATTAACCCGGAGTTTAATTTTTATGGCCTTTCCCCATCCCTTTTATTTTTTGCGCCACGGCGAAACCAGCTGGAATGCGATACGCAAGACCCAGGGTCAAGAAGATAGCCAATTGAATGAAACGGGCAGGGCACAAGCCGTGCGAGCCGGGGAATTGCTGGCCAATGAACCAATAGAGCGGATTGTTGCCAGCCCTTTGTCGAGGGCCCGCCACACGGCAGAGGCGGTGGCGCATCATCATGGTCTGGAGATCAGTTTTGATGATGATCTGAAAGAGTGCCATCTCGGCGATATGCAGGGATTGCCGAACGGCCCTTGGCTGGAAGATTATTGGGTCGGTCAGTTTGATCCACCCAATGGGGAAACGTTTCGACAATTTTGCGAACGGGTCTGGCGTGGCATGCGCAGGGCGGTCGACAGGGGTCCAAACACGCTGATTGTGGCACATGGTGGCCTGTGGATTGCTGCGCATGAATTTATTCGCGCCGAACCGGGTCTGATGCCGATGCCCAATGCTCTGCCACTTCATGTGACACCGGACAATCGGGTCTGGCGTCACCGCATTTTGGATCAAAACCGTGAATTAGGCTCTACACAATCCCCTGGTCCTTCAGTTTAGCAATTTCTGCCCCGGACTTTCCGAGCACCCGTGACAGGACATCATCGGTGTCTTCTCCCAACAGGGGAGCCGATTTTTTATACTCCACTCCGGTCTTTGAAAAATTGAGCGGCGTGCCCATGCCCGGCATGGTTCCCGCCACGGGATGTTCAACTTCTATCTGCATTCCGCGAGCGCGAATCTGAGGGTCGTCAAAAGCCTGTTGGATATTGTTGATTGGCGAGGCCGGCACATTGTTGTCGGTAAATCCTTTCAGCCAATGCGCCGCTGGCATGGTTCTGGTCTGTTCATTGATCAGGTCTACCATGACCGCGCGATTTTTATTACGCATCGGATTTGTCGAAAAGCGCTCGTCATCGGATAGCTGTGGGGCACCGATAACCCGGCACATATCGGCAAATTGACTGTCATTACCGACGGCGATGATGATCTGGTCATCTTGTGTATCAAACGGCCGATAGGGTGCGAGGGCCGGATGCCAGGAACCGGTGCGTCCCGGCACTTTGCCGCTCATCAGATAGTTGAAGCCCTGATTTGCCAGACCAGCAATCTGAGTGTCGAGCAGGGCGATGTCGATATACTGGCCTTCGCCTGTCAGATGGCGGTGATGCAGGGCGGCCAGCAGGCCAATTGCCCCCATCAGACCGGTCTGCAGGTCACAGGTGGCAACTCCGGCGCGCACCGGCCCGGCACCGGGGGCCCCATCCTCGGGCCCTGTGACGCTCATCAAGCCTGAACGGGCCTGAATGAGATAATCATATCCGGGCAGCGGAGCGTCCGGGCCGGTTTGACCGAAACCGGTGATTGAAAGATAGATGATCTGCGGATTAACCTGCTTCAGCGATTCATAGTCCAGCCCCAGCTTGGCCAGACCTCCGACCTTGAAATTTTCAACAAAGAAATCAGCCTCTTTGACCAGATCCTTGATAATCTGCACCCCTTCGGGACGGGCGACATCAACGGTGAGCGAATGTTTGCCGCGGTTCGTCGACAGTAACTACTCAGCTACCCTATTTCTGCTGCCATTAGGTGCGACAATTTGATT
>JAALLE010000177.1 GCA_011087605.1 Hyphomicrobiales bacterium
ATCAAATTGTCGCACCTAATGGCAGCAGAAATAGGGTAGCTGAGTAGTTACTGATACGGCGACTGTTTTTGGGATTGCGGATGTTCTACCTTCATTGTTCACAGGCGAAAGTTGAAATCTGCGAGACTGTTGCGGCGCGCTGATTGTCAGGGCAAGGTTTACAGGTATGACAGAGGATATCGTCTGCATGGATAGTCGACTCGCAGTGATCATGGTGACCGACCTGGCTGGCTATTCCAGCTTGATGGAGGAAGACCCGTCGGCTGCGATTGCTCAAGTCCGCCGTCTGCGTGAAGTCACCCTGGAACCAGTGATTGAAGAAGCTGGTGGACACGTGGAAAAACGCATGGGTGATGGCTGGTTGATCACCTTTCCTTCGGTCACCCCCGCGATCCAATCTGCCCAAAATGTTCAAAACGTCATGGCCACAGAATCCGGACTGAAATTGCGAACTGCGGTTCATATGGGCGAAATCGTGGAAGAGGATGGCGAACTCTACGGCACCGGCATCAATATTGCGGCCCGTTTGCAGGCACAGGCACCGCCCGGTGGCGTCATATTGTCGGCCGATTGCCAGCGACTCCTTGATCCCACTACAGCGGCGCAATTTGCCGACGCAGGTAGCCTGTCTTTGAAAAACGTAAAACAACCAGTTGCGTGTTTCCAATGGCGGCCGAACCAGTCCAATTCGACAACCCGTCAGGACGAAGTACCGGTGATCGCGGTGGCGCTAATTGCTGCCAGCCCGCAGTCGCCGCAAGTGGTTGAGGCAGCAAGCGATTTGAAAGAACAGCTTGTTCACAATTTGTCGCGCCGCACCGGAATCCGGGTTTTGCCGATTGACGGTCAGGAAATTTCCGAGTCAGACGCCCAATATTTGCTGCGCGGCAGGTTTCGCGCTCACGGTGAAACGGCTCGGGTCATGTTATCGCTGGTTCGAACCGATTCTTCTCACGTAGTCTGGTCTGAGACCTATGAAGGCCTGGACGACGATTATTTTACCCTGTCTGATGAAGTGGCGGGAATGGCAGACAATGCGTTGAGAGTTCAAATCAACGCCTTTGACGCCGACAGGCTGTCGGGAATTCCCGATGACGAACTCACTCCTTCTGAGTTGCGCTCGCGCTCTGCACAATTGTTTCATACCGCCGATGTTGGCAATTACGAGAGAGCCGAAGGTCTGTTGGAGAGGGCTCTGCTGCTGGATCCCAACAACCCGATGACTCTGGGGATGATGATTCACGCGGTGGTCTGGCCATCCCTGGCTCGATTTTCAACCCTGCCGGATCAGATTGCGCAGCGCATGATGAATGGAGCCGATGAGGCTGTACGTCAGGCACCGCGCAGCGACTTTGTATTCTTTTCTCGCGCCGAACTGAGAGCCTTTCTTCTGGGTGATATGGAAGGTGCGTTGAAAGATATTGCGCGGGCACATCAAATCAACCCGACATATGTATGGGCATTCGAAACCCGCGCCAAAATTGAAATGGTGCAGGGCAATTATGCCGATGCCATCGAGACACTGCAGACTGTTGTTGAGCGCTCGAAAACCGATCCATGGCTTCCGCGCCGGTTGTTTTTGCATGCATTGGCAAAGACGCTTGATGGACGCCACAAGGAAGCATTGACAGATGTGTCGGATGCACTCGATCTTCTGCCAGACCGGCACGCCTACTGGCACCTTCTGGCGCATATCAACCAACAACTCGGCGACGATGCCGGATACAAATCAGCCCTGGAACGGGCGGCCAATGCCTCAAGCGACCCCCATGTCATGGTAATTGAGCTGAGGCTTCAGGGCGAAGGCGCGGAGTTGATGAAGAAGTTCGCTCCCTTGGCAGAATCTGGCTGAACTGACCCTCGCCGCGAGCCCGCGAAATCGACAAATTGATATGCCTGCCTGTCAATCAGATGCATAATTGTTGTTGATTCGAACAATTGGCGGTTTGAGAGGAAAAAGAATGAACTATTCATTGAGGGCACTGCCCGCAGCGGCAGCTCTGGCAATCATTGTTGCGGGCACCACAACTTCCCATGCAGATGAACCGATCGTCGGCAATTGGAAAACTGAGTCAGGTGAAACAGCTGCCATCGGTTCCTGTGGCGGCGCATATTGCATCACGCTGAGAACAGGCAAATATGCCGGAAAACGCATTGGACGGCTAAAGGGTGCGGGAGACTCCTACAGCGGCACAATCACCGACCCGTCCGATCAAAAGCAATATTCTGGCAGTGCAAAAGTTGTCAAAAAGTCCATGAAATTACGTGGTTGTGCTTTGAAAATATTTTGCAGGACCCAAAGCTGGCGCAAGCTCTAATCCCATTCCTGGCAAAGAGCCGCTGATAATCGATTGGGGTATTGTGAACCTCAGATGAATGAGCTGATCAGTAAACGTTCAGCCAACATCTGACAGGGTGCGGCATATCTCAACGGGGTCACCAATTTAATGCTTTTTCGACGCTTTGCCATTGTCACCACTTGTATCGCTCTATTGGGTATTGCGGTCTCGAATATTATCGAAGCTACTCACACGCGCTCCAACGGCTTTTCCGTCGAGCAAAGGCTGAATGAATGGAAAGCCCATGATGCCCGCGGAGCTTGCCAACAAAATCAGCAATTGTGTTTTACTGATATCGTCTTAATCACAACTGCCTGATTTCTGCCCAATCGCTGGATTTTAGTAACTACTCAGCTACCCTATTTCTGCTGCCATTAGGTGCGACAATTTGATTCA
>JAALLE010000089.1 GCA_011087605.1 Hyphomicrobiales bacterium
CAAATTGTCGCACCTAATGGCAGCAGAAATAGGGTAGCTGAGTAGTTACAAATTTTTTAATATTGTCCTTGCCCGCACTGCAGTTTGTATTGTGGCCTTGTCGCGCTGCATCTCATTCGACATGCTGGCCTTTCCGGAAATCCAAAACAGGCGTCAAAATGATCATCGCGCAACAGGCCAGACAACAATTGCGGGCCCTCATTGAAGGCGAGGAATGCCTGTTTCCTGCTTCCGTCTACGACCCAATTTCGGTTCGAATTGCAGGTGAACTTGGCTATGAGCTCGGCATGTTTGGCGGATCCGTTGCATCCCTGACGGTGCTCGGCGCTCCAGATGAGATCCTGTTGACGCTGAGCGAATTGGTTGATCAGGCGCGCAGAATGACCCGCGCCGGGTCGCTGCCGATCATCTGCGATGCCGATCATGGATATGGCAACAGCCTCAACGTTATGCGAACGGTGGAAGAACTGGAAAACGCCGGAATTGCGGGATTGTCCATCGAAGACACCGAATTGCCCAGACAGTTTGGAAACGCTGATGGCAAACGTCTGCTAAGTGTTGAAGAGGGAGTCGGCAAGATCAAAGCAGCAATATCGGCGCGTCAGGATGGCAGCCTTGTGATTGTAGGCCGTACCGATGCGGCATCGATTACAAATATTGAAGACGTCATTGAGTGGTTGACTGCCTATGAGGAAGCCGGTGCGGATGTACTATTTGCGGTTGGAATCAAGACCGGCAAGCAGTTGGAAGCGTTGTCAGCAGAAACGCGTGCGCCACTCATGCTGGGTGGTGTGCCTGCTGAACTGATGGATCGAGGTGAGTTGGCCAAGGGGCGGGTCAGGATCTGCCTGCAGGGTCATCAACCATTTGCTGCAGCTGTTCAGGCGGTTTACGACACCTTGAACGCGCTGCGTCAAGGCACTTTACCGGCCGATCTGGCGGGAGTTGCGAACAAGGAAATGATGTCGCGTCTGATGGAAAGTCATGCACACCGACAGAATGTTGATGCCTTTTTGAAATAGACCAGGCCATGGGTTGTTTAGCAGACAGGCTGTAAGAAAAGTCCGGTTGTTTTGGCCCCGGATTGCGGCGTGTGTGCCTGATCTGCCACCCCCACACGAAGATGCTCAGCAACCCTGCGTACTGCAGTGAATCTCCCCCTGTGAGCAAGTTTTAAAAGCGTTTCCCATGTGGCTTTCTTATCGGTATGTAGGTTTCGAGCAGCCAACAACTCCGATCGAAATGCGACGCCGAAAATGAGTTCAGAAATGAAGAGCCCGGAAAACAGATATGTCAACGATCTAAGACGTTTCAGTTTCGGCCAAAAACAGTCGCAAAGCATCCGGGGCATCATCGTTCCCGTCGGATTGTCCTTGCTTTTCCTTGCCTTGGTGGCGGTGTTCGTAGGTGGCGCCCACACCGGATTGGGTGAGGAAACTCTGCTAATTGTTATCGCTGCCGTGATTGGTGGCTATATGGCCTTGAATATTGGCGCCAATGACGTTGCCAATAATATGGGCCCGGCAGTGGGTGGACGGGTTCTCACTGTCTTTGGCGCAATCGTCATCGCTGCAATCTGTGAAAGTGCAGGTGCGCTTTTGGCGGGCGGGGATGTGGTCAAAACCGTATCCAAAGGCATTATTGCTCCCGGGGGTGACGTGTCGGTCGTGGATTTTCGCTACCTGATGCTCTCAGCCTTGCTGGCCGCTGGGCTTTGGATCAATCTGGCGACGATTCTCAGTGCCCCGGTATCAACCACCCATTCAATTGTTGGTGGCGTACTAGGTGCCGGCATAGCTGCAGCAGGAGTTGGACTGGTCAACTGGGGAACCATGGCTGCGATTGCCGCCAGCTGGGTAATATCTCCGGTTTTTGGAGCGATGGTTGCGGCGCTGCTGCTATATTTCATTAAGGTCAAAATTCTAAACGTGCCGGACCGATTGAGCGCCGCGCATCGCTGGGTCCCGGTATTGATTGGTCTGATGGGTGCTGCATTTGCTGCGTATATGGCCATGAAGGGCCTGAAGAAGATCTGGAAACCCTCATTATTTGAAGTGTTTGCGTTTGCGGTCGCCAGTTTTGGTGCCTCTTACTTTCTGTCACGCCCCTATATCACCAAGCGCGTTGCCAAGCTGGAGAACAGCAAGAAGGATATCTACCGGCTGTTTGACCTGCCGTTGATCATCGGTGCTGCTCTATTGTCATTTGCCCACGGTGCCAACGATGTGGCCAATGCGGTCGGGCCGTTGGCGGCAATTGTATCGACCATTGGCGATCAAACGGAGATTGCCAGCAAGGTTACCATTCCATTGTGGGTCATGGTCGTCGGCGCATTTGGAATTGCGTTGGGCCTCGGCCTGTTTGGTCCCAAGCTGATAGCCGTGGTTGGAGAAAAAATCACCCGTTTGAATTCACCGCGTGCCTATTGCGTTGCATTATCGGCAGCGGTCACGGTTTTGATCGCGACGACGCTTGGCCTGCCCGTTAGCTCAACACATATTGCCGTGGGCGCGGTTTTTGGTGTCGGGTTTTTGAGGGAATATTCGGAAAATCCCAACCGCAAGAAATTGCGCCCCGGTCACCGTCTCAACGCAACGTCGGAAGAAGCCTTTGCCAGTCGCTCGTTGCGCAGCAAGCGTCGGTTGGTGCGCCGACGTTTTGTTCTTTCTATTGCCGCAGCCTGGGTAATTACCGTCCCGGCATCGGCAATGCTCGCTGCTACGATCTACTTTGCTTTGCAGCTTCTGTAATCCACGGCATCAGCGCCTTGAACTGCTGTATGAGGCCCAGAAAATCTTCGCGAAATGCGACCTTTGGCGCGTCGTCAATTAACGCCCAGTGTCGTTCCCGCACCTTTTCTTCCGGCCAGTCATCTGCCTGACCATTTATCAACATCGGATAATAGGTCACGGGAACCGCCTGTTTGCCGTCATCTGTCTGCTTGGTGATCGGCACAGTAATGGGGAAATTTTCCAGCACCTCCCCGGTAACGCCAGCTTCTTCGAAAGTTTCTCGTGCGCAGGTTTCAGCGTGGGTCTCTCCCGGTTTGGCCAACCCTTTTGGCAGGATCCAGCGCCCACGGGTTTGCGATGTCACAAACAGCAATGCGACTGCATCGTCTTTGATGTCGAAGGGAAGAGTTCCAATTCGGTGCATGGTGATTCACTTGATTAAATTTCGCCAAAGCTTAGCGATATTCTCCAAACCTGAAAAGCCGCCCATCACAGGAAACTGGGAGGGTGCAAAGCCATACGGCTTGATCTTGATCTTGCCCAAATGCACCCCATGTGGCACATCACAACCGTTCAATCGAAAGTTCAGTCAATGTCCGCAGAAAACCGTCGCTTTGATGGTCTCAACAGTTTGGGGTTTGCCAAGGCTCCCGAAGATACCCGCGTGGTTGTCGCCATGTCGGGAGGGGTGGATTCGTCTGTTGTGGCCTGTCTCTTGAAAAGGGAAGGCTATGACGTGGTGGGCATGACGCTGCAGCTTTACGATCATGGTGCAGCTGTACACCGCAAGGGAGCCTGTTGTGCCGGTCAGGATATTCATGATGCTCGCCGGGTGTCTGAGCAGATGGATTTCCCGCATTATGTGTTGGATTATGAGCAGCGCTTTCGCGAACAGGTAATTGACCCGTTTGCAAACGCCTATCTTGATGGCGAAACGCCGATTCCCTGCGTTGCCTGCAATCAGACCGTAAAGTTTTCCGATCTGTTGACGACCGCCCGCGAACTCGGTGCCGATTGCTTGGCAACCGGCCACTACATTGTCAGTCGCAGCGGCGGCGACGGCGGCGACGGCGATGGTGGCGAATGCGGAAACCCTGCTGTTCATCGGCAGCTATTTCGGCCCGCAGACGCCAACAAGGATCAGAGCTATTTCCTGTTTGCCACGACCCAGGAACAGCTGGATTTTCTGCGCTTTCCTCTGGGAGAAGTGCCGAAAACCGAAACCCGCGCCATGGCCGAGGAAATGAATCTGGTCGTTGCCGCAAAGTCGGACAGCCAGGACATTTGCTTCGTGCCACAGGGTAAATATGCCGACATTATCGCCAAACTGAAACCGGATGCCGGGCAGGCCGGAGACATCGTCCATATAGATGGCCGTGTGCTGGGACGTCACGAGGGTATTATCCACTTCACTATAGGACAGCGCCGAGGCATTGGTATTGCCACTGGTGAGCCGGTTTATGTGATCCATATTGATGCAAAATCCGCCACGGTCACTGTCGGACCAAGAGAAGCGCTGGCAACCAGTCGGCTTGAACTGCGGGATGTTAACTGGTTGGGAGATATGCCGTTGGCACAACTGTCAGATGATGGTCTCGATCTGTGCGTCAGAGTACGCTCGACGCGGCCACCGCGTTCGGCCATTCTGAAAGTTGAAAATGGCGTGGCCATCGTCACTTTAGCGGAGGGTGAAGACGGTGTGTCGCCGGGTCAGGCCTGTGTTTTTTATGCTGATGATTCCCCTCAAAGCCGTGTGTTGGGTGGTGGTTGGATAAAGCGTACGGAGCCTGTTATCGGTGATTGGGCACTGCGGACAGAAGGCGGTGGAATCGCTGCTGCCGAGTGAATCCTGGTCGACAGACTGGCAATATTATTTGGGTTTTTGAATTCGGGTGTTTTTGCTTTGGATTGCAGCGAGGATTTGTTGGTCCAAGTGTGTGATTGCGGTTGACAGGGGGCAAACTTGCCCCCTATATCGCCCCCGATCCCGGCTACAAGCGATGCTTGGAGTTGGTTGGTGTGCTGATGCAGAAATTGTATTCGGCCAAGCCCTGTGGCGGGGTAGCTCAGCTGGTTAGAGCAGCGGAATCATAATCCGCGTGTCGGGGGTTCAAGTCCCTCTCCCGCTACCAAAAGCACAATATTTTCAAAGGTATATAGAAAGTATAGTGCGAGACTGATCAAAGTAAGTGTATTGGTCTAACATTGGTCAAACATTATGACGGCGAAAAGAAGATTTATGTACTCCGTCAGAGTGATGTGGAACCACCCATAATTGCTTGGATAAGTCGTTCATACCGCTCAGGTCCAAACTCCGCATCAGACTGTTCCGCATATCTTCGGTTTTCCAATCGAAGAACTTCTGATACCGCTGCGGCTATCTGATCTGGATTTGGGGAGTCCGCCGTTCCTTCTAGCAATCCCAATACCACCACGACCACTTGCCTAACACGATCATAATCAGCCTCAGTCATCCCAGTGCTGGTCTTGTCCTTCAGCAGATCGATGGGATCAAAGCCATAGGCATCAGCAATGGCAAAGAAGCGTTCAACGCTGACCTTGCTATCACCGGATTCCAAGCGCCATAGACTGGTCTTCTTGATGCCAGTTAGATCAGCAGCCTGATCAAGGTTCAGTCCCCGTTCCTCCCGGGCCTTCCTGAGATTGTTACCATACATTGGTCGGTATCCATTCCATATTACGGAATATTCCACATCGTGGAATGCCAGGCAATTGCTGAAGTATGAATATTTGTGCCGTGTACATATGTTCCGAAAAACGGAATAATGTTCCTTATGATGCTGAACGACTATCTCACCACTAACAAACTCACCCTGGCCCAATTTGCAGCCCGTACAGGCGTTTCTGCCAGCACGGTATTCCGAATCAGGGATGGGGAAGTTCTGCCTTCACTGCGCACCATACAGCGCATTGAGACGGCCACATGTGGATTGGTTACCAGGATCGATCTGGTCGCTGCGTTGAGCACGTGTGGCTCATTTACAGATACCAAGGAGATTTAGATGAAAGCTCTGATAGCAATCATGATGATATTCACTGCTTCAACGGCCCATGCCGAATGTAAGCGGGATTATCCCAAACCAGTCGAACTCAATGAAGACGATTTGACTCTTGAAGAAAAACAACTGCTGGCCGAGTTGCGAGAAATTGAAGCCGACCCCGAACTATTGAAGCAAGCCCAACAGGTGGCTGAAGAAGCATTGTCGTTCACGGAGCAGAAGGCGCCACGATCCACCTGTCAATGTTGGACGTTCTCTTTACGTAAAGAGATGGATTGGATGCGCCTCCTGCGGGCTAGGTTACAACCTGATTGGTCTAACAACTGGCCAAACAACAAGTGGAGGAAACCCAACGAAGGATTTAACATTGCAATCCCGCCACGAAAGAAAGGTTAGGCCTGAACACTGTTGTTCTGTGCCAATCGGTTGTTCACCAGACTAACCGTTGCATCAACTTCGTCCAACTGCATGCTGTATTGTGCTGCGATTTTTTGAACCAGTTTATCTACTCGCTCTATATTCGGCGCACCAGCATCAATAGCTCGAGCGGCCGATGATGGTTTCAGGAGCTTTAGAGCCGCATTGGCATACTTCTCAAATGGTACCCGATCGCTAGGATCAGCACCCAACTTTTGAACGAGCGCGTCCACCCATTCATATATGTGTTGTGAGCGATTTACGTCACCGTACACTGTATCTTTTATTGAGCGCATTCCGTCGGCAGTGACGCAACGATAATTGCCGGTCAATAACATGCTCCATTTGGCCAACGGGACGTAGAGCGATTTGTGAAGTCGCAATTTTACCGGAACCTCTTTTCCCTCGATGCGCACAGCGTCGATGTCTTTGGCAAGTTGAGATAGTAGGGACGTGTGGTCAGGACTTGCAAAAGCAGCAGCTTTGAAATTTGTGGGTAGCCCCACATGAAGAAAATTCAATTCTTCTTCTGGTGGACGGAAGGCTTGTGGGTCAGGGCTACACAAGGTCACCAAATCTGGATCAAACGCATCCCAAACTTCCGGTGCACTAAAACAATCGCGCAAACCTTCCGCATCAACCAAAGGCAGTCGCTTTAAATAAGCGTGGGGCGGCATGTTCATTATGGATAAACAGGGTTTGCCGCTTGCCGCAATGCGGGTCATTAACTCAGCAATCGCCGTTGCTTGGTATTGCGGCTCCTGCATTGCGAAACAGACAAGATCGCATTTATCGGGCGATGCAGCTTCTGGAGTTACAGCATTTAATCTGCCAGGCTGATCTCCAGACCTAATTAGTCTAGGTTCCGGCTCATTTCGCAACGTCAGTCGAACAATAGTTCCTCTAGCATTGATCAACTTTACTTCCTCTGGGAGGCAAACAAGCGTCACATCATGCCCAGCCATCAACAGTTTGGTCGATAAAAGAGAGCCGTAGGATGCTCCCAGAATCAGAATATTCATATGTTTGTTCCTTTAATCTTGCGATTTGAATTTACAAGCCGTCGACAACGGTGGTGGCTGGCAAATTCAAAAAGGTGCCGAGCATTTCACGACGCCTTTCGGAGGGTGGAAAGTGAGATTTGAATTCTCAACTCTCTTAGCGCCGCTCATTATCGACGTGCTCCCCAACAGAAGATTGTTGTTTGGTGACTTGGGTATCGTGGGGCCGTGGTTTTATACTGAAGCGTAAGTTCTGATTTTCGATGTCGTCAGGTTACTGTTCACAAGAGCTTCTGAGAGAGCCACACCCGCCGCTACACCGTCTACTACAGGTAATTGGAATTCATCACTCAATTGTGCCATCAGATCTGCCATTCCAGCGCATCCCAATACAATGGCCTCAGCTTGATCTTGATCAATTGCCGCTCTAATTTCTAACCTAATTTTGTCTACAGTTGCACGGTCGCCTTCTTCCAGCTTCAAGACCGGAATATCGGTTGCGCGCACACCGGTGCATTTTTGTGCCAGACCATATTTCAACAAATTGTTTTCCAGCCCATAAACCGAACGCGATAATGTGGTGACGACGCTAAACTTGACCGCGATCATGCTGGCCGCATGGTAGGCTGCCTCGCCTATTCCCAAAACAGGAACTGTAACCAGAGAGCGGACCGCATCTAGTCCAGTGTCGTCAAAACAGGCTATAACAATTGCATCTACATCTGGGTGTTGCGCGACCTCTTCAAGCAAGCCTGGAACACAAGTGGCAACGTCCAGGAAACCTTGAATACTTGCCGGACCGTTTTGTGAATTGGCCACCACGATTTCGGTACCCGGTCGGGCAGCGGCCCGCGCCGCCAACCCAATTTTTTTTGTCATCGATGTCGTTGTATTTGGATTTACTACAAGAATTTTCATGCCCGATCAGACCTCGCCGCCAAGATAGGCAGCCTTAATTCGGTCATCGTGCAACAATTCTTTGGAGACCCCTTCGATCACCACATTGCCAGTTGCCATTGCGTAGGCGCGATGCGAAATGCTCAGTGCCATTCGCGAGTTTTGCTCGACAAGCAGCACAGAAACACCTTCGTCTCGATTGATGGCTACAATTGAGCGCGCAATATCCTGTACCAATTTTGGTGCGATGCCGAGGCTGGGCTCGTCAAGCAACAAGAGCTTCGGTGCGGCCATCAATGCGCGACCGATCACCATCATCTGTTGCTCTCCTCCGGATAGCGTGCCCGCAGCTTGGCTGTAGCGTTCTTTCAGACGAGGGAAACGTGTCAGGATGCTGTCGAGTGTGTTCTGGATATCGGCCTTATTTGTGCGGGTAAACGCCCCCATCATTAAATTGTCTCTAACGGACATGAACGGAAACACTCGACGTCCCTCCGGCACCATTGCGATGCCGCGTTTGACGATGTCAGAGGGGTCGGTACCGTCAACGCGTTCACCTTCGAATGACACCGATCCCTTAACTGGATTGGCGAGCCCGGTGATGGCTCGCAAAATTGACGATTTACCCGCACCATTGGCCCCAATCAGCGCCACTGTCTCCCCTTGCTTTACCGTCAACGACACACCTTTCAGCGCGTAGACATGATCGTAGTAAAGCTCGACGTTTTTGAAATCCAACATGGTTGTCATGGTTTACATTCCGATCTCGTCATCGACGCTGCCCAGATAGGCTTCTATGACTTTTTCATTACTCTGGATTTCAGAGGGTGTGCCTTCGGCGATCTTTTCGCCAAAGTTCAATACTATGATCCGGTCAGATATGTTCATGACCGCAGGCATATCGTGTTCGACCAACATCACCGTTACCCCCCGTTCGTCGCGTACGGAACGAACAAGACCGACCATACTCATGGTTTCGTCGTGGTTCATGCCCGCAAATGGTTCATCCAGCAAAAGCACTTTGGGGTCGGTGGCGAGGCCGATGGCCACACCAAGTGCGCGCAAGTTGCCCTGTGGCAAATTGCTTGCCAATTCATCGCTGATCTCGGACATGCCCAGAAATTCCAACAATTCGTCGGCATATTTACCAAATGCCGCGACGTCTTCCTGTGCAGTCTTCGACCCCCAGAAATATCCCGCAAGCGATGCTTTGGCCCGCAAGTGTTGCGCCACAACAACGCTTTCGTGGACCGTCATGCTCTTGAAGATTGTTGTTTCTTGAAACGTCCTGACGATCCCTTTACGCGCCACGATATGCGGCTTGAGGTTAGAGATGCGATCGCCGCGATAGAGAACCTCGCCCGATGTTGTAGGTGTGAAGGAAGAGATCATCTTGAACAGAGTTGATTTCCCCGCCCCGTTTGGACCAATCACCGACAAGATTTCGTTCTCGTCCACGTCAAAGCTGATGTCATTGTTCGCTGTCAGGCCACCATATTTCTTGGTGACATTCTTAACTTGAAGCAAGGTACTCATTTCTGATCTCCCTTGCCTAAACGCAGGCTCAACAGGCCGTTGGGCAAGAATCGGATAACAGCAATCAGGATGATCGAGTAGACGAGCAATTGGTATTCGCCGAGCTCGAACAGCAAATCCCATCCGAAATAAAGAATTAGCGTGCCAAGCATCGGACCAACAACATAGCCCAAGCCGCCAAGGAAACAGTTCAGCATAAAGTTGATAGAATCTGCGACCTGAAAGCTGGAAGGATAGACAGACTGGGCAATCGACCCAAACATGGCACCGCCAATTCCCCCAAAGAAGCTGGAGATGGCAAATATCACGATGCGGATGTAGGCAATGTTGACCCCGATTGAACTGGCCAGTTCCTCGTTTTGCTGCATTGAGCGACAGAGGTGACCCAGGCGAGAATTAACGAGCCGATAGAGGGCCGCATAAGTCACGATCATCAAGATGCAGGCCGAATAGTAGAAGGCCAGCTTGGTATTCTCCATTGCTGCAAAATCAGGAATGAGCGGGATACCGAAGAGCGATACGCCCGATGGCAGCGGAATGGACGATATGCCCTTGGCCCCGTTGGTGATTGGTAAGGCGAGGGCGGTTAACGTAACGACTTGCGTTAGCACCAGCGTAATCATGGCGAAATAAACACCACGCAGACGAAGAATTGGCAGTCCAATTAAGATGGCAACCAAAGCTGCGAATAATCCGGCGGCGGGCAACGATATCCAAAACGACCACCCAGCTTTCACCACTAGAATGGCTGAGACATAAGCTCCGATCAGAGCAAATGCTCCCTGTCCGATATTGATTCGTCCAATATAGAATGTCAGCCAGACACCCGCGCTCGCGATGGCTAAAAGTGCCACCGAAGTCAAAGTGAAATAAAAATCCCAGCGGCCAGTTGCGCTTATAATTAAGGGCACGCCAACAAAGATGGCAAAAAGGAAGAGCCCAACCCCAACCAGTTGTTTTGCAGAAAAATTTAACATCAACTCAACCCCACGGCTTTCCCATCAGGCCTTGTGGCCGGATGGCAAGGAAAATCATCAACGAAACGAAGATCAGTAGGTAGGTGATGTCGCCATATTGCGACAACACCGCGAGGCCGATGGCTTCCATAAATCCAAGGATGATGCCTCCCCAGATCGCCCCAGAGATCACCCCGGCACCGCCAATCATTACCATCATGAATGCCTTGATCGACGTGGGGCCGCCCATACCAAGGTTGACCCCCGTAATCGTAACCAAAAGCCCACCAACCAGCCCTGCCAGCATTGCACCAAGCGCAAACCCAACCATGGAATAGCGGCCGACATTCACGCCCATCAATTGAGCAGCGGTTCGATCCTGGGCCAGTGCCCGCAAGGCGCGGCCGGTCTTCGTGTATTGCATCAATCCGATGAAAGCGACGATTGAAAGGATAGCTAAAACACAGATCAGAATACGATCATACGGCATGATCAAACGGAAATCGTAGTTGAATACGCCATTGACGATTTTCGGAACACCTCGCTGCTTTTCACCGAAAAACAGCAGAATCAAAGCATCCAACAGGAACGCAATACCGGCGGCCAACAACATGGTACTTTCTTCACGGGCTGACCCTTTGATCACCGGTGCGAAAAGAAATTTTTCAATCAAGGCGCCTAAAATGGCCAGGGTGATGCAAGACATCGCCAATGCAAGAACGAATGGTACACCCCACTGGCCGTAAAATGTATAGGTGACGAAACCACCAATTACATACATCTGCCCATGGGCAAAGTTGAGGACGTTCATCAGGGCAAAAATCAGGGTCAAGCCAAGCGCGATCATCGCGTATTGGGACCCGAGATATACGCCATTGGCCAATATCTGTTCCATGGGTGCTTTCTTTCGAAGAAGGATCCCGGGCCAGAATAGCCCGGGTAATATTCTGCTCAAGGCAGATCTGACAACACAGAGGTGAGGATTAGTCGACTTCGGCGACGAACAGGGTCTTGAACTCGCCGTCCTGATAAACATTCACCACCAATGGAACCGCAACCTGACGTCGCTGACCGAAGGAAGACATGCCCACATAGCGAAGCTTTGCATCGCCGTTCATGTAAGGATTTGGTGCTTCGAACGTATCCATTGTCGTCTGAAACGCATTTACATCGGTTATGGCGGAAGGATCAGCTTTGAGCGTCTCCAGGATGTATTCCAAGGCGTAGACTTTGGTGTTGGATTCGTCGTTGTATTCGCCAAACATTTTCGTGTAGCGGTCCACGAACTCATTCATCATCGGCGATGCCAATTCTGGTGTCGACGCACCACCAACCGAAATGAAGCCATTCGCCAGATCGCCTGCACCTTCGGCCAGAACGCCAGCGTCTTGTGCAGTTTCTGTGGAAATCACGCCTTGAAATCCTAGCTCGCGAGCAGAGCGAATCAACTGCGGTGCACTAGCAGGGGACACACCCGAAAGCACTAACAGATCCGGTTGCGTTCGCATGACAGGCGTCAAGACAGGCGTAAAGTCCGTGGTGTCGACCTGATAGGTCACGTTAGAGGAGACGACCTCAAGGCCCAGTGCTTTGGCCGCAGCAACTCCTCCATCCCGCTGACTCAGTGGGTCGGATTCATTGGCAGCTATGAAGGCGGCCGTCTTAACACCCTTCTCCTCCATTAAATATTTGTAGATCGCAGGTCCGGACTGATAGTTTGCCACCATGCCCAACACTGCGTTCGATGCAGGCGCCTGGTAAAGCTCTTTAGGAAAGGCGTATGGGAAATACATGATCCCGTTTGCCTCTGCCACAGGACGCACCGCTGCTGCACCATCATCAACATTCGGACCCACTACATAGTGTATGCCCTGCTGAGCCATCTTCTCCATACCAGCGATTGCGCGCTTCGGATCTTTCTGATCGTCGAATGATACAATTTCGACATCATAGGTTGTCTCTCCGATTTTATAGCCACCTGTTTCGTTGATCCAAGCAGCGCGAGCTTCCATGGATCGCTGATTTGAGATGCCCCAAGCGGCAGCTGGGCCGCTGGTGACGCCAACAAACCCAATTTTCAGTGTGGTATTGGCTGCTAGAGCTGTAGTGGATTGAAGCGCAGTGAAAGTTATAGCTGTCAGCGCTGCTTTAATGAGTGTTCTACGTTGCATTCTTAAACTCCCGTTGAATTCGATTTCGACGCACTTTGCGTCTCCCTTGGCCGGCAGACCGACTGAAAATCGCGTCGCCGTACATCCAACTCAGTATTGTTAACAATCTTTGTCAACAAAAATTTTGCATTTTGCTGACAATTTTTTCCTATAATCTAAACAATCAACTTGCGATTTGCGATTATTCAGGCCCTATATGATTGTAACTAAACGAGCATTGAAAGACTCAATTGTGCACAGTTCGCCTCAGCTAAGTTCAGAAAATGAAACTAAGGTTTCAACCGATCCAGACGAAAAAGCCATCGTTGGCCGAATCTACAAGGCCGTAATGGAGCAGCGCCTTGCTCCAAACACCAAACTAAGTGAGGCACGGCTTTGCGAAACATTTGGCGTGGGAAGAATGCGCGTTCGTCGGGCACTTTTGCTCCTTTCAAGTCAGGGAATTATCGACCTTCACTCAAATCGTGGCGCTTATGTAGCCTGTCCGGATAAATCAGAAGCCAACGATGTTTTTGAAGCACGAATGCTACTCGAACCACCTATGGTCAAGCGGTTGGCAGTGGCCCCTTGCGACAAAAGCCTGGCACTGCTTTCTGACCATATCGCGCTCGAGAATGCAGCAAGAGAGAAGAACGAGCGAACAGAGGTTATTCGCCTGTCTGGTGAATTTCACGTCAAACTTGCTCAGGCCATTGGCAACGAAGTTGTATTGCAAATGATGCGAGAGCTCGTGACACGAACTTCTTTGATCGTAGGTTTATTCGGATCATCTAATAACGCGAGTTGCCCAGACGACGAGCACGCCAAAATCCTAAATGCAATACAAACGAGCGACCCTGAACTCGCTGTGCAGCTTGTTACTTCCCATCTGGCCCATATTCAAAGTGGCCTTGATATGGATAGGCGAACGCGTCCTCACGATGATTTGGCAACTATTCTGGGCCCAGCCTAAATTGGTTTGTTTGTTTGTAGCATGAGTGTTCGGCCCCACTTCGAACACAACTGCCATTTGGTGCGAAAGCCATGACTTATTTACTATTCTCAAGAGTTCACGGTTTCTGGGCTGTGTGAGTGGTGCGTATTAACGGTGCTAATTGCTGTCGTAAAATGACCAAGTCCGATGGCATGCCCTTGTCAATGAGGGCTCCTTGCAGTCATTCGTTGCAGTTTTGACGAGTGGCTGCTTTGCGTCGCCGCATATATTCGAAAGTGCCCTGCCAACTCCCTCGAAACCCGGCTACGTAGCCATATGGCACGCATTTGGCCGTTGATGGGGTGGGGTCACTAGTAGGGGATTAGTAGGGGATGTACGTCAAACGCTCGCTTGCCTGATCCGACGCTATCCAAGATCCGGTCTGAAGATTATTAAGCGATCGTAGTAGGTTATCCGGCAACTGGAGGTTCAATCCAATCACGTCCAACTCATGTCTTCGCCTTGCGAATATGATGCGAACAACAACCGATAGTCATCAAACAAGGACTCCCCATGACACTCAATAAGATCGACGACCTTCTTGCTTTGGGACCGGTACGCGGCGCTCGCGCGCTCGATGCTGCCCTTATCGTGCCTGGCAATGATATGGTTTGAGTGTTCAATGAATAGCCAAGTGTATGCAGTTCGGACATGAGTTGAAGGCCCAGACGGCACGAGCTACCCTCAGGTGTCCATCACAAGATACCATTAGCAAAGGATGGCCCTGACCCTGTTGAGAGCGTGGTTGCGCATTGTCCGAACTGCCATCGTCGAGAGCATTCTGGACCGACCATTTGGCCTCGTTAAGTCTTTTATAGGATATACTGTGCCGACCAAACTGTTAGAAATTGGACCAAAATCAGGAAGTGCAACCATCCTTTTTGCGCATGGCGCCGGCGCGCCGATGGACTCCCCTGCAATGGCCGCAATCGCGGATGTATTGGCCGAGCGGGACCTTAGAGTAGTTCGTTTTGAATTCTCCTACATGGCAATCCGAAGAATAGAGGGAACCAGAAAGCCCCCGCCACGCGCTGAAAGACTAAACCCGGAGTACTTAGCAGCAATCGAAACGCTGCAAGTTGGTGGCCCGCTGATCATCGGCGGGAAGTCCATGGGTGGGCGCGTTGCCAGTATGATTGCGGATGAACTGTTTGAAGAAGATAGAATCGCTGGGTTGCTGTGCGTAGGCTATCCTTTCCACCCGATTGGAAAACCCGAGAAGCTTCGCACCGAGCACCTGAAACAATTTAGAACTCCAACATTGATCTGTCAGGGGACACGCGACCAATTTGGTTCTAAGGACGAAGTCAGCGAGTATGATCTTCCATCAGCTATCCAGCTCGGCTGGTTTGAAGACGGAGATCACGATCTCAAACCTCGAAAGCGCGTCTCAGGCTTCACACATGCGGATCACATAAAGTCCATGGGCGGAGCGGTTTCCCAATGGGTCAAGGGTCTTGTTGGCTAGTGAGCGTTCTGCGCGCTGGGATTGCCTGGTCCTCCTTGCATACCACCGTTATTTAGTCCGTTGAACTTGGCGCAGACTCAACAACTATCTGGCAAAGAATCTCGCAATCGGTTAAATAACGACTCGTAGAATGGTGTATTTGTGTAACTTAAGAGACATTCATTTCTTGTCGCTTCATGGAGATCGACCGGTTCATTGCGGCTGAGGTCCCACACTTCAATTTGGTTTCCACCATTCAAGCCTTCATTCGCGATTGCTTCGTTAACAAGTTCATAGCGTCGAAACGGGTACTCAGTGCTTGGAGTTTTTGACCTATACAGTGTTCCAATCGCTGCATCTTCGCTGGCCAGAACCCAGCATATCGGAGTAAACAACGCGCAAAATGACTTGAAACTTGGTTTTCGGTGCAGGTTATCCTGATTCCAAAAATCATCGATAATTCGGGCAACTGGAATAACGTGTTCATGTATGTTTATTTTTCTGTCGAACACTATGTTGTTGTTTAAATCCACCAAATCTTCTTTTTTAAGATGGCAGATCGCATAGAATTTCCCGCCGATCAGCTCATTATTTTCCATGATCTCCTTACACCAAGGAAATTTTTTCCCCTCGTTAGAAATCTTTGATGCTGGCCAATCGATTGTGCCTTCCTCAACTTTGTTCATAATTTCAGCAAAGTGATGCAAAATGCCTTTAGTTACAAACACAGGCAAAGACCAGTTTGCATAGACTGGAAACGGCTTCGCAAAGAGTTTGTCAATCATATAAGATCGAAAGCTATTGTTGTTGAAAGTCTCCGGACTAATTCTTTTATCAACACGAGCACCAATCAGGTCAGAATACAATTCCAGTATTCCAATTTTGGAGTCACCCTCATCACTAGAAACCGCGCTATTTGACGCGATTTTAACCTGTACAAGTGATGGGTCTACTCGAGAGTTAACCACAAGTTTATGAGCTGCAAGTTTCACGGACTCCCACGTATGTCTATCTCCACTCTTCCTGATTGTAGTCATAGGTCACCATTTCTATGTGTCGCCAGTGTAACAAGGCTGGATATGTTTCCGCATATTATTCTGAGAACTTGGCCACTGTCCATCTCATACTCGGATTGAAAACCGGGGGGCTAGTGGTTCGAATCCGCACCCGGGTACCATTAAATTGTAGTAACATATTGAAAATTAATGCTCAAATTTCCATAAACTTTTTTAGTTCTTACAATCAATCTTACATTTAGTTGTTGCGTCAACTGCCGCTATCAACACCTTGACCTGAAGCTCAGAACGCAAAGCGGTTGACCACTGTCCGTGATCAGGGTATTTGAGACAGATGGTGGTCTGAGTTAGAGAGACT
>JAALLE010000090.1 GCA_011087605.1 Hyphomicrobiales bacterium
ATCAAATTGTCGCACCTAATGGCAGCAGAAATAGGGTAGCTGAGTAGTTACAATACATTAATGTAAGGATATGCTGGATTGCTCTGAAATGAGATGCCGATATATCAGCGCTTGCCCCGGTTGGCCTTGAAACCACCGCGCTGGCCGGGCTTGCCGGACGTACTGCGGGGAACCGGGCGCTTTGTTGGCAGGTTTTCCTGGCCCACCGGAACGCCTGTTGGCGTGCCGCCCATATCGTCGAGTTCGGGTTTGGCAAAATAGCTCTTGTTCTTGGGGTCTGGTGCCTGGCCAGAGGCACGACCTCCGGCCTTTTTGCGTTTCGCCTCCAGCGCGCGACTTTTTTGAGTATTTTCAATTCCGGAATTGCGGGCCAATGGATCATCGGCCACCAGCAGTTCGGTTTCCTGCAATCGCTTGATTTCATCGCGCAGGGTCGCCGCTTTTTCAAAGTCGAGGTCGGCGGCCGCATCGCGCATGTCTTTTTCCAGACCGTCAAGATGAGCTTTCAGATTGTTGCCAACCAGTGCACCTTCTTCGGCGAGGCCAACATCGACGCGGACATGATCAGATTCATAAACGCTGCCGAGAATATCGCCGATATCGCGCTTGATCGATTGTGGTGTGATGCCGTTGGCCCGGTTGAATTCTTCCTGCTTTTCGCGGCGACGATTGGTCTCGGCCATCGCCCGCTCCATGGAGCCAGTGACCTGATCGGCATAGAGCGCCACCCGGCCATCGACATTGCGTGCCGCCCGGCCAATGGTCTGCACCAGACTGGTTTCAGAGCGCAAAAACCCTTCCTTGTCAGCGTCAAGAATGGCCACAAGACCGCATTCTGGAATGTCCAGACCTTCCCGCAACAGGTTGATACCGATCAGCACATCAAACGCGCCCAATCGTAAATCGCGAATGATTTCAATGCGCTCCAGAGTATCGATATCGGAATGCATATACCGTACCTTGACACCGTTTTCGTGCATATATTCGGTCAGGTCCTCCGCCATTCGTTTGGTCAGCACTGTGACCAGCGTGCGGTAGCCATTGGCGCTCACCTGCTTGATCTCATCCACCACATCATCGACCTGTGCCTTGGCCGGGCGGATTTCGACGGGTGGATCAATCAGGCCGGTGGGGCGAATGACCTGTTCGGCAAAAACGCCACCGGATTGATCCATTTCCCAACCGCCGGGTGTCGCCGAAACACAAACGGTCTGTGGGCGCATGGCGTCCCATTCTTCAAATCGCAACGGACGGTTGTCCATGCAGGAGGGCAGGCGGAAGCCATATTCGGCCAATGTCGCCTTGCGGCGGAAGTCGCCGCGATACATGCCGCCGATCTGCGGAATGGTGACGTGGGATTCATCGGCAAAGACGATGGCATTGTCAGGCAGATATTCAAACAGGGTTGGCGGCGGTTCGCCCGGTTTGCGCCCGGTCAGGTAGCGCGAATAATTCTCAATTCCCGCACATGCACCAGTCGCTTCGATCATCTCGATGTCGAATTTTACCCGCTGTTCCAAACGCTGGGCTTCCAGCAGACGCCCGGCCTTTGTCAGTTCTTCAAGCCGCCATGTGAGCTCTTTCTTGATCTCCTTGACCGCCTGATTGAGCGTTGGACGCGGGGTCACGTAGTGGCTGTTGGCGTAGATTTTGACCGATTTCAGCATGTCGGTCTTTTTGCCGGTCAGTGGATCGAACTCGGTGATCGTCTCGATCTCATCGCCAAACAGGGAAATCCGCCAGGCGCGATCTTCCAGGTGAGCTGGAAAAATTTCAATCGTATCGCCACGCACGCGAAATGAACCGCGCTGAAAATCTGCATCCCGACGCCGGTATTGCTGAGCCACAAGGTCTGCCAGCAATTGTCTCTGGTTCAACTGGTCGCCTACCGACATCTGAAAGGTCATTGCCGTATAGGTTTCCACCGAACCGATACCGTAAATGCAGGACACGGAAGCGACGATGATCACGTCATCCCGTTCCAGCAGAGAGCGGGTCGCGGAATGGCGCATCCGGTCGATCTGTTCGTTGACCGAGCTTTCCTTCTCAATGAACGTATCGGAGCGCGGCACATAGGCTTCGGGCTGATAATAATCGTAGTAGGAAACGAAATATTCCACCGCATTGTCGGGGAAGAAACTTTTCATTTCACCGAACAATTGCGCGGCCAATGTCTTGTTGGGCGCCAAAATCAGGGCAGGGCGCTGGGTTTCCTCAATCACCTTGGCCATGGTGAAGGTCTTGCCCGACCCGGTAACCCCCAGCAGAACCTGCGTACGATCACCCCCTTCATTCGACCCGGCTTCAGACCTAAGCCCACCGACCAGTTCATTTATCGCAACGGGTTGGTCGCCTTTCGGCTCAAACTCGCTGACAACCTCAAACGGCCTGCCGCCTTCAGACTTTTCCGGCCGGTCGGGACGATGGGGCACCCAGATATCGCCCTTCATTTCGTCGCGGCCATGTTCAATCAGGTCGGACAATGCCGAAACGGTCGCCGTGACGCCCGACGTGGAGGCCATTTCCAGTGCTTCTTCGGCCGATACGTCCAGACCTGCAACCGGGTTCAGGCCCGCGGCAACACGCGCTTTGACATCGTTGGAGCCACCAATGATGGTGCCGCCGCCGGTGCGTTTTTCGCCGACTGTGGGGTCGGAAGCCTTTTTGGCATTTGACTTGGCTTTCTTGGCCCGCGCTGCCTTTTCTTCCTTGCGCGCCGCGTCTTTTTGCTTCCACTCGGCTGTGGTGCGCTCGGCCAGAGACTCCTCTTCAATCTCCTCCGCCCAGGAGGAAATATCGCTGGACAAGGGTGTGCCCTTCAGCGGCGATTGCGGTGCTTCTTCAAAGCCGCTTTGCTTTGTGTTTTTTGATGATGATTTATCGGTTCCGGCCATGGGTTCTATATGGGACGAATAGGGAACAGATGGAAGGGGGCAGTGACAACATGCTGACAGATTTGTCAGGGGGCACAGCCCTTGCCGCCGCCGCCGCCGCTCTTTGGCAGGAAGGGACAGCAATACAATTTAGGATTCCCCGCCATGCAATTTGCCAAGATCAACGGTGTTACTCTGCATTATCAGGTGATCAGCGCGCCTGAGAATAAACCAACACTGGTTTTTGCCAATTCTCTGGCAACGGATTTTCGCATCTGGCGCGATTGTGTTGTGCGGCTGGTCGGCGAATGTTCGATGGTGATGTATGACAAGCGCGGCCACGGTCTCTCCGATATTGGCGAAACTCCCTATAAGCTCGACGATCACGTTAATGATCTGGCCGGATTGCTGGACCATTTGGGCATTTCAAACGCGGTGATCTGCGGGCTTTCTGTTGGAGGCCTGATTGCCCAGGGGCTGAACTTCCTGAGGCCCGATCTGGTGCGGGCCATGATCCTTTGCGACACCGGTGCAAAGATTGGCACCGACGAAATGTGGGACGAGCGCATAGAAATTGTGCGTGAGCAGGGGCTTGCCGGTTTGCTGGAAGGCAATATGCAACGCTGGTTTACGCCGGACTTTCATGAAAACAGAGCTGATGAACTGGCTGGGATCAGCAATATGTTCCTGCGCGTGCCGGTCGAAGGCATGATCGCGACCATGGAAGCCATCAAGGTCGCCGATCTGCGTGCCGCCGCGCCGCAGACCAAGGTGCCAACCATCTGCATTGTTGGAGATCAGGACGGTTCAACACCGCCGTCACTGGTGCTGGAACTGGCAAAATCGATTCCCGAAGCCCGCTACGAGGTGATCAAGGGCGCCGGCCACATCCCTTGCGTTGAGCAGCCGGAAGTTCTCGTTGAGATCTTCCAGGCGTTTTTCAAAGATGCCGATATTGTTTAGTTCTGGGCGTTAATTGGCCAGTCAGAACAAGTAGGTGATTGCTGTTTTTCCGTATTCGCAATTTAGCGAAGAAAAGAGTTGATCTGATCAGCCACCCATTGTGGTTGCTCGTGCAAAATCCAGTGGCTGGCATCGGCATTTTCGCGGATCGTCAGGTCATCGCAGAACAGATGCAAATCGGCCCGCGTTTCCGGCAACAAAGCAGTGTCCTGCATGCCCCACAACAACAAATGCGGCATGGTAATATGATATTTTTCGATCATCTGATCGGTGATCTGCAAGTCCTGTGGCGGGGCTTCTGTGTCCGGGACGATCATCGGCGATTGCCGGTACCAGTTAAGCATGCCGGTTAGCGCCCCTTTGTGATCCCAGCTGGTGCGGTAGGCGTCTCGGATCGCTTCATCCAGCCAGGGGGCGCTTGAGAATTTTTCCAACATGCCGATAAGTTTTTGAAATCTGTTGGCCGCGAGCTTTTCCTCAACGCCCGGATTTCTCAACACATTCATATACTGGCTGGCTGCCGTTTGAGCGCCCGCTGCCAGCAGGGCTTTTTGAAAACAGATCGGATGGACGCCATTGGCAATGATCAATTGCGACACCTGTCGGCGATGGCGCATCGCAAAAGCATAGGCAATTGACGCACCCCAGTCGTGGCCACACAGGATGATCGGTTGGGTGGCGCCGATAGATACTAGCAAGGCCTCCAGATCAGCGACCATATGCTTGGTTTGATATTCCGCTTCCTTGGTTGGTTTTGAAGTCAGGTTGAAACCACGTTGGTCGGGCAGGATCACCCGATATCTGTCGGTAAAAGCTTCGGCCACCGTTGCCCAAGCCGCCCAGTATTCGGGGAAACCATGCAGCATCACCATGATGGGCGCATCCTCAGGTCCCCCACTCATCACGTGAATTCGCTGGTCATTGGCATCGATGAATTGCGAAGTGAAAGACAAGAGTTTCTCCTGCAAAACCCGGCGTCAGCCGGTCATCCTGTTGAGCCATTGAGGAATGTTTACGGCCCATTCGATGGCCCCGGTGGCCCCGATGGTTCAGGTCATTTTTTGTTGCGTGTGTTTCTTCAACTCGGTGCGCGCCACCTGACGGCGGTGAACTGCGTCCGGTCCATCGGCAAAGCGCAAAGTGCGCAAATGCATCCATTGGCGCGCCAGCGGGGTGTCCTGCGAGATACCGACACCGCCATGCATCTGCATCGCATCGTCGGTGATCTTCAGCGCCACCAGCGGCGCCACAACCTTGATCTGGTGAATCCAGGGGGCAGCCGCACGCGGGTCACCCTGATCCATCATCCATGCAGCTTTCAGGCAGAGCAGCCGGGCCTGTTCGATCTCCATACGGGCATCGGCAATGATGTCAAAATTGGCCCCCAGCTGGGCCAGGGGTTTGCCGAAGGCTTCACGTTGGATCGAACGCTTGCACATCAACGACAAGGCCAGTTCCGCCTGTCCAATGGCGCGCATGCAGTGGTGAATGCGACCCGGCCCAAGCCGACCCTGTGAGATTTCGAAGCCACGACCTTCCCCGAGCAGCAGGTTTTCCGCCGGCACCCGAACGTCGGTAAACCGCATATGCATATGTCCGTGTGGCGCGTCATCCATCGAAAACACATGCATGGGACGCAATATTTCAATGCCCGGCGTATCGGCTGGCACGACAATCTGGCTGTGGCGCTGGTGTTTGGGCGCGTCGTCCCCGCCGGTCTTGACCATCACGATATAGACCTTGCATCGCGGGTCGCCGGCACCTGAAATCCAGTATTTTTCGCCGTTCAACACGTAGTTATCGCCATCGCGGACGCAGGACATATTGATGTTGGTCGCGTCGGAAGAAGCAACGTCCGGCTCGGTCATAACGTAGGCTGAGCGAATTTCACCTTCCAGCAAGGGCTTCAGCCATTGCTCTTTCAAAGCGTCGCTGGCGTAGCGTTCAAACACCTCCATATTACCGGTATCTGGTGCCGAGCAGTTGAAGGTTTCAGCGCCCAGATGTGCCTTTCCCATTTCTTCTGCAAGATAGGCATATTCAACAGTAGACAGTCCGTAGCCGCGTTCTGAATCGGTCAGCCAGAAATTCCACAATCCGCGTTTTTTGGCTTCCGCCTTCAATCCTTCAAGAATGTCGGTCATCCGCGGCGTATAGGCCCAGCGATCCCCGACCGAGACTTCGGCGAGGAACTCCTCCTCAAGGGGCAGGACCTCGTTGTCGATCATCTCTGCAACCTTGGTGCGTAGTTCTTCCACCCGCGGTGACAGGCCCAAATCCATAACTGATTCACTCATTGCTTTTTTTCCAATCTTCAATGGCACTTTTGGGGGGCACATGCCCAGTCCGCGCAGTGCATAATTCACCAATTCCTCTGCAAGCATCATTTGTTCTGCGCGCGCATTTTTTCGACGCGGAGAATACCAGAACACCGTGCTGTTGAGCACCGCCAGAAAGCTTTTCGATGCAAGCGACGGGTCGCCAATATCGGTATCCAATTTCGCTGCTGTTTCTTCGATGGTTTTCCGAAACAGAGCCTCGTAGGTGTCGCGGGTCTTTATCAGCTCTGACAAAGTGTCGCGTTGGGCTGCAGTCGTCGACCCGGTCTGATGCATCGCTACGCCCTGCGCCAGCACCCGTTGAAACGGTTGGTGGGCCATCAGTGCCACCGCATGGGCCATGCCCATACAGGCAAGCCGCGACAGAGGAGGTGCATTGGTGTTGGCCTGCGGTTCTGTGGCATTGAAATTGATTTCCATACCGCGTCGGTAGACTGCGAAAAACAGGTCCATTTTCGAGCGGAAATGGTGATAGATCATGCCCTTCGTCGCCCCCAACATGTGAGCAACATCATCAATGCTGGTGGCGGCAAAGCCGTTTTCCTTGAAGCATTCAGCAGCGCAGATGAGAATTTGATCGCCGGATTTATTGGCAGAATTACGGTCATCCCCGGAACGCAGGGCAGGCTTGTAATCGAGGTTTTGAGTCTGACCGGAGCTCAAGGCAACACTTTGTTCAAAAATGACGTTGAACAACAGGGAACATACTACCCAGTATGTTGTCAACGGCAGATCATCCCACTAAGCTTTCGCCAACAGGATTGAATTGGTGGATTTTATGGACGCGTATTTGAGCAGCCTTTTTTCGGTTGAGGGCAAAACGGCACTGGTCACCGGTGGGGCAACCGGCATTGGCCGAATGATGGCCGAAGCCCTGGTCAATGCTGGTGCAAGAGTGTTGATTTGCTCACGCAAAGGCGAGCATTGTGAAGCGGTCGCAGAGCAGTTGAACGCTCTTGGTGCGGCTGGCAGCGCCGAGGGCTTCGCTGCTGATCTGAGTTCCGAAACGGGTGTAAAAGCTGCCGCAGAAGCTGTCACGGCGCGCACCGACAGGTTGCATATTCTGGCCAATAATGCCGGTGCCACCTGGGGTGCGGACTACGAGACTTTCCCGCGCTCCGCCTGGGACAAGGTGATGAACCTGAATGTCACCTCGATTTTTGAACTGACACGTAATCTAACACCTTTGCTGGAGGCGGCGGCGTCCGATGACGACCCGGCGCGGGTGATCAATACGGCCTCGGTCATGGGCATCATGCCGGTGGCAGATGGCTGCTATTCCTATTCGACATCAAAAGCCGCCGTGATCCATCTGACAAAAATTTTGGCCAATGAAATGACCCGCAAACGAATTACCGTCAACGCATTTGCGCCGGGGCCGTTTCCCAGCAAGATGACGGCATTCGCCACAGCAAGCGGGCAAGGGGCGCAGGCGACCGGCGCCATGAACCCGATGGGTCGCATCGGTCGCCCGGCAGACATCGCTGCTGCGACGCTGTTTTTGTGCGGGCATGGCGGTTCTTACGTCACCGGCACGACAATCCCGCTGGACGGCGGTTATCTGGTGCATACCGGTGAAGAATCTCTGTTTCCCGAGGTGGATTGATCATGGACCTGCAAGACACGATTACGATGGATGAACTGCTCGGCCAGGTTGGTGGAGAACCGCGCTATTCGCGCTGGTATGAAATTGACCAGTCGCGCATTGATGGCTTCGCTGATGTTACGGAAGACTGGCAATATATTCATGTAGATCCCGAGCGGGCTGCACAAACACCCTTTGGCGGCACGATTTCGCACGGGTTCCTGACATTATCGCTGCTCTCGGCGATGAGTTATGACAGTGAAAAACCGTTGGAACGCACTGCCATGGGAATCAATTACGGTTTCAACAAAATACGCTTCATTACGCCGGTTAAAGTCGGCTCGAAAGTGCGGGCCCGTTTCGACACGAAGGCGGTGGACAAGAAAACTGAGAACAGTGTGCTGATCACAAGAAGCGTGACTGTCGAAATTGAAAATGAAAGCCGCCCTGCGATCAAGGCAGAATGGCTTGGTTATACGGTGTTGGAGAAATAGGCGTGAGTGAAATCGATTTTAACAATCAGGTCGTCATCGTCACCGGCGCTGGCAACGGTTTGGGCAAAAGTCATGCACTGGAATTTGGCCGTCGTGGTGCGAAGGTGGCGCCCGCGACGGAACTGGTGGTTCATCTGCCGCAGCCGAAGCCGTGGTTGCCGAGATCGAAGCCGCAGGGGGTATCGCGATTGCCAATGGGGCAAATGTGGCTGACCGGGCGCAGGTCGACGCGATGGTCAAGCAAACACTGAACGCCTTTGGTCGCATTGATGTTCTGGTCAATAATGCGGGTATTCTGCGCGACCGCAGCTTTGGCAAGATGTCGGGTGAAGAATGGGATGCCGTCGTCGCTGTGCATCTGACCGGGTCTGCAAATTGTTCACTTGCGGTCTGGAACCAGATGAAGGAGCAAAATTACGGTCGCATCGTCATGACCACTTCGACATCCGGCATTTACGGCAATTTTGGACAGGCCAATTACGGGGCTGCCAAAACCGGTGTCTGGGGGCTGATGAACACGCTGCACATAGAAGGCGCCAAGAATAATATTCACGTCAATTGCATTTCACCGACGGCGGCGACGCGGATGACGGAAGATGTTATCCCAGCCGATGCGCTTAGCCTGCTCGACCCCAAATGGGTGACCCCTGCAGTTGTCTATCTGGGTTCAAGGGACGCGCCAAGTCGCAACATTCTGCTTGCCGGAGCAGGGGGTTATACCGTCGCCAAGCTGATGGAAGCCGAAGGAATATTCCTGTCTGAAGAAGACCGAACCCCTGAAATGATCGCCCGCAACTGGTCGTCCATTACCGACATGAATGGTTCGGTTGAGCATTTGCAGGGCAACGATCATGTCATGAAAATGGTGCAAAAAGCACTCGCCGAAGCTGCAACGGGCTCTGGATGAGCGGCCAATGAACAACGCGCTGGATGAAGCCAGTCTGGTTCCATGGCTGGAAAAACATGTGCCCGGATTTTCCGGTTTTCAGGCACTGGACAAGTTTGGCGACGGCCAGTCCAACCCTACCTATAAGGTTTCTGCGCAATCCGGCAGCTACGTATTGCGGGCCAAGCCGCCCGGAGAATTGTTGAAATCTGCCCATGCGGTGGACCGCGAATTCCGGGTGATGAGCGCCTTGGGCCCAACTGATGTTCCGGTGCCCAAGATGCTGGCCTTGTCGCAAGAAGGCGACGCGTCACCGATTGGCCGCATGTTTTTCATCATGGAATATCTCGAAGGCCGCATCTTTTGGGACCCGGCTCTGCCGCAATGTGGCGATGATACAGCTGCGCGCCATCAAATCTATGATGCAATGAACGAAACGTTGGCCCGCCTGCACAGTGTCAATGTGGCCGCTGCCGGGCTAGAAACATTTGGCAAGCCGGGTAGCTATTTCGCCCGCCAGACCGATCGTTGGGCCAAGCAATACCGGGCCTCGGAAGTCGAGCACAATCAGACTGTCCATGATGTTATTGAATGGCTGGAAGCCAACATGCCGGAAGACGATGGTGTCGTGTCCATTGTCCATGGTGACTACCGTCTCGACAATATGATTTTCGCCCCTGACCGCAATGAAGTCATCGCCGTGCTGGATTGGGAATTGTCGACCCTGGGTCATCCGCTGGCCGACCTTGCCTATCAGTGCATGCAATGGCGATTGCCACATAATAGCGGCATGCGCGGTCTCGGTGGATTAAACCGCACCGCGCTGGGCCTGCCGACGGAAGAAGAATATGTCGCAGCCTATTGCCGCCGCCGGGGCATCGATTCCATTCCCGATTGGCCGTTCTATATCGCTTTCTGCTTTTTCAAACTGACCGGCATTCTGCAGGGAGTCTATAAGCGGGCCCTGGATGGCAATGCCTCTAACCCCAAACGCGCCAAACAGATGGCGGTGGCCATTCCATTGTTGGCGCAGGCCGCAATGGACGAAATCAACAGGAGCAAGGGCTGATGGTTGAACAGGTTTTTGCTGGCCAAACGGTTTTGATCACAGGTGGGGCAGGCGGTTTCGGGCGCTCTGCATCACGCCTGTTTGCCGAGCGTGGCGCCAATCTGGTGCTGAGCGATTTTAATGCTTCCGGTTTGCACGAACACAGCGAGGCTTTGACGGCAGAGGGTTTCAATGTTGTCAGCCTTGCCGGCAGCGTCGCCGAAGAAGACCATTGCAGGGCAAGTGTTGAATTGGCACTTGAAAAGTTCGGCCGGCTGGACATCGCCATCAACAATGCCGGCGTGAGCCATGATCCTGCCAAGACGGCAGAAGTGGATTCCGAACAGGCCCAGATGACCATTCAGGTCGATTTGATGGGGGTGTTTTTTGGCATGAAACACCAGATCCAGGCCATGGAGGCCGGATTCAAGGATCATGACCGTCGCGCAAGCATTCTCAATATCGCTTCGCTGGCTGGAATTGGCGGTGCGCCGACAATTTCCATGTATGCCGCGGCCAAACACGGCGTGGTCGGGCTGACCAAATCGGCAGCCCTTGAATATGCGCGGCGCGGTATTCGTATCAATGCGCTGTGCCCCGCCTTTGCGCGCACGCCGATGGTTGAAGATGGTCTGTTGGCGGATGCCGGTGGAGACAAGAAGGCGGAGGATTTTCTTACCCGCGGCATTCCCATGCGGCGGTTGGCGGAAGTGCAGGAAATTACCCGGTCAATGTTATGGATTTGCGATCCGCAAAATTCCTTCATGACCGGCCAGGCTGTCGCCCTTGATGGCGGCACCAGCGCCATGTAGCGCATGGCATGAATTGGAGGTTAAAATGGATCTGAATTACACGCACGAGGAACAGGCATTTCAACTGGAGGTGCGGCAGTTTCTGGCTGAAAAGCTGCCTCCTGAAATCAGTGGCAAGGTCAAATCAAAAAAGCGCCTGACAAAACAGGATTCAGAAACCTGGCATGCAATTTTGAATGCGGCCGGTTACCTCAATGCCCATTGGCTGGTGGAATTCGGCGGCCGCGGCTGGAATGCAATTCAACGCGACATATTTGACGTTGAGGCGAATGCAGCCGGTGCGCCGCGTGTCGTGCCATTTGGTCTCAACATGTTGGCCCCGGTGCTGATGGCATTTGGTTCACAAGAACAGCAATCCTATCACCTGCCACGTATTCTCGATGGCACCAATTGGTGGTGCCAGGGCTATTCCGAGCCTGGTGCTGGCTCCGATCTGGCGTCCTTGAAAATGAGCGCTGTGCGTGATGGCGATGAGTATGTGCTGAACGGCCAGAAAACCTGGACGACCCTGGGTCAGCACGCAAACTGGATTTTCTGTCTGGTGCGCACATCCAGGGAAGGCAAGCCGCAACAGGGCATTTCATTTATGCTGGTAGATATGGATACGCCCGGTGTGGAAGTGCGCCCGATCATCCTTCTGGAAGGCACACATGAGGTCAACGAAGTCTGGTTTACCGATGTGCGTGTGCCCGCAGAAAATCTTGTCGGCGAGGAAAACAAGGGCTGGACCTACGCCAAATATCTGTTGGTTCATGAACGCTCCGGCATTGCCGGTGTCGGCGACGCTTTGGCCAGTATTGAACATCTCAAGCAGATTGCCCGTGAACAGAAAAAAGATGGCAAGCCGCTGGCTGAAGACGCCTTGTTTGCGGCCCGTCTGGCGGAAATCGAAATCGATCTCGCGGCCATGCGCACCACCAATATGCGGATCATGCAGGCCGCCAGTGATGGTGCTCCTCCCGGGCCCGAAGTATCCATGCTGAAGATCAAGGGAACCGTCCTGCGTCAGTCGATCAACGATCTGACACGGCGGGCACTTGGCCCTTATGCAATGCCCTTCGTTTCTGAAGCTCTGGACATTGGCTACAACGAAGAGCCGATTGGTCCGGACTATGCCAATCCGGTTGCCGCAGATTATTTCAATCATCGCAAGACCAGCATTTACGGCGGGTCGAACGAAATTCAACGAAACATCATTTCCAAATTGATGATGGGGCTCTGATCAGCATGGATTTTTCCCATACCGAAGAACGTCAAATGCTTGCCGACATGGTTGGTCGGTTTGTTCGCGATGAATACGACATTGAAACCCGACATGCCAACGCCCGAAGCGATGATGGATTTTCCCGCGCCCATTGGAGTCAGCTCGCCGAGCTGGGTTTGATTGGCGCTTTGTTTCCAGAATCCTGCGGTGGATTTGGCGGCACAGGTTTCGATATATCGGTGGTGTTTGAACAATTGGGCGGTGGACTGGTCGTCGAGCCGTTTCTTGCAAACCTTCTGGCTGGAACTGCGCTGGCTGCATCAGGGACCCACAGTGATGTGCTTGATGAGGTGATGGCTGGCAATTGTCTTCTTGCCTATGCCCATGGGGAACCTGCCAGCCGCTATAGTCTGAGCCAGGTCGAGACGGTGGCGCAGAAGTCGGGTTCCGGCTATCGCCTCAATGGCAACAAGGCGGTTGTGATTTCTGGCGATACCGCCAACAAATTGGTGGTCTCGGCCCGAACCGCGGGCGGGAACGACGCCACAGACGGCATAAGCCTGTTCCTCGTGCCAGCCGATGCGGATGGAATACATATACGCTCCTATCCGACAATTGACGGATATCGCGCGGCTGAGATTGCGCTGAAAGACGTTGAAGTGCCCGCAGATAGCCTGATTGGCGTTGAAGGTCAGGCCATCGCATTAATTGAGCAGGTCAATGCCGCTGGTACTCTGGCCGTTTCTGCTGAAGCTCTGGGGGCCATTGATGTTGGCATTGAAATGACGCTGGATTATCTGAAAACCAGAAAACAATTCGGCGTGCCCATCGGCAAGTTTCAGGCATTGCAACACCGCATGGCCGATATGATGACGGAGCGTGAGCAAATTCGCTCAGCTTTGATCAATGCCGCCGGAAACTTGCAATCCGACCAGCGGGATTGGCACATGTCCGCATTGAAAAACCTTATCGGCAGGGCAGGGCGCAGTATTGCCGAAGAATGTATCCAGATGCATGGGGGCATTGCCATGACCTTCGAATATGCCGTTGGCCACTACGCCAAGCGCGTCGTCATGATCGACCACATGTTTGGCGATGAGGACCACCATCTGCAGCGCATCATCAAACTTGGCGCGATTGCGGCGACGGCGGCGGCGACGGCCTGATGAGCAGCGGCGAACCCAAAATCCCGGTTGAGGGGGAACAACCCGAGCGCATCATTGTCGGGGAAACCGGATTGCAGAAGAATCTGGGTTATGAAAACCGGCTTTTTGCCGACCGGTGCGAGAGCCATCTGATCATGGATGGCCGGCATACCAACCGCCATGAAGGTCTGCATGGCGGTATTCATGCGATCTTGCTCGACAGTGCCTGTGGCTTTGCGGCCAGCCGCGCCTTGTCCGACGATGGCAGCCAGTTGGTCGTAACTTTGTCACTGAACACAAATTACCTGGCGCCGCCGAAAGATGATCACATTTATGCGGTCGCCCGCGTTACCCGTGCAGGTCGCTCGGTTGTCTATACTGAAGGCAAGGTGTTTGATGGCCAGAAACGGCTTCTCGCCACAGGATCTGCGGTGTTGAAGAAAGTCGGTGGCTAAGGCCGTTTTCCCCACGAAGCAGATTGTCGATATTGCAAGGCGATTGATTGCAGGCAAACCATAGTCTAAACGGCGATAACGGCCGCGCAGGATATGGTTGGGCCAATCCGACGGCATGAAAAATTGGTGATAAGGAAACTGTCATGAGTGAAGCACTTGAACCACGCGAAAGCATGGAATTTGACGTCGTCATAGTTGGCGGTGGACCGTCCGGGTTGGCTGCAGCCATCCGTCTCAAACAGATTGATCCCGACGTCAATGTCGTTGTGCTGGAAAAGGGTGCTGAAATCGGGGCGCATATTCTGTCGGGCGCTGTCATCGACCCTGTTGCGGTAGATCGTCTGTTTCCCGATTGGCGCGACGAAGATGCCCATCCTTTCAAAGTGCCTGTAAAGAAAGACAAATTTTACCTGATGGGAGCTGCAGGAAAAATCCCGTTGCCGACATGGGCAATGCCGAAACTGATGAACAATCACGGCAACTACATCGTTTCTCTTGGTAATGTCTGCCGCTGGATGGCTGAAAAAGCCGAGGCGCTGGGCGTTGAAGTCTTCCCCGGGTTTGCTGCCAGCGAAGTCGTCTACAATGATCAGGGCGCGGTGATCGGCGTCGCCACCGGTGATATGGGCGTCCAACGCGATGGAACACCAGGTCCCAATTTTGAGCGCGGCGTGGAATTGCATGGCAAATATGTTCTGATCGGCGAAGGAGCCCGCGGATCACTGGCCAAAAGTCTGATCAGTAATTTTAATCTGGACGAACACAGCGACCCGCAGAAATTCGGTCTTGGCTTCAAGGAGCTCTGGGAAATCGACCCGGAAAAACACAGCGAAGGCACCGTCATGCACACGCTGGGGTGGCCGCTGCAAAACAATCAGGATGGTGGGTCGTTCATATATCACATTGAAAATAATCAGGTTTATGTCGGCTATGTTGTCGCCCTTGGTTATAAAAATCCCTACCTGTCACCGTTTGAGGAATTCCAGAAATTCAAAACCCACACATCCGTTGCGCCGTTGCTGGAAGGCGGCAAGCGCATTGCATATGGCGCGCGCGCCATCACTCAGGGCGGTTGGCAATCCGTGCCACGTCTGTCCTTTCCCGGCGGCGCGCTGATGGGCTGTTCTGCAGGGTTTGTGAACGTGCCGCGCATCAAGGGCAGTCACAACGCCATGTTGTCGGGCATGTTGGCGGCTGAACACGTCGCGGATGCGTTGAAAGCCGGTCGCGCCAATGATGAATTGTCGACCTATGATGCCGCATGGCGCAACAGCGACGTCGGCAAGGACCTGAAGCCTGTGCGCAATGTCAAACCGCTGGTGACCAAATATGGTTCGGTGCTCGGCACCGTCATTTCCGGCCTCGATATGTGGTGCACCTCTTTGTTGTACGGCTGGTCGCCTTTTGGCACGATGAAGCATCTCAAGGCCGACTATCAGGCCACGGAGCCAGCTTCTCAGCATCAGCCAATTCACTACGCCAGACCCGATGGCAAGCTGACATTTGATCGCTCGTCATCGGTATTCCTGTCAAACACCAATCACGACGAAAATCAGCCGAAACATCTGAAACTTCTGGATGCGGACTTGCAGAAATCGTCAGAATTTTCAGTCTATGCTGGCCTGTCGCGGCGCTATTGCCCGGTGGGCGTCTATGAATGGGTGGATGCAAAAGGCGATGCCGCTCAGGAAGGCGCTAAGGACGCGGTATTTGTCATCAATGCGCAAAACTGCGTGCACTGCAAAACCTGTGACATCAAAGACCCCAACCAGAATATCAACTGGGTGCCGCCACAGGGGGCGGAAGGACCGGTCTATCCAAATATGTAGCGGCGGCGGCGGCGAGCGGCGGGCTGATGCCTGCCTGAACTACGCCGCATGGGTGCTCGGTCCTTTGACGGCAAGCCGAATTCTGGAGTTCACCGCACGCAGTTCAACCGATCCATTTCTGCCGCGTTTCGGTCCAAACTGGTTTCAAGCCTTCGTTGATCCGTCTCAAGTTGATCAAATCCGGCTTCGGTAGTCCCTATCTGGTCGTGCAGTTCTTCGATTTGCAGTTTGACATCTTCCAGTTCCTGTCTGTGCTTTGGCTTGGCGCCAGCCAAGGCCCTCCCAATGGCACCCAAAGGTAAAGTCCCAAATGCCAATCCGACGCTCTCATTTTGCAGTCGGTTGCGCCGTTGAACCAGCAGGGTTTTGCGGCTGCGAAGGTCCTGAAGACGGTTGTTCAGACTTGCTCGCTTGCGGGCAGTGCGCCCGATTTCATTGTTTATCTCCCTTTCAATAAGCCTTAAGTCACGGCACCTGGTTGATGAGTTCTTTGTATGGATCTTGATATTCAATAATATCTCATTTTATATTTAGGAGAAATTTATGTAACTACCCAGCTACCCCAACCTGATGCTTTTATAGACGGCCCATCAGACG
>JAALLE010000091.1 GCA_011087605.1 Hyphomicrobiales bacterium
CCGTCTGATGGGCCGTCTATAAAAGCATCAGGTTGGGGTAGCTGGGTAGTTACTGTCGATCACCTGTTGTCGACCGTGGTGCTGATCATCTTTTTGATTGAATTTCTGCTGGTGCCCGCCGCGTCAACCTCGGCGTTCTTCGCGTTGATGCTGATGACATTGATCGACGTTATGGCCGGATTTTCGGTGTCCATTCGCTCGGCTACCCGCGACGTCAGCCTGGGAGACGGTTTGTAATTCACCGTCTGGCTATTCCATTATCGGTTCGCCAATGCCGTCGACAGCAAACCCTTCATCCTCATCGTATTCTACCTGTTGCTGAGCGACCCTTTGGCGGCGGCGCGCATTTGTCACCTGCTGTTGTCGAGACGCAGCTTTCTTGGCGCGCAAGGCCATACGTTGACTGCGCGTCAATGGTGCCGGTGGTAATTTGGCCTCTACAGTTCGCAAGTCACCCAGATTGAGTGGAATGTTCTTTTTGATTGGCGCACTGCCAATCGACACAATCGTTTCCTTGGAAGGTTTCTTGCCCAACTCCAGCAAGCTGGAAGCATGAACCGGCACAGCTGCCAGTATCAATGTCAGGCTCAGCATTGGCACAATCAACGCAGGTCTCGTCATCGGTCTTTCCAAAGAAGTTCCGCAATCGACCGTAATTCTAGCGTCGGATGGTTTGGAATTGGTTCACCGGCGTGGCAAACAAACCCTTAATCACAACTTTCCCTCAGCAGAGTTCTTGGGTAAGGCTTGCGCAAATACCATCCAATCAATGAGCCGGTTTCTATGACCAACGCCTATGATCAAAACCTTGACCGGAACCCGGCAAATTTCACACCTTTGACGCCGCTTTCGTTTTTCAGCAGGGCCCGCAGGGTTTTTGGCCACCGCCCGGCCTATATTTATGGAAATACCCAACGAAGCTGGGAGCAGGTATTTGAGCGTTGCAACAGATTTGCTGTCGCTCTTAACCAAGCGGGCATTGGGAAAAATGACACCGTGGCGTTCATTGCGCCCAACATTCCGGAGATGTTTGAAGCCCAGTTTGCGGTGCCGATGGCAGGTGCTGTGCTGAACCCGATCAATATCAGGCTGGATGCCAATACAATTGCTTATATTCTGGAGCATGGTCAGGCAAAGGCTTTGTTCACCGACAGCCGTTTCGCCGGCGAAGTTAAACAGGCCCTGCAAAAGTTGAATAAGCCGGAGCTGCTGGTCATCGACATTGTCGATATCGAAACCGATGAACCAGACGGCGAGGAACTTGGGTCATCAGATTACGACTCGTTCCTCAACGGCGCAAAACTGATTGAATCTGATGGTTGGCACATGCCGGCGGATGAATGGGATGCGATATCACTGAATTATACGTCTGGTACCACCAGCGACCCGAAGGGCGTTGTGGTGCATCATCGCGGGGCTTATCTGATCGCGCTGGGTACTATCGCAGCATGGCCGTTAACCGGTGCAGGGCAAGGAAAATTTCCTGTTCACATGTATGTGGTGCCGCTGTTTCACTGCAATGGCTGGGGCCATGCCTAGGCGCTAGCTGCCAATGGTGGCATGAGTGTACTGATCCGCAATATCACCGCCAAAAACCTTTATGACGGCATCGCCGACCACGGTGTCACCCATTTTGGTGGCGCGCCAATAGTTTTGTCGATGCTGATCAATGCAACTGAAGAGGAGCGGCGACCGTTTGACTGGCCGGTCAATGTCTATACAGCCGCTGCACCGCCACCTCCATCTGTATTACACGCATTCAAACAGGCCGGATTTAATCTCACTCATGTGTACGGCTTGACCGAAACCTATGGCCACGTGGTCGAGTGCATTGAACAGGAAGAATGGTCAGATGTCGGCGCTGAGGATCTGGCCGATTTGAATTCCCGACAGGGTGTTGGATATGCGGTTACCGAAGATGTCACTGTGGCTGACCCGGAAACTCTGGAACCAGTGCCAGCCGATGGGGAGACTTTGGGTGAGATCCTGATTCGCGGCAATGTGGTCATGAAAGGTTATTACCGTAACAAGGAAGCGACACATGAATGTTTTGCAGGCGGCTGGTTCCACACCGGCGATCTGGCAGTCATGCATCCGGATGGTTATCTGCAGATCAAGGATCGCTCGAAAGACATCATCATATCCGGCGGTGAAAACATTTCTTCGGTGGAAATCGAAAGCGCGCTCTACAAACACCCCGACGTAACCGCAGCGGCGGTTGTTGCCCGGCCGGATGAAAAATGGGGCGAAACGCCTTGCGCGTTTGTCGAACTTCGCAGTGGTGCGGCCACAACGGAAGACGCAATCATTGAGTTTTGCCGTGAAAATCTGGCGGGCTTCAAGGTCCCCAGAACCATTATTTTTCAGGAGCTCCCCAAAACCAGCACCGGCAAAATTCAAAAATTTGTGCTACGTGAGCAGCTTCAGACCTAATGACGGCAGCCAGCCTATCAACGGGTGGGCAACAGTCGGTCAAGATAGTCCAATTCGAGTCTGGGCCTCGTCGTTTCGCCCAGTTTGCGGCGGATAGCTTCAAGAATGCGTCGCGCTCTTTGGGCGTCGATTTCTCCGGGAACTTTGGTATCATTGCCAAGCTGCGGCCCCTGACTGCGACTTTGGCGACCAAGTGGATCGCGATCCCCACGTGTCTGTTGACCGTGCTGGCCGCGCTCACCGCGACGGCCCTGTTCTCCGGCCTGATTTTGCATGTTCTGCATCATCTGTTGAGCACCTTCACGCATGGCTTGCAGTGCGCGACCCTGTTGACCTGTGGCTTCTCCGGTTTCACCCTGGCCCAATTGCTGTTCGGCTTCTCCCATCGCTTCCCCGGCTTCGCCAAGTTTTTCGCCCGGGTTCAATCCCATGCCGCGTAATTCGTCCTGCATTTCTTGCATTTGCCGCTGCAATTCGCCTTGCTGGCGTTGCAGCTCTTTCATCGCCTGGGCAAATTCTTCCGGTGTCATGGGTTGTTGCTGACCAGACTGGCCTTCCTGACCCTGCTGCTGCCCCGGCCGCTGGCTTTGGCGATTTTCACCTTGCCGTTGCCCTTGTTGCTGTCCTTGTTGACGGCGTTGCATGTCGAAGGTCTGATCCATCAATTGCTGCTGCTGACGCATCATTTCGCCGAGCTTGTTCATTTGCTCGCTGAACTGGTCGTTCTGTCGCTGCTGTTGTTGCCCCGGACGCGCCATTTGAAGGTTATTCATCATGCGCTGGAGTTCCTGCAATAACTGGCGGGCAGCATCCTGAGAGCCGGATTTTGCCAGATCCTCAATCTGCTTCATCAAACGATCAAGATCCTGCTGGCGCATGACCTGACTATTGGGGTCCATCGGCATGGCCTGCTGGTTTTGTGGGTTTCGGGCCATCTGCTGCGCAAGTTCACGCATGAATGCATCCATTGCAGCGCGCAATTCCTTCATCAACTCATCAATTTCTTCATCGGTAGCGCCATTTTCCAATGCCTTGGACAGGCGCTCCTGAGCATCTCGCAACCGCCGTTCTGCCAGGGACAAATCTCCGTCTTCAATGGCCAGGGCGGTTTCCCACAGCAGATCCAGTGCCTCGCGAAGTTCGTCGTGATCCTTTGTGCGGCTGATGCTGCGATAGGCGACCCGTAAGGCCGTATACACGGCGGTGTCTTTGATAAATTCTTCAGGATGCGTATCGGTGATGATGTCCAGCATTTCGGCAACCTGAGGTGCCGCATTGGCATCGAGCGCCAGGTTGCGTCTTTCTTCGACCACCGCCAAGGCCAATGGTTTGGTGAATATGCGTTCTGGCAGGATCAAAACTTTGGTTTCGCTGCGCCCGGTTTGGCCGGCTTCATCCTCTGCAATTAGCGTCAGTTTTATCTCCGCGCCTGCCCAAGGGTGAGACGTCAAGTCCTGGCTGGTGCGAGCGGTTCCCTTGCGTGCCCGGTGGCGGGGCAAAGGGAGATTGATTTGCGGTGCTTCGATGAGCGGAACAGCATTGGCAGATTTCGGCGCGGCTTGAACAATTTTTGCGCTCGCCTGTACGACGCCATAATCATCTTCAACGGCGTAGGCAAAGTCCAGCGAACCGCGGTTTGATGATGTTGGGTCTTCACTGAAACTGATCGTTGGATCGTTATCGGGTAGTACTGTCACCTGCCAGTTTCGAATGATATTTTCATCAGATAGAAGCTGCAATCCGCTCGATTGTTCCATAACCGATTTGAAATTTATGCTTCGCGATGTGTCGGTCTTGGAATCATCCGCCTCCGCCACTTCCGGCTTGATTTCATCACTCACTCCGCTGCTGCCATCACCGCCTGCGATTACGTTCAGTTTTGGAGCTTCGATATCAAGCAAGCGCACAATCAGATCGCTGCCTTCGGGCACAGTGGCAGCGGTAATATTGCTGCCGAGAAATACCGGGGGACGATTGGTATAGGCGGGTGGAGTCAGCCAGGCGTCGATCCGACCAACGCTGGCAATTACCGGGTCGACATGATTGCGAAACGCATCGCCAATGCGGGATGACCAGTTGCCCCAGCCGGCCGCAAATCCAACAAACAGCAGAAGCACTACAACAGCGCGCAAGGCAAAGGGGTCCTTTGCCGCCACTTTGGGCACTGGTATGCCGGCACTCAGATTGTTCAGCTTTCCGGCCATTCTGCGCCGGTGTTCAACCCACAAGGCTTTTGCAAAGGCGTCCTCACTGCCAGCAATCTGGGCCTGGTTATCCACCTGTGCAGTAACCGGGCGATGCGGCAGAAGAGAACTGCGCTCAATGCGACTGTCTATTTCGGCGCTGGTGGGCAATGAAAAGAATCGCATTGGCGTCAGCGCCACCAAGGCCAATATGGCAAATACGGCCAACAGCGCCAGTCTTATCTCGGTGGGCATCGCTGGCCACAGCCCAAGCCAGGAGACCGTTAAGAACAGGGCGATGACACAAACAAATGGCAGGACGCACGGCCAGAAACGCTCCCAGGATTCGGCCAACCCAGCCAGAATTCGGGTCTTGTGTAATTTTTGACCAGGGTCGGCCTGGTTCAACAATTGTGGACTATCCGCCCCATCGCGCACTGTGGCGGAGTCCGTGCGCATATTTTTCATGACAACAGTCTATCATTAAAAACGGCAAATGCGAGACCAGTGCGCCAATTGGCCCCATTGGTCTCGAACTTGTGAACGTGGTGCTGGCAAATTGCCTATTCGAGCCAATCGGGCACAGAATCCAGGTTGATCAGGTCCTGATAGCTCAAACGCGGGCGAATCACGTGGAATTCGTTCCCTTTTACCAACACTTCCGGCACCAGAGGTCGAGAATTATAGGTTCCGGCCTGTACCGCGCCATAGGCTCCGGCTGATCCCAGCGCCAGTAGATCACCAGCCTGCGGTTCGGGCATTTCACGTTGCTTAGCCAGATAATCACCTGATTCGCATACTGGCCCAACGATATCGGCGGTGATTCGAGCCGAAAATCCACCCCCGATATTCACCGGTCGCACCTCGTGATACGCGTCGTATAAGGTCGGCCGGATCAAGTCATTCATGGCACCGTCAACAATGACGAAGGTTCGATCATCGCCTTTTTTTACATAAGTGACTTCCGTGACGAATATACCAGCATTTCCGGCAATCAGACGTCCCGGTTCAAAGATCACCTGTGCATCCAGATTGCGGACATGGCGCTTGACCACCTCGGCATAGGCGTCCGGGTCCGGGGGTGGTTGATTATCCTCGTGATAGGGGATGCCAAGTCCGCCACCGAGATCAACATGGTCAATTTTGTGGCCATCATTGCGTAGGCGCTCGATCAGTTCAGCTAACCGCGCAAATGCCCGGTCAAACGGTTCCAGATCAGTAATCTGGCTGCCGATATGCATGTCGATACCGGTAACCTTGATACCTGGTAATTCGGCTGCCTTGGCATATATGCGCGGCGCATCTTTCCAGGGAATACCAAATTTATCCTCCGCCTTGCCAGTGGATATCTTGGCGTGGGTCATCGCATCAACATCTGGATTGATGCGGAACGACACGCGCGCTTGTCTGCCCAGAGCCTGAGCTCTGGCGGACAGCAGTTCCAGCTCTGGCTCGGATTCGATGTTGAAGCAAAATATGTCTTCTTCCAGCGCGTAATCCATTTCCGACGGTTTCTTGCCGACACCGGAAAACATGATCTTGCTGGCGGGGATACCTGCGGCGCGGGCTCTGCGTAGTTCCCCTTCCGAAACGATATCGGCACCCGACCCCAACCTGGCCAGAGTTGCCAGTACCGCCTGATTGGAATTGGCCTTCATGGCATAGCATACCATCGCATCAATATCGCTGAAGGCTTCAGTGAACACATTGTAGTGTCGTTCCAAAGTCGCGGTAGAATAGCAATAGAATGGCGTGCCGACTGCAGCAGCTATTTCTGGCAGGCTGACTTCTTCGGCATGCAAGATGCCATCTCGGTAATCGAAGTGGTTCATGATGTTACAAATTTCAGGAGTAGTAGAGGGACGTTCGCTATTCCAGCAGGCCATCGAGGATAAAGTGTTTATCCTTGTTCTGGCTGTTGGGAACAGGCGCCTGAGGTGGTGTTTCCTTGGCCTCTTTGGCTTGCTTGATCGCTGCCTGCGAAGGTTTCATCGGAGGCCCCGCACGGCCACAGGCGGACAAGAGTGCACCAACCGCCCCCATGATCACCATAATTGTCAAAGTTTTTTTCATCGCAGCTGTGCCTTATCGACCTGTGCGTTCAACTCATGGGTGATTCATATCACGTTTTGAGACTGACACCACCCGTTTGCTCCAATCCTACATCATGGCAAATCAGTCAGCCAAGACGTGCATGCCAATCCTTGATCTGAATGCGAACGCTCTCGGGCGCAGTCCCGCCAAAACTGGTGCGGCTGGCAACACTGGCCTGGACCGTCAAGACTTCATAAACCGCCTCGGTAATGTCACCGTGAAGTTCCTGTAAATCTGCAATAGGCAATTCAGACAGTTCACAACCTTGCGATTCAGCAAGTGCGACCGCGCGCCCTGTCACATGATGCGCCTCACGAAACGGAATACCCGCTTCACGAACCAGCCAGTCAGCCAGGTCAGTTGCCGTGGAATATCCCGAACCAGCAGCGGCCGCCATATTCGCTGTGTTGACAGTCATATCCTTAATCATGCCGGTCATCGCAGCGAGGCAGAGTTCAAGCGTCTCAGCAGCATCGAAAACGCCCTCTTTGTCTTCCTGCATATCCTTGGAATAGGTCAGCGGCAGGCCTTTCATCACGGTCAGCAGTCCGATCAGAGAACCGGTAATTCTGCCGCCTTTGCCGCGCACAAGCTCTGCGGCGTCCGGGTTTTTTTTCTGCGGCATAATTGACGAGCCGGTGGAAAATCTGTCCGACAGTTGGACAAAGCCAAATTGCGGTGTTGACCAGATGACAATTTCCTCTGCCATACGGGTCAAATGGGTGGCACAAATGCTTGCTGCCGACAGAAATTCCAGCGCAAAGTCGCGATCTGAAACGCTGTCCAGCGAATTTCGCGTAGGTTCGCGAAAGCCAAGCGCCTGGGCGGTCGCATGGCGATCAATATCAAATCCCGTACCCGCCAGAGCCGCCGCCCCCAGCGGACATTCATTCATCCGCTCGCGGGCATCGCGAAACCGGGACAAATCGCGGGCCATCATCTCCACATAGGCCAGACAATGATGGCCAAATGTTACGGGCTGCGCCGTCTGCAGGTGGGTGAAACCGGGCATCACCGTGTCGGCATGTTCTTCAGCTTTTTCAAGCAGCGACCTGATGAATGCCAGCAATGCGACCTGGGCTGCATCGGTTTGGTCGCGCACCCACATGCGGAAGTCCAGTGCAACCTGATCGTTGCGAGACCGCGCTGTATGCAGGCGACCAGCGACCGGACCGATCAGTTCGGCCAACCGGCTTTCCACATTCATGTGAATATCTTCCAGAGACCGGGAGAATTCAAACTGACCCGATTCAATTTCTGACAAAATTGTGCACAATCCTTGATCGATTGCGGCATGATCTGCTGATGACAAAATGCCCTGATCGTGCAACATCCGGGCATGTGCCCGTGATCCTTCGATATCCTGGGCATAAAACTTGCGGTCGAAGTCTATCGAGGCGTTGATTTCTTCCATGATGGCGTCCGGTCCGGCTGCAAACCGGCCGCCCCACATGGTATTTTCGCTAGCTGGTGCCGTGGGATCTTGTTTGTTGGCCATCAATAAAAACCTTGTCTGGACAGAACATGAGTGAGGGAAATTCACCCAAAACCGATGAAACAAATGGCAAGCGTAGCAACACGCTCAAAATGGCCGTTTTGGCCGGTGTGTTGGGACTTGCCGTTGGTGCAGCCCTATACGCGTTTTCCGGGCAGATTGGCAATGGCGGCAACGGCGGCGAAGGCGGCGAGGGCGACGTGGGGCCGCTGGCTTCAGCCGCTTGTGCGGTTGATGAAAAGCTGCGGACAGCGCTCGACGCCAAGGCCGGGGGACACCTTGCCGCATTCAAGGCACTGGACCGCCCGATTTCCGTCGGCGAATTGGCCTTTGATGACGAGAACGGCAAAACCCGAAACCTGACCGAATGGCAAGGCAAGACCGTGCTTTTCAATTTATGGGCCACCTGGTGTGCACCCTGTCGGGCAGAAATGCCGGCGCTGGATGGGCTGCAAAAGGATTTGGGGGGAGATCGGTTTGAAGTTGTTCCGGTCAGCGTCGACCTGGGTTCTCCCCACAAGCCCAAAAAATTCTACCGTGATATCGGCATGAAAAATGCTGGCTTCTTCCATGACGGCGATCTGGCGACCCTCAACGTCCTCAAAAAAGCCGGCTTGGCTTTTGGCCTGCCTGCTACCCTGTTGGTGAGCGATCAAAGCTGCGTGCTTGGTGTTCTCAACGGCCCTGCAGAATGGCACAGCGATGATGCCAAAGCTCTTATCAGCGTCGCATTTTAATTCCCTCTTTGCGGGTCGTTGACCGTACCGATCACATAGCGCGGTCCGGAACCGGTGCGGCCCGCCTTGTCATCAGTGTTGTAAAGACCACAATCATCCAGCGACAAACAGCCACAGCCAATACAGGTATCGAGCCGGTCTCTAAAGCGCGACAAGGTGGCAATACGGTCCTCCAAATCGCCACGAAAGCCTTCCGCCATCTTCGCCCATTCCGCTTTGCTGGGAGCCCGATGCGTGGGCAGGCCGGACAACGCCGAGGCAATGCGCTGCAGCGAAAAGCCCATATTCTGTGCGATCAATATGAATGACAGACGCCGAATGTCTGAGCGGGCAAAGCGCCGTTGCCCTCCCCTGTTGCGCCCGGCAGTGACAAGCCCGCGTTCCTCGTAAAATCGGATGGCGGAGACCGACAGACCGGTTCGCCGCGCCACCTCCCCGATCGGTAACTGGTTAGGTTTCAATGCAACGCCCGTCGCGGCCATTTCAATAATCCAATTTATAGCTTGACCTCAAGTTAACTTGAGAGATTAGGATCTCCTTCTACCATTGATTTATGGCCACTTGAAAGGACATTTCATGACACCCGTTATTTTGGAACACATCAACTTCACCGTCCGCGATGCCAAAGCCACGGCAGACGAACTTTGCTCCCTGTTTGACTGGAAAGTGCGCTGGCATGGTGGTGCCCTTGATGGCGAAGGTGAGACCTATCATGTAGGGTCAGATAACAGCTATCTGGCACTGTATTCTCCAAAGGTCGGTGCCGATCCGTCCGAAATCGACAGTTACACGACCCAAAAGGGACTCAATCATATCGGACTGGTGGTCTCGGATATTGATGCCATGGAAGGCCGCGTCAAAGCAGCCGGATATGAACCAGGTCCGCAATGGGATTATGAGCCGGGTCGTCGATTCTACTTCCACAACCGCGATGGCATTGAAATTGAAGTCGTCAGCTATTCCTGAGCAGTGACCAATTGATCGTGTTGCTGAGGGCTTGGCACAACTGTACGACTTGCCGGCCACAATTTTTTCCCCCGAATTGCCACAAACTTAAACAGGTATCTTCTGTTCGCCGCGATAGGCGTTATGGTGAGCAATTCGGGAGGAATAATTCATGGCAGACATCACAACCGACGTATTGATCATCGGCACCGGGCCGGCGGGGTCATCAATGGCCGCTCTGCTGTCGACCTATGGTGTGGAGAACATGGTGGTCAATCGTTATCGATGGTTGGCCAACACCCCCCGTGCTCACATCACAAATCAACGAACGATGGAAGTTTTACGAGATCTCGGCCCAGACGTTGAGGCCGAGGCTTATATGCATGCTACCGAAAAAGAGCTGATGGGTGAGAATGTCTTTTGTACATCGCTTGCGGGTGAAGAAATCGGCCGCATTCGCACCTGGGGCAATGCACCCAATTCTGCCGCAGAACACCTGTTGTCTTCGCCCTGTTTCATGAATGACCTGCCGCAGACCTTTATGGAGCCGCTGCTTTTCAAGACCGCCTGTTCACGAGGCACCCAGGCACGCATGTCTACGGAATATCTGCGCCATGAACAGGACGGCGAAGGTGTGACAACAACCTGTCTCGACCGGCTGACCGGCAAGGAACTCGCCATCCGCTCGAAATATCTTTACGGTGCCGATGGTGGCAATTCACTGGTAGCCGAACACACCGGGCTGGACTTCGAAGGCCAGATGGGCGTCGCCGGATCGATCAATCTCCTGTTCAAGGCCGACCTGTCGAAATATGTCGCACACCGACCTTCAGTTCTTTATTGGGTGCTGCAACCGGGATCCGATGTTGGCGGCATCGGCATGGGGGTTGTTCGAATGATTCGCCCCTGGAATGAATGGCTGGCGATTTGGGGTTACGACATCAACGAACCGGAGCCCGAGGTCACGGATGAGTTTGCCAAAAAGACCATTCGCGGACTGGTTGGCGATGAGGATCTTGAAATTGATATCACATCGGTATCCACCTGGACGGTTAACAATATGTACGCCACTACAAACAGTAATGGTCGGGTCTTCTGTGGCGGCGATGCAACCCACCGGCATCCACCTTCCAACGGCTTGGGATCGAACACTTCCATTCAGGATTCCTTCAATCTGGCCTGGAAACTGGCTGCCGTGTTGAACGGAACGGCGGACCCCGGGTTGCTTGAATCCTATCAGATGGAGCGTGCACCAATTGCCAAGCAGATTGTCAGTCGGGCCAACCAGTCGATCGAGGAATTTGGCCCTATTTTTGGCGCGCTGGGCCTTCTGGACTCAATTGACCCGGTCAAAATGCAGGCGAATATGGATGCCCGCTGCGACGACACTGACGATGCAGAAAAACAGCGTCAGGCGATTGCAGACGCCATCGCATTCAAGAAATACGAATTTGATTGTCATGGTGTGGAAATGAACCAACGCTATCAGTCTGAGGCGATTGTTGGCGACGGGTCGGATGAACCGGAATTCGCCATGGATGCGGAACTGCACTATCACCCAACGACCTGGCCCGGTGCACGATTGCCTCATGCCTGGCTGTTCGATGACAAGGGCGGCAAGGCATCGACGCTCGACCTGTGCGGGCAAGGGCAATTCACAATCTTGACCGGCATTGGAGGGGACGGCTGGATTGAGGCGGCGCGCAGTGTCGGCGAAGAATTAAAGATCGACATTGTCTGTCACAAAATCGGCCCGCGCCAATATTGGCAGGATTTTACAGGTGATTGGGCACGCAATCGTGAGATCCGCGACAGTGGTATCGTGCTGGTTCGCCCGGACCAGCATGTCGGGTGGCGCGCAGAAGCTGCAAGCAGTGATCCGGCAACCGACCTCAGACGCGTATTGAAGTCGATATTGGCGCATTAGGAAAAAGCAATGGACCGGTTTGGCCAAGAATATGTCGTCGAAAAGAATTTTGGTCTTGTCGGGGTGCAGCGGTAAAAATGACACTTGTTTCAACGCTCCAAGAGGCTGTTTCAGAAAATATCAAATCCGGTGACACAGCTGCATTTGAGGGTTTCACCCATCTCATTCCTCATGCAGCTGCCCACGAGGTGATGCGTCAGGGGATGACGGACCTGACTCTCATGCGAATGACGCCCGACCTGGTTTATGACCAGTTTGTCGGCCTCGGACGGGTTGAGAAAATGATTTTTTCCTATGCCGGAAATCCTGGTGTCGGCTTGTTGCGACGAGTGCGCGATGCGGTTGAAAATCAATGGCCGCGACCTCTGGAGATTGAAGAGCATTCGCACGCAGCAATGGCCAACGCCTACGAAGCTGGCGCGGCTGGCCTGCCGCTGGCCGTATTTCGTGGCTATCTCGGCGCCGGCCTGAAGCAGGTCAGCCCGAATGTAAAATCCATAATCTGCCCATTTACCGGTGAAGAACTCGCGGCTGTCCCTGCAAACCGTCCTGATGTCACCTTCATCCACGCCCAAAAAGCCAGCCGCAAGGGCGACGTTTTGATAGAAGGCATTGTCGGGGTCCAGAAGGAAGCGGTGCTCGCCGCCAAGCGGGCTGTCGTGACGGTTGAAGAGGTGGTAGATGATTTTGACGATATACACCCCAATGCCGTGATCCTGCCGCATTGGACGATCAGTGCGGTTTGTCAGGTGAAAGGTGGTGCGCACCCATCCTATGCACGTGGATATTATGATCGCGACAACGCGAGTTATATCGAATGGGATGAGATTTCGGCTGACCGGGAGCGATTTACAAATTGGATGAAGGACAACGTGCTGCACGCCTCACCAGACGATTTCGATGCCCGGGTCGCCGACCTGAGACCACCGCAGTGAGGACTTGAAGATGAGCGACGTGACCGCTTCTGAAATGATGACTATCGCCGCGTCTCGCGCTTTGACCAGTGATGATGTGTGTTTTGTCGGCATCGGCGCACCATCAGCGGCATGCAATGTGGCCCGGCTAACCCATGCTCCTGATATTACGCTCATCTACGAATCCGGCACGATCGGAACGGCACCGGATGTACTGCCCTTGTCTATTGGTGATGGCGAACTCTGCGAAACAGCCCTGACCACGGTTGGTGTGCCGGAAATGTTTCGTTACTGGCTGCAGGGCGGACGCGTAACGGTCGGCTTTTTGGGGGCGGCCCAGCTCGACAGGTTTGGCAATATCAACACCACGGTGATTGGCGATTACCATGCGCCCAAAACCCGACTGCCGGGCGGCGGAGGCGCACCTGAAATTGCCGCCTCTTCAGGCCAGATATATATCACCATGAAGCAAAGCCTGCGCGGCATGGTCGAGAAGATCGACTTCTATACCAGTTTTGGCCATGGCGACGGAGGCGATCACCGCCAGCGACTCGGTATCAAAACAAGGGGCCCAACCCTGCTGATCACCGATCTGGCCGTGTGGACGCCCGACGAGGTCAGCAAGGAATTCGTCATTCGCTCGCTGCATCCCGGCGTAACCCGCAATATGGTGCAGACCACCTGTGGCTGGCCGGTAAGATTCGATGATAATGTGGTGGAAACACCACCACCTACCAAGTTGGAACTGACAACCTTGCGCGATCTGAACGCGCGAACAGCCAAGGCGCAAGCCGCCTGAGGAATATCATGCAAGAAGCTTTTATCTGCGATTACATTCGCACGCCCATCGGTCGTTTCGGTGGTGCGCTGTCGTCGGTCCGCACTGACGATCTCGGCGCCATACCACTCGCTGCCCTGCAATCACGCAACCCGAATGTGGACTGGGAAGCAGTAGAAGACGTCATTTTTGGCTGCGCCAATCAAGCCGGCGAGGATAATCGCAATGTCGGTCGCATGGCCGTATTATTGTCCGGCCTGCCTCAATCAATACCCGCCTCAACGATAAACCGGCTCTGCGGATCGGGCATGAACGCGGTAATCGATGCCTCCCGGGCCATCAAGGCTGGCGAAGCGGACCTCATTCTGGCCGGTGGCGTTGAAAGCATGTCGCGCGCGCCCTTCGTTATGCCCAAAGCGGATTCGGCCTTTTCGCGCAAGGCTGAGATCTACGACACCACCATTGGCTGGCGCTTCGTCAATCCGCTGTTGAAAAAGCAATACGGCATCGATTCAATGCCGGAAACTGGTGAGAATGTTGCAGAACAATTCCAGATCTCACGCGAAGACCAGGATCAATTTGCGCTGCACAGCCAACAAAAGGCCGCTGCCGCTCAGCAAAACGGACGGTTGGCCGATGAAATTATCCCGGTGGCAATTCCCCAGCGGCGCAGTGACGATCTGGTAATCGACAGTGACGAACATCCAAGAGCCACAAGTCTGGAAAAACTTGCAGCCCTGCGTGCACCTTTCCGTGAAGGCGGCACGGTGACTGCAGGCAATGCATCGGGGGTCAATGATGGTGCCGCCGCCCTGATCATCGCGTCAGAACAGGCTGTTCGCAAACATGGTTTAACTCCCATTGCCCGGATCATGGGGGGAGCAGTTGCCGGCGTTGAGCCACGCATTATGGGCATTGGTCCTGCTCCCGCCACGCAGAAATTGTGTCACCGGTTGAAGCTCAAACCGGCAGATTTTGACGTGATCGAACTGAACGAAGCCTTCGCCTCGCAAGGCATTGCAGTGTTACGCGAACTGGGGCTGGACGAATCCTCGCCACATATCAACCCCAATGGCGGGGCCATCGCCCTTGGCCACCCGCTTGGCATGTCCGGCGCCCGCATCACCGGCACTGCCGCACTACAATTGAACAAAGGCGGTGGCGATAACCAATACGCCCTGGCCACGATGTGCATAGGCGTCGGCCAAGGCATTGCCATCGCATTGGAAAAGGCCTGATCAAAACGGCCTCAATTTCCATACATAGCGCAAAAGTTCTGGATTAACTTCAGTTTTTATCCAACAAAACAGCTTGACCAAATCGCCCAATTCCCGCTCGGAGCATTCAATGAAATTCAACAAACTCGGCGACACCGAAATCATGGTGAGCGAAATCTGTCTCGGTACGATGACTTGGGGGTCGCAAAACTCTCAGGCTGAGGCACATGAACAGCTGGACTATGCGATAGGCGAAGGAGTCAATTTCATCGATACGGCGGAAATGTACCCGACCACTCCCCGGTTGCCAGAAACCACCGGCCGCACTGAGGAATATCTTGGTCATTGGCTGAAACAGAGGGCGGACCGTGACGAGTTGATCGTCGCCACCAAGGTGACGGGTGAAGGCAATAAGGATATCCGCAATGGCGCCAGGGTGACCGGCAGCACCATTCGCGAAGCATTGGAATCTAGCCTGAAACGCCTGCAAACCGATGTGGTCGATCTCTATCAGTTGCACTGGCCAAACCGCGGGTCATATCATTTTCGCAAATATTGGAATTTTGATGCCAGCAAACTGCAACCTGGTGATATGGAGCAGGAGGTCGCCGATATCCTTGGCGAAGTGCAAAACCTGCAGGTGGAGGGCAAGTTGCGCGCGTTCGGCCTGTCCAACGAGAGCGCCTGGGGGACCATGAAATTTCTTGACGTGGCCAAAAAACACGACCTACCTCGCATTGTCTCCATGCAGAACGAATATAGTTTGATTTGTCGCATTTACGACACCGACATGGCCGAACTGAGCCTGCTGGAAAATGTTGGTCTGATGGCGTTTTCCCCTCTGGCTGCGGGCGGGCTTTCCGGCAAATATATTGATGGAATGGTGCCTGAAGGATCGCGTCGGTCAATGCAGGACGGTCTCAATGGTCGCTATGTCAAACAAAGTGAACAAGCTATCGCTTTGTATAATGACATCGCCAAAAGGAACGGATTGCTTCTGGCCCAAATGGCTTTGGCCTTTTGTCTTACCCGGCCATTCATGATGAGCGTTATCGTCGGAGCCACAACTCTTGATCAGTTGAAAACTGATATTGCTGCGGCAGATGTGAAACTATCGGAAGCCGTACTGGCCGAGATTCAGTCGGTATATCGCGACAATCCCATGCCGATGTAGCACGTATTTAACTGCCGCGAGCGTCGCGCAGGGCGTCGCCAAAGGCCTCAAACAGGACCTGATTAACCGGATTGTCATGCGGGTCGTATTCGGCGTGCCACTGCACACCAAGCGCAAATGTACGTGCATTGGCGACGCTAATTGCCTCGACCGTGCCGTCTTCGGCAATTCCTTCGATATTGGTAACTACCCAGCTACCCCAACCTGATGCTTTTATAGACGGCCCATCAGAC